>JAZQKX010000017.1:0-104014 GCA_045542355.1 Acutalibacteraceae bacterium
TTGCCGATCTCTATCCTGATTGGAAAAGCGGTGTTATTACTAAAGATGAGTACAAGGTGGTAAAGGAACGGTTGAATGAGAAATTGAGTGTTCTGGACGAAAAAATTGCTTCACTCAATAAATCGGCAGAGGAGTTCAAAAACGGTATCACCGAAGAGAACGACTTTGTATCACACTTCAAAAAGTACGGCAACATTGAGGCTTTAACAAGACCGTTGCTTACCGAACTGGTGCAAGAAATTTTCGTACACGAGGGCGGAGACATTGAGGTTGTATTCAAGTTCCAAGATGCTTATGCACAGGCAGTTGAATATATCGAACTCAATAAGCAACTCATCGAGCCCGAAAAGCCCGACAAAAAGAAAAAATCGGCGTAAGATTTGTGTCGACAAGTTATATTTTAATCTAAAAAACAGAATCAACCATGCAGATTTATGCTTGCATGGTTGATTCTCTATTAATTAGCAATTTCCTATAATTGGAATTTTAGTTGTGTATTTACATGATGGATATTTTGAGCAACCTAAAAACTCACCAAATTTTCCTTCTCTAAATTTTAGGTTTGCACCACAATTTGGACAGGTGAATTCTAATTTTATAGACTCTGGATCTGTGCATATTTTTATATTATCTAATGACGAGTATCCAAAGAATGCAGTTAGTTTGTCTGTTTCAGCATCCATAATACGACAGAAATAATCGTTTATAAATATTCTATATGTTTTTGTGTCGTCAATATTAATAAGTTCTAGATACTCAGGAATAGTGATACCCAAAATTACAGAGTGATGTCTTCCGGTTACATAGTATTTATTTTCAAATGTAGCCTTTAGTTCTGAACCAATGATATATTTTTCATTATATCCGTTATACACGGGTTTCTTTTCTGTCATAATATTTCCTTTCTGTTATTGCTATTTAGATCAATTAGCTTTCTATTCCTAATATGCGTTTTACAGCTATTCTCAACTCAGGCTGCCTGCGTAATTCCGTTATAATTCTTACTTCGTCTCTGCCAAGGGGATTTTTACGCAAATCTTCGCAAAGCTTCCAATATTTTTGATTTTCGATTTCCTCTTTTTCAGTGACTTGTTTAAGGTTTTGAGTATTACACAAACCGTTAAATACAAGTATAGGTGTTCCGAATTCATCAGCATCTATATAGCGCCACAAAGCTCTTCGAACAGATGAATCTGAGAGATCTAATCCGTTTTCTGTTACAATTCCGTCATTGAATAAATAATTAAAAGGTAAATCCAGTTTCTCGGCATATCTTCTCACAGTTTCTGCTTTTGGGGTAATGTGTTCTTTTTCAAAACGACAAATATTTTGTTTATGTGTCCCAAGTATTTCGGCAAGTAACTCTTGAGTTAACCCGTTTTCTTCACGATATCTTTTTAGTTTTTGTCCGAAAGTCATTAATAGTACCTCGCTTCTTTATTCTTAAATATATCATATCACACCCGGTAATCATAAGTCAATACATATATTATATAAAGTAATAAAAAATGTTTACTTGCGCAAGTATGGTCTACCTTTCACATCTACCTACCTATAGCCGCACCCATAAATAAAGTCTCGGAAAGCGCATAAACAAAGGGAAAAATAAATTTCAAAAAATTTATGGTGTTCTCTTGACATTTTCCCCCGCCGCGGCGGATACCCTTATAAACTTCCTGAAAGACACAGGCACCAACCCTGAGGACTATGATTATATATTCACAGGAGACTTGGGATATGTTGGCTCGGAGCTTTTTCTCGAGCTTTTGAGTCGGCAGGGTGTCAGTCTCCAAAACCATCAGGACTGTGGGAAGCTGATGTTTCATAAAAAGCGGCAGGATGTTCATTCGGGCGGCTCGGGATGCGGCTGTGTAGGGTCTCTTTTTTGCAGTTATATACTTTCAAATCTTGAAAGCGGCAAATGGAAAAAGGTGCTGGTTATGGGTACGGGTGCGCTGCTTTCCACCGTCTCAACAGGTCAAGGCGAGAGTATCCCCTGCATTGCTCATCTGATAGAGGTAGAAAAAATTTAAAGTTAAATCCGAAAGGTGCTTTGGTTTATTTTTGAGGTTTCCTTAATAAAATTTACCAATTAACCTTTCGGGTTTATTTTATTAACAATAAAAGCTTATAATTTACTTGACTATGGCATAAATCTGTAATAAAATTAACTTGTGATTATTTTATATAAAGGCAGGTAAAGTCATGGACAGTATTGATTACAAGCTTATTTCCCTTTTGCAGAAAAACGGCAGAGCGCCCTTAAAACAGTTGGCAGAGGAAGTATATCTCTCCTCCCCTGCCACCGCCTCCAGAATTGAACGCTTGGAAAAAGAGGGTATCATAACAGGCTACACCGCCTGTATCGACCACAAGAAGTTGGGATACCCAATTATTGCATTTATAAATTTAGAGCTTCAACCCGCCCAGAAGCCTACATTTTATCCATTTGTTTGCAATCATCCCAATGTGTTGGAATGCAACTGCGTTACAGGACACTACTCCATGATGATTAAGGTGGCTTTTGAAAGCACCGAAATGCTGGATAATTTCATAGGACAGATGGGGCAGTTCGGCATAACCGAAACCCAAATTGTATTTTCCACAGCGGTTGAGCGCAGAAATATAGATGTTAGTAAGTTCTGCGGTGAGGATGAGGACTAAGATGATTGAATTTAAAAAACATGTATGGGCGGAGATTGACCTTGATGCCATAAAGCATAACATCTCTGCTTTCAAAGGGATGACAAAGGATAGCCGAATAATAGCCGTAATCAAAGCGGATGCCTACGGTCACGGCGCGGTAGAAACCGCAAAACTTCTTTTGGAATGTGGGGTTGACAACTTCGCTGTGGCTTCCCTGAGAGAGGCTATAGAGCTGAGGAAGTCGGGAATTGAGGGCTCCGTTTTGATTTTAGGCTACACCTCCCCCGAGTCTGCAGAAGCCCTTTTGGATTTTGATATCAGCCAGGCTGTTTTTTCAAAGGAATATGCCGAGACTCTTGCAAAAAGGCTTAGTTCTTCAAACCGAAAACTGAATATACACATAAAACTGAATACAGGTATGAACCGTCTTGGCTTCGATTGTAAGGACACACCAAAGGCTATAGCCGAAATAACCGAGATTTTGGATAATAATTGCTTTAACTTTGAAGGCTTGTTCACCCACTTCGCCTCTGCCGACCGCGGTGGAGACAGTGATTTAAAATTTACAAAACTACAAGCGGATAAATTTACTGCTGTATGCGATAAACTAATCGGTATGGGTTACACCCCGAAAATCCGCCATTGCTGTAACTCGGCTGGTGTGTTCACAATGCCTCAAATGCATCTCGACACTGTGCGGCTTGGAATATGCCTTTACGGTCTAACCCCTGACACAGGTCTTGATTTACCCATAAATCTGCACCCTGCTATGTCTTTCAAATCAACCGTTACCATGGTGCATTCTGTGGATTCCGGAGACACCGTGAGCTACGGAAGAACATTTAAAGCTGAAAAGGAAACCAAATTAGCAACGGTATGTGTTGGTTACGCCGACGGATATCCGAGGCTTTTATCAGGAAAGGGTGAAGTGCTGATACACGGGAACCGATGCAAAATAGTAGGCAGGGTTTGCATGGACCAACTGGTGGTGGACGTCAGCCACATCCCAGAACCCAGCGAGGGCGACGAGGTGGTTCTGTTCGGCAGACAGGGTGATGAATTTATACCCGTGGAAGAAATTGCTCAGCTTAGCCATACCATAAACTATGAGATAGTTTGCGGTATTTCCCGCCGTGTGCCGAGATACTACTATAAAAATCAAGAATTGGTTGCCATCACGGATTATATTTTAAAGGAGATTTAAAATGGTTTACCAACGTCTGCACGAAAATCATAAAAAATTACACTTAGGGACCGAGCCTAATCGCGCTTATTATATCCCCTACGATGATGTAAAAACTGCAGCGGAGGGTATCAGAGAGAATTCCCGCAGATTTCTTATGCTGTCGGGGTGCGACTGGAAGTTTAAATATTTTGAATCCTACGACGACATTCCCGATATGCTCACCTATTACGATGCCGAGGTTTCGGGGTGGGACTCAATTCCCGTGCCGTCCAACTGGCAACTACAAGGCTACGATAAGCCTCAGTATCTCAACACAAGATTCCCTATACCAACCAACATGCCCTTTGTACCTGTGGACAATCCTGCGGGGGTATATGTAAAAGAATTCAGCCTTTCGGAAGACTGCAAGGAGGCGCAGAAATACCTTGTGTTTGAGGGGGTTGACTCCTGCTTCTATCTTTATGTGAACGGAGAATTTGCGGGTTACAGCCAGGTTTCCCACATGACCTCGGAATTCAATGTGACCGATTATCTTCACACAGGCATAAACCGTATCACGGTTGTTGTGCTTAAATGGTGTGACGGAACATATCTTGAAACTCAGGACAAATGGAGAATGTCGGGAATTTTCCGCGATGTATATATGCTGATGCGTCCCGAGGGACATATCACCGATTTTGAAGTCAAGACCCCTATTGCTCCCGATTTGAACTCTGCGGAAATTGAAGTAAATATTAAAGGCGGAAGTCCTATTGACACCTATGTCACCCTTTTTGACCCAGAAGGCGAAAAACTGGGAACGGTTATACCGATGGACGACGGTACCGCACGTTTCCATATTGAAAATCCTCTGCTATGGTCGGCAGAAACCCCCGAACTATACACCGCTTTGATTGAATCTGCCAACGAAATTATCCCCCTTAAAATCGGTGTTCGCAAGGTGGAAATAGTTGATAATATATTTAAAATTAACGGTGTTGCCGTGAAACTCAAGGGGGTAAACCGCCACGACTTCAACCCATGTACAGGTTATGTCTGCACCCCGGATGATTTTCTTTGCGACCTTTACAAAATGAAACAGCACAACATCAACACAGTCCGCACCAGTCACTACCCCAACGACCCGAGATTTTTGGAGCTTTGCGACAGAGCGGGTATGTATGTGATGGATGAAGCCGACCTTGAGGTACACGGAATTTGTTATGTTGACGACAAGTTCAATATTTCCGACAACCCCGAATGGGAAGCGGCATATCTCGACCGCGTGATGCGAATGGTGGAAAGAGATAAAAACCGACCCAGCGTTTTCTCTTGGTCTATGGGTAACGAGAGCCGATACGGCTGTAATTTTCGCTCAATGCTAAGTTGGACCAAGCACCGCGACCCATCAAGAGTTACACACTACGAGGGTTCTTACGATGACCGCGCAAACAACGGCGAAAATCCCACCTGCGATTTTGTTAATTGGGTATACAAACCTGAGCCCGATATTAACAGTCGTATGTATCCTTCGTTGGAACACTGCCGCGACTATTATTTCAAGGATAACGAGAAACCTCTATTCTTGTGCGAATATTCTCATGCTATGGGTAATGGCCCAGGTGATACTAAGGATTACTGGGATATAATCTACAACGAGCCTCGGTTTATGGGCGGTTGTGTTTGGGAATGGTTCAACCACGGACTCTACGGAGGAAAAACCGATGACGGGCGGAATATGTATCTCTACGGCGGTGACTTTGGTGAAAAATATCACGATGGTAACTTCTGTGTTGATGGACTTATCCAACCCAATGGAGATCCAACACCGGGACTTATCAACTACAAATATGTTATATCCCCTGTTTTAGTAGAGGCGATAGACATACAATCGGGTGAATTCAAAATAACCAACAGATATGATTTTCTTTTCCTTTCCAGACTTCAAGGTTATTATGAAATCACCCGTTACGGAGAGGTTGTAAGCAGTGGTGAATTACCCTTGCTTACCACCCCACCACGGGGATGCAACACCGTAAAAATAGAATACCCAGAGCTTTCGGGCATTTGCCACATAAGAATATTCTTCAAATGGGCATGTTCTTCCGAAAGCATTCCCTATGGCTTGGAGATGTCCTCACAGCAGTTCGAAATTCTCAGAGAAAGCGAAACCCTTACTCCCCCTATTTTTTCAAGACCCAGCGTACTTGCGGAAAAACAGACTCTTACCGTCACGGGAGACGGTTTTAAATACACCTTCTCAAAAAAGCTGGGTATGTTCACCTCCCTGATTATAAAGGATAAGGAACTCCTTTCTGAGCCACTCTCTCTTAATGCCTATCACGCTCCCATCGACAACGATATGAATAATGGTTTCTTTTCTAACTCAGGTCTAGACGACCTGATGACACACTGGAACTCGGTGGACTATGAGGTGCTGGGCAAGAGCATAAAAATCTCAGCCTCTTTTGTCCTCTGTGCCCCCACTAAAATCCCCGCGATAAAAGGCAGATGCAACTATGAAATCGACGGAATCGGTAGAATTAAGATTTCCTACAATGCGAATATAGAAAATGAAGAAATCAAATTCCTGCCCCGCTTTGGCTTCAGGGCAATCATGCCGAAAGCTTATAATCAGCTTGAATATTTTGGCAAGGGACCCTATGACAGCTATATTGATATGCAACAGTCGAGCTTCATGGGAAGATTCAGAAGCGATGTGGCGACACAATACACCCACTATGTGAAGCCTCAGGACAACGGCAACCATACAGATACCCTCTGGTGCGCAGTCACCGACCGCTCCAACAGTGGACTGCTTATAAAGAACGATAGAGGTTTTGATTTTAGTTGTCTGCCCTACCGCCAAGAGGATTTAATCTCGGCGGCTCATGACTACGAGCTTCCCGAATCTTACGAAACTGTACTTTGTTTTGATTACATGCATTCGGGGGTGGGATCGGGCTCTTGCGGTCCTGACATACAACAGAAATACACCCTTAATGAAAGGGATTTTACGGCAGAGTTTACGCTTCAACCGATTGTGAATTGTAAGGATGCTCAAAGGGAAGTATTGAAAGGTTAATTGATCTTAAAGGTCATGTGCTTCGGCACGTGGCCTTTTTTATTCACAATTTATTTACAAATACATCTTATGTGTCACAACAAACCGCGGATAGAATATAAGGCATAATGAGAAAAGGAGTTTTGGTATGTATATTCTAAAAAACGCATTCAAAAGCATAGTCCGCGCAAAGGGCAGAAATCTGCTTATCGGACTCATTGTGCTGGTGCTTTCGGTATCCTCTTGCATTGGTCTTTCCATAAAGAGGTCCAACACCACCCTTAAAAATCAATATGCCGAGGATAGAGAGATAACCGCCACTCTCACCTCCACCGAAAGAGGCAAGGCAATGGAGGGTATACCTTTAGAAACCCTTGAGAATCATGCCGAAAACCCTCTTGTAAAGAGCTTTAGCTATAGCGCTTCCCTTTACTTTTCAGCGGGTGACGGAATCGAGCCATTAGATGTTTCGGGATCTTTCGGGCAAAACCGCGATTTCAGAGACAAATACGGAGATATTGAAAACGGAGAAAAAATCACCTCCTCTACCAGTAGCTCCACCACCTCCACAGAATCTGTCACCGAGGAAGATACAGCCGATGAAGAAGACGGCACTGTTATTAATCTAAGTCACACAAACGCGGGTTCAGTCCTAAATTTAGTGAACGATGGAGAGGGTAACGAGCCTCAAGACACCCCTGCTCAACAAAACCAACCGACAGAGGAACCAACCGTATCTTCCGAAACAGAAAATACTTCCAGCGTTGAGTCAAGCTCTCAGTCAGCAACCTCCTCTGCTACAGAAAGCAATAACTCACAGACTGACGGAGACACAGGTAATCCAACCCAGGAATCAGTTTCCTCCCGTCCCTCAGACTCCGCGCCCAACAATGGGGAACAGCAATCCCCTCAGATGCCACAGGGAGATACCGACAATAACACCGAGAGAGTTGAAAACGGCATTACAGAAAATCAAAAAGATACCGAAAAGAATAATACCAACCAAAACGACCTCACCGATGATACACAGACCTTCCCAGCAATGCCTCAAAACCCACAGGGCGGCACCGAAAACAGTGCCACACCCCCCAGTGGCGGTAACTTCCCAGGTGGTAACACATTCATCACTAATAATCAAATTATAAACAATCAGTTCTTCTTCAATATGGCATCCATGAATGATTTTACCGTTGTGGGATATAACAGCACCGACGCTATGCCGTCCTATGTTAGCAGTTTAGATGTGCTGGATTTAGAGGACTCGGCTCGAAACTGTGTGATTTCCAAGGCATTGGCTGATGAGAACAAGCTGGAGATTGGCGACAGTTTCAAGCTTACCAACCCCAACAATGATGAGGAAAGTTACAAATTCACCATTGTGGGGATTTGCGACACTTCAGAATCCACCGACACAGCCGACACCTCCTCCAACGCTTCCTACACCGATAACTACATCCATATCAGCTCAGCGGCAATAGAGAAAATCGTTGCCACAAGCGAAAAGAAAAACGCTGACAACGAGGATTCTGACAGCGAAAATTCCGAAGAAAAAAGCCCTGTCCTCTCCCCTATCTACAGCGGTACCTACAGCTTCAAGAACCTCACAGATTACAACTCTATGAATGAACTGGTTTCAGCCGACAGCTACTCCTTGGTTTCGGAGGATGTGGAAAACTACGAGCAGAGCATAGAACAGCTTGAGACCCTTGGCGGATATGCCACATATTTTCTGATTGTTATATTCATAATCGGCGCGATTGTTCTTGTGATAATCAATCTTTTCAGCATTCGCGACAGGAAATATGAAATAGGTGTGCTAACAGCCATCGGCATGAAAAAACACAAGGTTGCCACACAGTTCGTTATCGAGCTTTTCTGCATCACCTTTTCGGCTCTTATCATAGGTAGTTGTATTGGCGCGGTGTCCTCTGTGCCTATAACAAACGGACTTCTCACCACAATTAACACCACCTCCGCTGAAGCGTCAGAGGATTCTTCCGTGGTTGCTAATCCCTTTGAAGACGGCGGACAAATGACTCCTCCAGATATCACCGACGGCAACACCCCACCCGAAATGCCAAACGATGCTATGGGTGGTAAAGGCGGCATGGGCGGACGTTTCCAAGGCTTCATGCAAAACACCAACAACTACATTGCCAGTGTTACCTCTGCCACAGACCTGACGGTTATCGGGCAGATGATATTGGTGGGTCTGGGACTCACGCTGATTTCGGCTCTGTCTGCAGTGCTGTTTGTGATGCGGTATGAGCCGCTGAAAATCCTTAGCAATAGAGAATAATTAAGGGGGTTGATTTTATGAACATTTTAGAATTAGATAATTTAGGCTATCACTACGACAAAAACTCCCGCATGATTTTAGAGAATATGAACTTGGGTTTCGAGCAGGGTAAAATCTATGCCATTGTAGGCAAATCAGGAGCGGGTAAAACCACGCTTCTCTCTCTGCTTTCGGGTCTTGCTAAGCCTACCCACGGCAGGATTTTATACGAGGGAAAGGATATAGTTAAACTTGATAGATATAAATACAGAAGCCGAAATGTTGGAGTTGTATTTCAAAGCTTTAATCTGCTTTTCCACATGAGCGCCGTAGAAAACGTACAGCTTTCTATGGACATCGCGGGGGTTAAGGTTAAGAACAAAAAAGCTGTAGCACAGGAATATCTTAAAAAGGTACAGCTTGAGGAGGAGGAGTTAGACCGCAAGGTATTGCTTCTTTCGGGCGGTCAGCAACAAAGAGTTGCCATTGCCCGTGCCCTTTCCTACGACCCAAAGATAATCCTCGCCGACGAGCCCACAGGCAACCTCGACAGCGAAACCCAGGAAGAAATCATGAACATCTTCCGTATGCTTGCAGACGAGGGGAAATGCGTAATAATCGTTACCCACTCCCCAGATGTTTCTAAAGCCGCCGATGTGGTGTATGAATTGAAACGAACCAAATAAAGCATTTAACCCGCCCTACAAAATGGGCGGGTTTTGTATAATTCGACTTTGCATTTGTACAGATTGACTTTATTGATGGTATGTGATAAAATTAATATAGATTTATTTTCCCTCAAACTGCATACGCTTAAATAAAGAGTACTTGATTTAAAGCTTTTGGAGGAAATAATATCATGGCAAAATATTTTGGTACAGACGGCTTCCGCGGCGAAGCCGGAAAAACACTTACCAGCGAACATGCCTACAAAATCGGTCGATTCCTCGGCTGGTACTACGGCAAGGAGAAAAAAGAGCGGGTAAAGGTTGTGATTGGTAAAGACACCCGTCTTTCCAGCTATATGTTTGAATACGCTATTATTGCGGGTCTCACCGCATCAGGCGCCGATGCATATATGCTACATGTTACCACCACCCCCAGTGTTTCCTATGCCACCCATACCGATGAATTCGCCTGTGGAATTATGATTTCCGCCAGTCACAATCCCTACTATGATAACGGAATCAAGCTTGTAAACCACAAGGGCGAAAAAATCGATGATGATACCATCGAGAAAATCGAGCTGTATCTTGACGGCAACCTTGCCGCCTTAGGTGTTGAGGGTGATGATTTGCCCTTGGCAACTGGCGCCGATATTGGCAGAAGTGTGGATTATTCCGCAGGAAGAAATATGTACATTGGCTATCTTATTTCTCTCTCTGCCCGTTCTTTCAAGCGTCTTAACATAGGTCTTGACTGCGCAAACGGCAGTGCCTGGATGATTGCTAAAAGTGTTTTTGATGCGTTGGGTGCTACAACTCACACCATCAACGCCGCACCCGACGGAACCAACATCAACGAAAATGCGGGTTCTACCCACATTGAGGTATTGCAGGATTTCGTCAAGGATAATGAGCTCGATATGGGCTTCGCATTTGATGGAGATGCGGACCGCTGTATTGCGGTTGATGAAAAGGGAAACGTGGTAAACGGCGACCATATTCTTTACATATTCGGTGTGGATATGAAAAACCGTGGAATCCTTTCCAACAACACCGTTGTCACCACCGTCATGTCCAATATGGGACTGTACAAGGCATTAAAGGAAGCCGACATTGACTACACCCAGACCAAAGTCGGCGACAAGTATGTCTACGAAAACATGGTTACCTACGGAAACCGTGTTGGCGGAGAACAGTCAGGTCACATTATCCTCAGCAAATATGCCACCACAGGTGACGGACTCCTCACAGCTATAAAACTTGCCGAGGCTTGTCTTAACGCAAAGCAAACCCTTTCAAAACTTGCTGAACCTGTTAAGATGTTCCCACAGTTGCTGAAGAACATCCGCGTGGAAGATAAAGCGGCGGTGCGTGAGGATGAGGCTATTAAAGAAAAGGTAGCCGAAATCACTAAGAAGCTTTCCGACAGCGGAAGAATTCTGCTGAGAGAAAGCGGAACTGAGCCTTTAATCAGAGTTATGGTTGAGGCAGAAAGCGAAGAAATTTGCCACACTTATGTAGATGAAGTTATAGAACTTATCAAGGCACGTGGCCTCGCTTAAAAATTAAATGTTTGCGGTGCTCCAAAAGGGCGCCGCAAACACGGAAAGTATGCAGTGAAAATTAAATCACCCGAAAATCAGGGAAATGATAGCGCCAGACCGCCTTAGCTCTTGGGCGGTTAACGAGGAAAGAGGTTAATGGGGATATATTTAAAGGATTTTTCTTGCGATATATACTCTATCGAAATCTTCGGCGGATGCCTCTTCGGTGAAGCAACACCGTTAATGTGTGGGTAAAATATACGGGTAACCGTAAAACAAAGCCCTACATACTTGCAATATTCCAATATATTTGTGCATATTGAACCACTTTCAACAAATAGAATTAATATGCGCGAAAGGGATTTGCCGTGAGACTCTCGCGGTTTTCGGTGTTGCAAAGAAATCGGTGTTATAATACTGTTTATTTCTGTATACAAAATCTATTTGAAAAATTTTGAGCTGCCCGAAAACTGCAGATTTCACCCAAAATCTCAACTTTAAAGAAGAAAGGATTTTGCAATTATGTGTGGAATAGTAGGTTTTACTGGCAGCTCTAATGCTGTGCCAAAAATCATAAAGGGCTTAAAGGTGCTGGAATACAGAGGTTATGACTCCGTGGGTGTTGCTGTAAGCGGACATGACAACATCACCCTTATCAAATGTCGCGGAAGAGTAGACAGTCTTCGCGAAAAAATTAAAGCAGAGGGCTTTGAGGGCACTAGGTGTGGTATAGGTCATACCCGTTGGGCAACCCACGGCGGTCCCAGCGACATAAATGCTCACCCTCACAAAACCGATGTGTTGGCACTTGTTCACAACGGTATTATTGAAAACTACAGAGAACTGAAATCCACCCTGCCTTTGGGAGGAAAGGAACTTCTTTCCGAAACCGACACAGAGGTTGCTGCGTGGGTAATCAGTGAGGAATATAAAAAAAGCGGTGACCCTATAGCCGCCATTCTGGAAGCTATAAAAAAAATCACAGGCTCTTATGCTTTTCAGATTATATTTAAAGACCGAGAGGGAGAGATCTTTGCCATAAGAAAGGATAGTCCCCTGATTATTGGTAAGGGTGTTGACGGAGGTTATCTTGCTTCCGATATGACAGCACTTCTCCCCTTTACAAATGTGTTCTGCTATCCAAAAGAGGGTGAACTTGTTCACATAACCCCCGACAAAATCACTCTACACTCTGCTGATGGTCAACTCGCTCCCCAGTGGCAGAAGACCGACATGACGGTGGAGGCGGCGGAAAAGTGCGGTTATCCCCACTTTATGCTGAAAGAAATTCATGAACAGCCTGATGCGTTTTTCAAAACAGTGAGTTCCAGAATTAAAGACGGACTGCCCAGCTTTTCGGGTGATGGTGTAAGCGATGAATTGCTTAAAAAGGTAAATAAGGTCTATGTTGTTGCATGTGGCTCCGCCATGCACGCAGGACTTGTGGGTAAACATCTCATAGAGCACATGGCAAGAATACCTGTAACTGTTGAAATTGCTTCAGAGTTCCGCTACAACGAGCCTATTATTGACGAAAAGACCCTTATCATCATCGTTTCCCAATCGGGTGAAACCGCCGACAGTCTTGCAGCTCTCCGCTACGGAAAACAGCATGGTGCCTTTACAATGGGCATTATTAATGTTGTAGGCTCCAGTATTGCCAGAGAGGCAGACGCCACCCTTTACACCTACGCGGGACCCGAAATCGCCGTTGCCACAACCAAGGGCTACTGCGTTCAGGTTGCGGCATTTATGCTACTCGCCGCAAAATTGGCTCATTTTTGCGGTACAATGTCCCAAGATTCTGTTAAACAACTTTGCCACAGCCTTTACCACAGTGTACCTAAAGCAATAGAGGGCACTTTCCAGCTCCACGATAAAATCAAGGAAATTGCAAAGCGCTTTTATAAAAATGATAACCTATTCTATATAGGCAGAGGACTCGACCACGCTCTTTGTGTTGAAGGTTCTTTGAAGCTCAAGGAAATATCATATATACATAGCGAGGCATACGCAGCGGGAGAGCTTAAACACGGAACGATTTCCCTTATAACCGAGGGTACACCAGTGATTGCGCTATCTACCTCAGACCTGCTATATGATAAGACTGTAAGCAATATCAGAGAATGCTCCAGTCGAGGAGCCGATGTACTGTTCATCTGTCACGATGAGGCACGTGAGCCTGAGAATGTGGCAAGTACAGTTATAAGACTACCGAGATGTGAAAAGTATGCCGAGATTCTTTCTGCCGCAGTGACTATGCAACTTCTGGCATACGAAATCGCAGTACTTCGTGACTGTGACATTGATAAGCCCCGAAATCTCGCTAAGTCGGTTACTGTGGAGTAGCACCGGTATTTCAATAATTATATTATAAACTTTAATTTAGCCTCTAAACCTTGACTTTTTCAGGGTTTAGAGGTATTATATTTTTATATAACTTGAAATGAGGGTATATAGATGTTAAAGAACTGCGAAAAGGATATGGAAACAATCGTTAACCTCGCAAAAAACAGAGGTTATGTTTATGCAGGTAGTGAAATTTACGGCGGTCTTGCCAACTCTTGGGACTACGGTCCCTTAGGTGTTGAATTCAAAAACAACGTTAAAAAGGCTTGGTGGAAGAAATTCGTTCAGGAGTCTCCCTACAACGTAGGTCTCGACTCTGCAATTATAATGAATCCCGAAACCTGGGTAACCAGCGGTCATGTTGGTGGATTCTCCGATCCCCTTATGGATTGTAAGGAATGTCACGCACGTCACCGCGCCGACAAGCTTATTGAAGATCACGGCGGTCATGCAGAGGGTATGACCTTCGAGCAGATGGAGCAGTACATAGCCGAAAACGGTCTTGAATGTCCCGAATGCGGAAGCAAAAACTTTACCGACATCCGTAAGTTCAACCTTATGTTTAAAACCTTTATCGGTGTAACAGAAGACGCTAAGAACGAGGTTTACCTCCGCCCAGAAACCGCTCAGGGTATTTTTGTTAACTATGCAAACATCCAGCGTACAACACGCAAAAAGCTCCCATTTGGCGTTTGCCAGATAGGTAAATCTTTTAGAAATGAGATTACCCCAGGTAACTTCATTTTCCGTACCCGTGAATTTGAGCAGATGGAATGTGAATTTTTCTGCAAACCCGATACCGACCTTGAATGGTTCTACTATTGGAAAGACTACTGCAAAAACTGGCTCTTAAGCCTTGGTATCAAGGAAGAGAACATGCGTCTGCGCGACCACGAAAAGGAAGAGCTTTCTTTCTATTCAAAAGCCACAACCGACATCGAATACCTTTTCCCCTTTGGTTGGGGTGAGCTTTGGGGTATTGCCGACAGAACTAACTACGACCTTGGCCGTCATCAGGAGGCTTCGGGAAAATCACTCGACTACTTCGATCAGGAAACAGGCGAGAGATACGTACCTTATGTTGTTGAGCCCTCTCTGGGTGCTGACCGTGTTGTACTTACCTTCCTGTGCGAAGCCTACGACGAGGAGGACGACGAAAAGGGTGACAAGCGCGTTATTCTCCACCTCCACCCTGCCCTTGCTCCTTTCAAGGCGGCAATCCTGCCTTTGAGCAAAAAGCTGAGCGAGGAAGCCACCAAAATTTTCCAAGACCTTTCTAAGGAATTCATGGTTGATTTTGATGAATCAGGCTCCATCGGTAAGCGTTACCGCCGTCAGGACGAAATCGGTACTCCCTACTGCATCACCTACGATTTCGACAGCGTGGAAGACAAGTGTGTAACCGTACGCGACCGCGACACCATGGAACAGGTAAGAATGCCTATCTCCGAGCTTAAAGACTTCATCCGCGGAAAACTGGAATTCTAAATATAAGAGTAAAACCCGCACTACAAGGCGAACTTTTGTAGTGCGGGTTTAAATATAGCGCAACCCCCGATAGCTAACTATCGGGGGTATTTTTATCTTAATCCATTATGATATATACAACATTGTTAAAAGTTCTACTGTGTAAACCTGGTTGCAAGTTTTTACTCATCTATCGAGTAACTACCGTTAGCTGTCAAAATATGATACCTAACTAACACTAAGTCTGATACTGTCAAAGTACCGCTTCCGTTAATATCGTCCTCAGGGAGTTGAGGTTCTTTTCTTCCAAGAAGACAATCTACGATATACACAACGTCGGATACCACATAACTATCTGTGCCAGAGGTGTCAAGTATATACTTAAAGCCGAAAACTTTGCTTTCGGTATCGTCTATCTTAACAGTTAAAACATCGCCTGGGTATATAATGCCATTGGAAGGTCTCTCATTTCCTTCGGCATCTGTTAGAGTGTAGGTTTCGTTTTTTAGGGCGACATTTACAAACTGAGCTACAGACTGACCCTTAGGCACCCATATATAATTATTTTTAATAGTGAATTTTTCTTTTAAGGCGGTTAGGTTTGTTATAACATTTACCTCTACCCTGCCTGTAACCTCGTCTATATTAAGTTTTCCGTCTATTAAATCAAGCTCTTTGCCACCCATTTTGGCAGACTTTATGCTCATTCCATCGGGAGCAGTAGCTACCAGTGCTGAGCCTTTGCCTAAATAACCATCTACATAGACACCCTCTGTTATATTAAGCTTCACATCCAAACCCTTAACTGTTAGCTTAACCGGCTCGTACACTCCGTAGTTGTCGATCCATGTGGTTACATTTGAACCGATGGTATTTATATTAACATTCATAGATGTTGCTGTGCTACTATTAAACATAACAGTATGCTGTTTCCAGTCATGGGACAGTGGTAAAAAGTATCTATAATCAGAACCATTGTTAAACACAGAGTTTGGTATCTGTGGCGCAAAGGATATGGCGCCTGAAGCTCCTGGATAAAAATTTCCCATATCTGTTGTCTTGTAGTCAAAGGCAAGAATGTAGTCTTTTCCTGGGGTTAAGTCCTCGTTAAAAGTGGAATAGGTCTCCTCATTTCTTAAATAGGTACTTCCTTTTACTCCGCCTTCAACAGATGCCCAGCCTTCAAAATTGTCTATATCTATATAACTTGCTCTGAAAGCCTTGCCATAGGCAGTGTCACCTGTATCGGTAACGCTAAAATAGGCATCGGTAGCGTCAAAGGTGCAGTTTTCGAAATCATTGAAATAAAGAGGACTTAGTGCAATTTCATCATCTGTCAAAGTATCTTCAACCTCACCATTGATATAACCACCTGATCCGTTTGTATTGTTATCCACAACGATATCACCAGCAAATGCTGTGAGCCCATAGCTACAAATTGCTAAGGCTAAGCATAAAGCTAAAAGTTTTTTCATCTTGCAAACTCCTTAAATAATTTCTGTTTTAATATAACCATCTAAATTATGCCAGCAAAATGCGGTTATTTCCATGAGTTTTTTAAGATAGCGGTCGTATTTCTCAAGGACAGACTATATGTACTGCATAATTAGTTCTACAATGAATACTCCCACGCAGGCAAATGCCGCAACGGATAAAAGGCTCTTTCCAAAATAGGCCAAGACCACTGCTACCAAAAAGCCTGTAGCACCGCTATAAATATTAGACGTGGCGTAAAAGCAAGCGGGAATTGTCATAACGCTTAAGACCGCAATAGGTACATAGTGCAAAAATGATAGGATAAAGCGGTTTTTTATTTTCTTTTTAACCAGCACCAAGGGTAGCATTCTAACAAGATAGGTGACCCCTGCCATAACCAAAAGATAAATCCAGAATTTAATATCAGGCACAGGTGTCCACCTCCTCACACGAGGGCTCTATGGGGGCTACAACCGCCATGATGAGACTTGCCAGTACGGCACAGATGATAACCACAAATCCACTAGGCACAGAATTGAGTGTTGGCAAGTAATAAAAGGCACAGCTTAAAGCCACAGCAATTCCTGTGCAGATAAGCGCCGAGCGTTCCGCCTTAATCTGAGGCACAACTATAGCAACAAACATACCATAGATAGCAACACCCAGCGAGGTGGTTACGATAGCGGGTAGTACGTTACCCGCCACAGCGCCCAAAAGAGTACCTGATGACCAACCTAAAATCGGGGTAAGAATCAGTCCGTACATATACCTCTTGCCCACATTTCCCTTTTGAGAGGAAGCAACTGCAAAAACCTCATCAGTGTTTCCAAAGGAAATTATAAAGCGGTGGCGCAATCTTATGCTGTTTCCAAGTCTTTGCGAAAGTGAAACCGACATAAGCGAATATCTTGAATTGATTATAAGCTGGGACATGGCAAGTTCCAAAAGACCGCCACCCCCGCAAATTATGGGAACTGCCGCCAGCTGCCCTGCCGAGGTAAGATTCGTAATTGAAATAAGCAATGCCTCTAAAATTCTCAAACCACTTCCCACGGCAAATATTCCAAAAGCAAAGGATACCGAAAAGTATCCTAAGCATATAGGAAGTCCGTCGACTATTCCCTTTTTAAAACTGTTGATTTCTTTCATTAAACGACCTCTTTGGAAAGCATCCCTATTTGTGGCTTTTATTTATAAAGCTCATCCTTTTTACAGTGCAAACTTCTACAAGTACATTATATAATTAAGTTGACAGCAAGTCAAGAGAATTGATGCTAAACCCACTAAGAAAAGAAGCAACCGAACCGTAAAGTCGTTTTTACGTGAATTAAAATACTTGTAAAAACATATACCAAGTGGTATAATATCACATATATGGGCATTTGCCCCTTGAAAGGAATGTGTTGACCCAGATGGAAAAACAAAAATTTTACATTACAACCGCTATTGCCTACACCTCCTCAAAGCCCCATATCGGCAATACTTACGATATTGTTCTGGCTGATATGATAGCCCGTTACAAGAGAAAAATGGGCTATGACGTATATTTCATGACCGGCTCCGATGAGCATGGTCAGAAGATTGAGGAGAACGCAAAAAAAACGGGTATAACTCCCAAGGAATATGTGGACAATGTTGCGGGTCAGATTAAGGCTGTCTGGGATTGTATGAATACCACCTACGACAAGTTCATACGCACCACCGACGACTACCACGAAAAGACCGTGCAAAAGATTTTCAAAAAGCTCTACGACCAGGGCGACATTTACAAGAGCGAATATGAGGGTAAATATTGCGTTCCCTGTGAATCCTTCTTTACCTCATCTCAGCTGGTAGACGGCAAATGCCCCGACTGTGGCAGAGAGTGTGTTGATGCTAAAGAGGAAGCCTACTTCTTAAAGCTTTCCAAATATGCCGACCAACTCCTTAAATACTACGAAGGAACCCCCGATCTGTTTCTTCCCGAATCTCGCCGTGCCGAGATGGTAAATAACTTTATAAAGCCAGGGCTTCAGGATTTGTGCGTTTCCCGTTCATCTTTTACATGGGGAGTGCCTGTTGAATTTGACCCCAAGCATGTTATCTACGTTTGGATAGATGCCCTTTCCAACTATATCACAGGCATCGGCTACGACCCCGACGGAAGCTCAGATTTCTACAAAAAGAATTGGCCCGCCGACCTACATGTTATCGGTAAGGACATTGTCCGTTTCCACACAATCTACTGGCCCATTATCCTTATGGCTTTGGGTGAGCCTCTGCCTCGTCAGGTGTTGGCACACCCCTGGATGCTCTTTGCCGACGATAAAATGTCCAAATCCAAGGGTAATGTTATGTATGCCGACGAACTGGCAGAACGCTTTGGTGTAGACGCTGTCCGCTACTATCTGCTTTCCGAAATGCCCTTTGCACAGGATGGCAACATCACCTACGAAAGCTTTATTACCAAATACAATTCTGATTTAGCAAACACCTTAGGAAACCTTGTAAACCGCACTATTGCCATGAGTAATAAGTATTTCGGTGGAAAGGTTTCAGCATCAGCTCCCGAGGGAGAATTCGACGAGAGTCTCATTGCCGATGCTAAGGACACTGTAGAGAAATACCACAAGCTTATGGATAGCTACCGCAACGCTGATGCTGTTGAGATAGTTATTAACTTCGCTAAGCATTGCAACAAATACATTGATGAGACCACCCCCTGGGTATTGGCAAAAGACGAGGCAACCCTCCCCCGTCTCAATACGGTTATGTACAACCTCTTGGAATCCATCCGTATCTTAGCTGTCGCATTTGAACCCATCATTCCCGATTGCTCGGCTAAGATTTTCGGCCAGTTAAAGGTTAATGAAAACACCTTTGATTTTGGAGCAATTTCCGAATACAATGTAGGTGAAGCCACTCCTCTTTTCCAGCGCATAGATATGCCCAAGGTTTTGGAAGAAATCAAACTGGAGCAGGAAGCAAAAGCCAAAGCGGAAGAAAAAAAGGCAGAAAACGTTGTGACAATGGAGCAAATCGGCATTGAAGATTTTATGAAGGTTGAGCTTCTCACCGCCACTATTAAGGCTTGTGAGCCGGTTAAAAAAGCGAAAAAACTGCTTAAACTCACCTTAGACGATGGAAGCGGTACTGACCGAATCGTTGCCAGCGGAATTGCTAAGTGGTATAAACCTGAGGAGCTTGTTGGCAAGGGTGTGATTGTTGTTGCAAACCTGAAACCCGCTGTGCTCTGCGGTGTGGAAAGCAACGGCATGATTCTTGCCGCAGATGCGGGCGAGGACGATGTTAAGGTCATCTTCACCGATGGCATTGCCCCAGGCTGTAAGGTCAGATAAATGCTTGACACTTTAAATTCTTTGCCCTCTTTAAACGGAATATTCGACACCCATGCCCACTACGACGACGAAAAGTTCCAGGGCGTTCGTGACCAATTATTAAGAGAACTTTTCCAGCGCGGCATTTCAGGAATTATTACCTGCGGATGCGATATTACTTCCTCAAAATCTGCAATAGCTCTTGCGGAAAAATACGATAAAATGTATGCCGCGGTTGGTTTCCATCCTGAAAATCTGCCTGACACCGAGGATGAATTGGAAAAGCTTGTTCCCCTGATTTCCCACGAAAAGGTTGTGGCTTTAGGAGAAATAGGCCTTGATTACTATTGGGATATACCAAAAGAAAAACAACTGAGGCTGTTTCAGAAACAGCTGGAATTGGCTAACAGGCTGGACATGCCCGTTATCGTTCACGACCGTGAAGCCCATGGAGATACCTTAGAGATTCTTAAAAAGTATAAACCCCGCGGTGTGCTACATTGCTTCTCTGGAAGCGTGGAGACCGCAAAGGAAATAATAAATCTCGGTATGTATATCGGCATCGGCGGGGTTGTGACATTTAAAAATGCAAGAAAAACCGTTGATGTTGCGGAAATGCTACCCCTCAACCGAATTCTCTTAGAAACCGATTGCCCCTATCTCGCTCCTGTACCCTGTCGCGGTAAGCTATGCCATTCAGGTCTTATAGCCCACACGGCTGAAAAAATAGCTGAAATACGAAATATCTCAACAGAGGATATTGTTTCAGCAAATAGAAGCAACGCCAAAACTCTGTTTGGTATTTGAATTTAATGTTAACCAAAAATATAACCAATGTCGCGCTACACTTATAAGAACAAAAAAATCGACGCTCAATTTGAGAGCGTCGATTTTTTGCACATTTATATCTTAATTTTCTTCTAAGATTATAGACGTGGAAAGTATTCACATATCCTTCAATACATACTCATAGCACCACGAACTTCTCTTAGTTCTCCAAGAATCGGGGCCAATCCATCTAATGTATCTGTTGGCATTATGTATGCAACCAAAGGAGTTATGACGGTTGGCATAAAGGGTGAATTCCAACAGATGGTTACCTTTTTTAAGATGGAATTACGAGCAGTATGGCTGGTAGATAATAGCCTCCTTTTCACCCTCGGTTTCCACGTTTATAAGACCACCTCGGTAGTGAGGAGCATTGACCGTAATCTTACCGCCATTGGTCTTTAAGGGAACTTTATAGGTAATATCACCGCCATAGAAAGGTAAGCCTTGGCGGGTGATATCCCCAAAGGATAGGGTTTCGGGAGCGGGGGTGAGCACCTTTTTTCTGCATCAATTATATTATAAAGGTTTAATCTTTTCAAGATATATTTATAAATTTCCGTTGATAATATTGTTCTTAATTTTATTAATGGAATATTTATTGGCTTTTCAGAAAAACTAGAATACAGACGGTGATTTCTTAGTTCGAGGTGGTAATTGTGCAACAAATAATAAGCGGTAAAGGATGTCACAAAAAACTAAAAGGAATTTTAGGGGAACTTCGGTGCGAAAGACCAATGTTGGTTTGTGATTCAGCCTTTGAATTTTTGAATATAAAGGATTATTTTAGTGAGCTACAGACCCCTCTTGTGAAATTTTCGGACTTTAGTGTAAATCCGCTTTATGAAGATGTTTTTAAGGGTGTCCAACGCTTTAATTCCGAGGGTTGCGACGGCATCATAGCGGTTGGCGGCGGAAGTACCGTAGATGTTGCAAAATGCATAAAGCTTTTTTGCAAATTAGACAGTGACAAAAACTACCTCCATCAGCAGTGGTCAGACTCAGGAATCCCTCTCATAGCACTACCTACTACAGCGGGTACGGGGAGTGAATCCACCAAATATGCGGTGATATATTATGATAGTGAAAAGCAATCGGTGACCCACGAAAGCATCATTCCCGATTACGCCATACTGGAGCCCTATGTTCTTAAAACTCTCCCCGAATACCAGAAAAAATGCACCCTTTTAGACGCTCTTTGCCAAAGTATCGAGGCTTGGTGGTCGGTTAACTCCACCGAGAAAAGCCGAGAATATTCCAAGACGGCTATCGGGAAAATCATGAAAAATTACAAGGAATATATATTCCATAACACCGGCACCTCTGCAGAAGAAATAATGCTGGGAGCAAACCTTTCTGGCAAGGCTATAAATATCACTCAAACCACCGCTCCACACGCCATGAGCTATAAGCTGACCTCGCTCTATTCCATCCCTCACGGACACGCTGTGGCTATATGTCTTCCGCCTGTCTTTGAATATATGTGGAAGCATCCCGAAAAGTGCTCTGACCCCCGTGGCGAGAAATATCTGAAAAATGTATTTCAGGAGATTGCCGAAGCTCTGGGCTGTGAAAATGTGGATGCCGGGATAAAAAAATTTAAAGCCCTGCTGAAAGAATTAAATATATTCCCTCCCCGCGCCACAGAAAAAGAATTGAAAAATCTCGCTCAATCGGTAAACACAACACGCCTTAAAAACAACCCTGTGACGCTAAGTGAGGAGACCCTATATATGCTTTACAAAAGAATAACAGGAGAATATTATGAAACTTGATTTTTTAAAGAAGTTTAATTTTTTCGCAGGGGTTCCCGACTCTCAGCTACGACCTCTCTGCGACTTTCTTATAGATAACTACGACATTGGGAAAAACCACATTATCGCCGCAAATGAGGGCAACGCTGTGGCGCTGGCGGCGGGGTATCATCTTGCCACGGGGGAAATACCTATTGTATATATGCAAAACAGCGGTGAGGGAAACGTAATCAACCCCGTAACATCCCTTATGCACAGGAAGGTTTACGGTATTCCCTGTGTTTTTATAATTGGCTGGAGAGGTGAGCCCAACGTTCCCGATGAGCCACAGCACATCTATCAGGGAGAGGTTACCCTGAAGCTTCTGGAAGATATGGATATCAGCTGGTTTGTAGTCTCCAAGGATACAACCGAAGCAGACGTAGAAACACAACTACAAGAATGGGAGCCATGTCTAAAGAATGGTAAGCAGGTAGCTTTCGTAGTAAAAAAAGGAGCCTTAGAATACGACAGAAGGGTTTGCTATTCAAACAAAAACACACTTAAGCGAGAAGAAATTATACGCTGTATCACAGAGGTTAGCGGTGAAGATACCATAGTCTCCACCACTGGCAAGGCTTCCCGTGAACTTTTTGAAATCCGCGAGGAAAAATCCCAAGGTCACGGCTACGATTTTCTCACTGTTGGCTCCATGGGACACAGCTCCTCCATTGCGCTTGGGATAGCGCTTCAAAAACGAAATAATAAAATTTGGTGCATTGACGGCGATGGAGCCGCCCTTATGCACATGGGCGCAATGGCGGTTATCGGAGCTAACAGACCGCAGAATCTTATCCATGTGGTGATTAACAACGGCGCTCACGAAACCGTGGGCGGTATGCCTACGGTTTCCGAAAGAATAGATTTGGTTAAAATAGCTCACGGCTGTGGCTATCCCTACGGGGTATCGGTTGATAGCTACCACCAGCTTTCCGTAGAGCTAAAAAAGGCTAAGGAAAGGAATGAGCTTTCCTTTATAGAGGTTAAATGCTGCATTGGTGCAAGGGAAAATTTAGGCAGACCCACTACCACGCCGAAAGAAAACAAAAACAGCTTTATGGAAAGGCTCGGTAAAGATTGACGCAAAATAAATCCTTGCCTTAAATCAAAAATCATAGTATAATAACCACACAGCGTGACAAAAGCGGTATTTGTGTCACATCATCAAAATCTTTTCAGGGTATTAAATCAAGGAGTGGTTATTAGGTGTCAGAGAAAAAGAAAGAACTCATACGCACAATTAAGTTTGTATTGTTCTCCACAAGCGCTGGAATAATTCAGGTGGCAAGTTTCGCCCTGTTTGAGGAGCTGATACACCTCACACATTGGCTTTCCTATCTGATTTCCCTTATCTTATCGGTGCTTTGGAATTTCACTTTAAACAGACAATTCACCTTTTATTCGGCAGGTAATATTCCCATCGCCATGCTTAAGGTCACAGGCTTCTATCTTGTGTTCACACCCCTTTCCACCTGGTGGACAGCGGTGCTGACAGGCTCGGGCTTCGGTTGGAATGAATACCTTGTGTTGGCAATTACAATGCTTGTGAACTTCATAACCGAATATCTTTTCGACAGATTCGTTGTGTTCGGCAAAACTCTGGACACAGCTAAAAAAAGATAATCCTCAGGGATAACCCCTAATAAAACATTAAAGCCACTCAATCGAATTGAGTGGCTTTTAATTTGCTGTATTCCTTTTTTAGTTCCAGCCGTCGGTCCAACCGTCGCCGTCAGCATCAAACTTCGATGTGCTTTCAGGCTTAGAAGTCTCGGTCTTGCTTTCGGTTTCTTCTGTTTTTTGACTGCTGGAAGTAGTATCGGTTTTGCTTTCCGTCTCTTCCGATTTTTCACCGCTGGAAGTAGTCTCGATTTTGCTTACAGTTTCGGTTTGCTTACTCTCGGTAGACTCGGTTGCAGAATTTTCATCTTTGCTTGATGTTGATGAGCTATCCTTCGACTCAGTCTCTTCACTGGAAAGTTCCTCTTCGTCTCGGCTTTCCTGATTTTGGAAAAGCTCTTCTACCTCGGACTCGGTTATCTGGAATTCAGATTCGGTGCCGTTTTGTGTAAAGAAATCCCCTTCGGATAAGACGGCAGAGCTGACTTCGGATTTAGTCTGGGACACAGAACTGGTTCCATTTGTATTTTCCTTGCTCTTACATGCGCATACGGTGAGGACTACTGTGATTAATAACAAAGCTATTACTGTTCTTTTCATTTCCGTTTCCTCTCCTATTTCATGCCAATAATACTCTTGATCTGACTCACATTTCGAACAATAGGCTCGGTGTATACAACTGTGTATTTATCGTCTTTGGGAGCCTTATATTTAACATATGATCTGGCTGTAAAGTTGACCGAGTCATAATCTCCGTTTTTGGGGAAGTCGGTTATCTCGCCAGTGAAGCAAATATAGTTGTCGGTGTCTTCCAGAACTCTGGCTTTGCTATCAAGGAATCTACATTCGGATTCTAAGGTAAGTTCTTCATTGCCCAGCTGGTTGGTAACAGCAATCAAGGTGCCGTAACTTATATCGGTGCATTTGTTGAAATAATCGTCTTTTTCCAATCTTGTGCCGAAGCGGAGACCCTGAGCACCGCTCACCCTTATCTGGGCACCCAGAATTTTTGCAGACATCTCATCATTTTCACTCTGGAATTCAGCAGTACATACAGATTTTTCCTTAAACTGAGAAGATATAGATTTTACAGTTCCTGTGCTATCCTTAGAGGCGATATCCTCCACCTTGTAAGTAAGGGTGAAATCCTCTTCCAATCCGCTGTCCACCAGATAATAAAGCTTGGCAATCTTGTATTTATCCGAGGTTACCTTGTTTACTATATTGTTGGGCTCAGCAGTTACCGCTCTTGTACCATACATGAGAACAAGGGCAGATTTATATGCCGTATCTCTGTGGCTCATATAAGCCTCCCAGCGGGAGGTGCCTATTTTTTCGCTGTTTTGCAGGTTGGTCTCAAGATACACCAGCGCCACCTTGTCGCTACTTGCCTTTACGGAAAATTGAATTCCATAAATATCGTTAAGGTTCTTGATTCCAGAAATACAAATATCCAATGAACGAAGCTGTGCGCCATATTTATCGCTCAACTCAGCCTTTGTGATATCTCCGCCTAAAAGCGCATTAACATCCTCTTTTATACCATTTATTGATGCGTCACCCGAGGGAACAAAGCTGAAATCATCAGAAGCCACCGAGGCGTCACCTGCGGCGCTTACCGTGGGGACAGCGAAGCATACAAGCAACATAGAAAGGGTTAATACCATGGAAATTAATTTTTTCATATATGTACTCCTAAAATACACTATTGTATTGTCAAATTTATTGTATGATGTTATTCTACCACAAATCACAAAAAAGTCAATACGCGGTAAAATTTACAGGGCGCTCTTTTGTTAGAAAAAGTTATGGGAATTTTAACAATTGTTAGGTGTGATATGGCATAACCCGTGAGCTTGCGCTTGACAAATTGAAAATATGTAATATTATATAGATATACTCACAAAAGAAATGGTGATAACTCATGTATAGTGATATAAAAAGACAAACTTCAGAGGCTTTAGAGAAGCTGTTGGAAATATCAAAGGCAGATAAGGGTCGTCTGTTGGTGGTGGGCTGTTCTTCAAGCGAAATAATAGGAAGCACCATCGGAAAAGGCTCAAGCCCAGAAGTAGCCGTGGCGGTGGCCCAAACCTTGCTACCAATTCTGAAAGAAAAGGGTGTGCTTCTTGCGGCGCAATGCTGCGAGCATCTTAACCGTGCGCTGATTGTGGAAAAATCCACAGCCGAAATGTTGGGCCTTGAGATTGTTAACGTCCGCCCCATGCCTAAGGCAGGCGGCTCCTTTGCCACAGCGGTTTATGATAAAATGGAAGAGCCTGTTGCGGTAGAATACATCAAGGCTGATTTAGGTCTGGATATCGGCTCCACCCTTATTGGTATGCATCTCAAGTCAGTTGCGGTGCCCGTTAGACTGGGCATAAGTAAAATCGGCGAAGCCTATGTTACAGCCGCCTACACTCGCCCAAAATACATCGGCGGAAGCAGAGCGAACTATGTAGAGTAACCTTGGTCCCATTGCAAAGCGCAGTGGGACTTTGATTTTGTTCTCCAAAAATTACTTAGCTGTTGTTTTAAAATTTTACATTGAAATACATTTTTCGCTATGATATACTTATTGTGATATAAATATACATTGGAAAGAGGTGAGTATTTTGAGATATTTGATTTTATCCTGTAACACAGGCGCGGGGCATAATTCTGCCGCAGATGCCATAAAGGATTATTTCGAATCCCAAGGGGCGGTTTGCGACGTCCGCGACTCCCTTGCCTTTATCTCGAAAAGCTCCTCCTACCTTGTGTCAGGCGGTCATGTATTGCTTTATAAAAAGAACCCAAAGCTTTTCGGAGTGCTTTACCGTTTCTTTGAAAATCATCCTGTAAAAGATAACGACCGTTCCTTTATTTATGATATTCTCACCCTTGGCTCAAAATCATTGGGTGAATACCTGCGCCTTAACCAATACGACGGAATTATCTGTACCCATGTTTTTGCGGGTATGATGGCAACCGCAACCAAGCGCAAATACATGAGCGGACTTAAAATTTATGTCGTAGCCACCGACTACACCTGCACCCCCTTTACCGAGGAGGTGGATGCCGATGTGTATTTCATGCCACATAAAGACCTTTTATACGAATATGTGCAATCGGATATTCCCAGCGCCAAGATAGTCTGTAGCGGAATACCTGTGAAAAGTAGATTCTACGAGGTGCTTTCTTCGGACGAGGCAAAGAAATCCCTTAATATCGACCAATCAAAAAAAGTTATTCTTCTTATGTGCGGCAGTATGGGTTGCGGTCCAATCGAGGAACTTACCGACACCTTAGAGCAAAGTCTCCCTGAGGATTGGCACCTTGTGGTTATTTGCGGAAGCAACCGAAAACTCTATCGAGCTCTCACTGCAGAAAAAGCCTACACCAAGGTCTCGGTGGTAGGTTTTACAAAGAGAATGCATATCTATATGTCGGCGGCTGAATTTGCTCTCACAAAACCAGGGGGCTTAAGCTCCACCGAAGCATTCCTCAAAGAGCTTCCTCTCATACTGATAGATGCAGTGCCCGGTTGCGAAACCAGAAACTTAGAATTTTTTATTGAGAAAGGCTTTGCTAAAACCTGTTCTACAGAGAACCTACCGAAGCTTGTTCTGGATAGCATCAAAGACACCCATTTCTTAAACGAAGCCAAAAAAAGGCTGCGAGAAGAGTTTGGCAACGCACCGCAAATCATCTTCAACACTATCACCAAAGGACGTAAAAATGAAACCATCAGATTATAAAGACCTGAGGTTTGCCAATTTAACCTCAAAAAAATTCAGACATCTGTTTTTATTGCTTTTTTGGCCTATATACGGGATAGCTTTTCCTTTATTGGAAAGGCTGATTCCCAACACCGCATCCTTCGCAGTCATACATCACCCCTTAGATGATTTGATCCCTTTCTGCGAATGGTTTGCCATACCCTATGTATTCTGGTATTTATGCCTTGCTTTTGTGACGGTATACACCGCGCTTTACGATGTTCCGCTGTTTAAAAAATATATGTGGTTTGTCATTATTGGATATTCTATTTCCTTTATCGTATACTTCATATATCCCAACGGACAAATGCTTCGCCCCGATTTGGCGACACTGGGCAGAGAAAACCTTATGACTGAGCTTATGGCAGCGCTTTATTCCACCGACACCTACACGAACGTATGCCCCTCAATGCATGTTATAGGCGCTCTGGCGATTATGTTTACATGCATTCACAGTAAGCATTTTTCAGGATGGTACTGGAACGTACTCTCGGTTATCACCGCATTACTGGTATGCCTTTCCACCGTGTTTGTAAAACAGCACTCAATAGTTGATGTGTGGGCAGGGGCGGCTGTATCCCTGATTTTATACATTCTCATATTCCATGTGAAATGGGATAAAATTTTCAATAAGAAAACTTCCGTTACAGTATAACTATAAACAATTTAAGGGCAGTCCTATGAAGACTGCCCTTGTTCTTTTTTAAAGTGTATCTGCTATATCGAAAATGAGCTTTTCGGTCTTTTCCCAGCCGAGACAAGGGTCGGTGATGGATTTTCCGTAGATATAATCCTCGCCGATAACTTGAGCGCCATCCTCAATGTAGCTCTCTATCATGAGACCCTTAACAATATTTTTTATGTCGTCACTTTTTCTCATGCTGTGGATAACATCCTTAGAAATGCGAATCTGCTCTAAGTATTTCTTGCCCGAATTGGAATGGTTGGCATCCACGATAACTGCGGGATTTTGGAGTTTTTTCTCGTCATACATTCTGCAAAGCTCCATCAAATCCTCATAGTGGTAGTTAGGCAGAGCCTTGCCAGAGGGGGAAACATATCCGCGCAAAATCGCATGTGCCAAGGGGTTACCCTCCGACTGCACCTCCCAACCTCTGTAGATAAACTTATGGGGATGCTGAGCGGCGGTGATGGAATTCATCATGATTGAAAGGTCTCCCTCGGTGGTGTTCTTCATACCAACAGGTACATCCAGTCCGCTGGAAGTCAAACGGTGCTGTTGATTTTCAGAGGAACGGGCGCCTACCGCAACATAAGCCAACAGGTCGGAGAGGTAGCGGTGATTCTCAGGGTAAAGCATTTCGTCGGCACAGGTAAAGCCGTAGTCACTCAAAGCCGCCATGTGAAGCTCACGGATGGAAACAATACCCTTAAGCATATCGGGACTTTCATTGGGGTCGGGCTGATGAAGCATACCCTTATAACCGTCACCTGTGGTTCTGGGCTTATTTGTGTAAATTCTTGGGATGATAATAATCTTATCCTTGACTTGATCCTCTACGCGACGAAGCCTTGAGATATAATCAAGCACAGGCTCCTTTGAATCGGCAGAACAAGGACCGATAACGAGGATGAATTTATCACTCTTGCTTGTGAATACATCGCTGATTTCCTTGGCTCTTACGTCTCTTACGGCTTCCATTGCTTCGGTGATGGGATATTCCTGCTTGATTAACTGAGGAATAGGAAGCTTTCTTTCAAATTTCATGTTCACGATTATTTCTCCTTTTTATCAAACAACTGTCGTCGGGCGGTGGATGTCCGCATCATTTCTTTCATGGTCTCTGTGTCCCCAGCTTCGAGACTGGTGCGAAGCTTTTGGAAAGTATTCAGAAATCTGTCCATTTCACGGAGCAGGGGTCTTTTATTGAGCATAAACAACTCGGTCCACATGTTCTCATTTATTCGTGCAATACGTGTGAGATCGCGGAAGGAGTCACCTGTATATTCCACAAGGTTTTCGTCGTCGTTACTGCACATAAGACTAACGGCAATGCAGTGGGTTAGCTGAGACAGAAAGGCTATCATGCCGTCATGCTCCTCGGCGCTGATGACCGAGATATTGCCAAAACCTAATTCCCGACCCAGCTCTTTGCAAAGCTCGATTGCCTCGGCACAATTTTCCTCAGAGGGGCAGACTATATAGTTTGCATCGCGGAAAATACTATCGTTGCTATTCTCTACGCCTTGCACCTCTCGTCCCGCCATGGGGTGAGCAGAAATGAACTCCACCTCGTCGGGAAGTATGCTCTGAATTCTATAAACAATACTGCTTTTAACACCCGTGACATCGGTGATGACGGCGCCGCATTTAAAAAGGTTGCCGTATTTTTCAATCCATTGAATGAATACCGTTGGATAAAGGGCAAATATGGTGATATCCGCTGATGCCACCAGCTCCTTTTCCACCTCTGTGGTTCCATAGTCTATAATTCCGTGGGAAAGGGCATAGTCGATTGACTCCTGCTCTTTGGTGATTGCCGAGACTTTATAGCCTTTTTTCTTTAAAGCCTTGGCGTAGGAGCCACCCAAAAGTCCTAAACCCACAATGAGTATGTTGCTGTCTTTATTGAGTTTCAAGTATATTCGCCTCTATTCCTAATGCCATGAGCTTATCCCAAAAGTCGGGATAGCTTTTTGCTACTGCTTGGGCGCCCTCTATCTTGCCGCCTGTGAGGGTGCAAAGCACCGCCATGGACATAACTATCCGATGGTCGTTGTGCCCAAATAGGGTGGCGTCGGGGACTTTTAAACCGCATGGAACTTTAATATAATTGTCTCCTATTTCTAATTCCACTCCAAATTTTTTCAGTTCCACCGCCATTGCGGCTCCGCGGTCACTTTCTTTTATTTTCAAACGCTCTGTGCCTGTGAAAACAGCTCCGTTTTTCGCCGCCGCCACAGCCATCAGCACTGGTCCTAAGTCGGGACATTGAGAAATATCCAGAGTGGGGGTTTCGCTTTTTAACAAATCAAAATATTGTGGGTAAACCTTATCACCCTGCAAACTATCCTCTATAAGTCCCATTACCTCCACATCTCCGCCGAGAATTTTCAGAGCGTCTAAAAATGCGGCATTGGAATAGTCTCCCTCCACCGTAACCTCGGTGGGTTTAAAATTGCAACTCTCAGGGATTATAAAACAATTATCCTTAAACTCTACATCCACACCAAATATTTTCAGCGCCTGTAAGGTCATTCCAATATATGGCAGACTTTCCAAGGGGGTGGTGACGGTTACACGACTTTCGGTGGAGAGCTTAGGCAATGCGAAAAGCAGACCGCTTATAAACTGACTGCTGATGTTACCTTTTACAAAATATTCTCCGCCCGACAGCTTTCCGCGAAGCTTTATAGAGTCCTCGGTTTTGGAAAATTCTATACCCTCGGTTTCGCAGATTTCCTCATATACAGTCTGGGGTCTTTCCATAAGCCGTCCGCTACCGCGGAAAGTAACTTCATTTTCTTCAATAAGGCTTATGGGAATAAGAAATCTCAATGTGCTACCGCTTTCGTTGCAGTAGACTTCAGAGGACTTATTAAGTTTCTCTATGCCCTTAACGGTGACATCACTGCCCGAAATGGTTATCTCGGCGCCAAGAGAGTTTAAAGCACTTATGGTTGCCTCGATGTCCTTAGAAAGGCTGACATTATGTATAACACTGGTGCCACCCGACAATGCCGCGCAGATGAGATATCGGTGCGCCATGCTCTTAGATGGGGGCGCTATGACCGTTCCTCGTGGGCATCCTTTCTTAATTTCAACTAACATTCATTTTCACTCTTTAAGATAAATTCTACATTTTTTATGAGACTGTCCACGGCGTTAACCAAAACATCAGCTGTGGATTTATATATTTCGTATCTTTCGTTATATCTCTTTTCTAAATCGGCTCGGTTTGAGGAAAGGGGACGATCCTTTGTGGCGGTAAGCCAACTGAGGGGTCGGTCAATATAATATATTCTGCCGTTGGCTTTGAGACCTTGAATATTTTTGGGGTTTAATATTGCACCGCCACCTGTGGCAATTATATATCCGCCGAGGGTTGATATCTCCTCTATAACCTCTGCCTCCAGCCGTCTGAATCCCATCTCCCCTATCTCCTCAAAAATCTGAGGAATGGGTTTTCCTGCCTTTTTAACAATAAGCGCGTCGGTATCTATAAAGGGTTTGCCTGTGGCTTCCGACAGCTTTTTGCCGATTGTGGATTTTCCGCTGGCGGGCATACCTGTTAAGACTATGTTCTGCTTATCTCTAAGCAACGCGCTATAGACCTCTTTGATTTTTTCGGTCTTCATCTCGGTGCCGATAAATTTCTCAACGGCAAATGCCGCTTGAGCCACCAGCATATATAGTCCGCCCACCGCTTTCACTCCAAGGCTTTCTGCCTCTAACACAAGCCTTGAGCGTAAGGGATTGTATATAGCATCAACAACACCCGAAAGTTTGGAGAATTTCTGCAGGTCAAGAGGCTTGGCATCGGGATTGGGAAACATTCCCGAGGGGGTGGTGTTTATCACAATTTCGGCATCAAGATGGGATTTATAAACATCCTCGTAGGTTATAACGCCCTCTCCTGTAGTTCTCGATACAACGTGTATCTCAGAAGCCTCCATACTTTCGGCAACTGCCACCGCGGTTTTTGATGTTCCTCCGCTACCCAGCACCAAAACCTTTTTACCACGGATTTCGATGCCGTTCACCTCTATAAGAGAGATCATGCCGTAGAAATCGGTGTTGTAGCCATAGAGCTTTCCGTCGCGGTTTACTATTGTATTTACCGCACCTATTTTCTTTGCGGTGTCGGAGATATAGTAAAGGTGAGGGATTACCGACTGCTTATAGGGGATGGTGACATTTATTGCCTTGAAATCGGCAGTCTGCATAAATGCATCTAAATCCTCTTTTGGTATCTCCTTGATTTCATAATCATATTCGGCGAGAGAGCCATGTATCTCTTTAGAAAAGCTATGCTTTAAATGTTCGCCGATACATCCGTATTCCATTATTTTACTCCTAAATAATCAGTTCCGTATCTGGTGGTGAGCAGGTCACAAAGGGCAAGAGCTGTCACCGCTTCCACAACTATCCTTGCGCGGTGAACTATAGAGGGGTCATGTCTGCCCTTAATTTCCAACTCAGTGTTTTCTTTATCTATAAAGTTTACGGTCTTTTGGAGCGATGCAATCGACGGTGTGGGTTTTACTGCACATCTGAAAATGATGGGCATTCCGTTTGTGATACCGCCGTTAATACCGCCGTTGGAATTTTTGGTGGTGGTTATGTTTCCGCTCTCATCCACCCTGAAGGGGTCGTTTGCCTCAGAGCCAAACTGCTCCGAGAAGCGGAAACCATCGCCGAATTCCACACCTTTTACGGCAGGAATGCTGAACAACGCGTGGGAAAGCATTCCCTCCACAGTGTCAAACCAAGGCTCACCCACTCCTGCGGGCATACCCACAACCGCGGTTTCAAGGGTGCCACCAACGCTGTCGAGGTTTTGCTTCGCCTTTTCAATTCTCTCCTGCATTTCGTTGGATTTTTCCATATCTAGCACACCGAAATCTCTATCGCTTAAAGTATTTATATCCTCTATAAGGTTGACAAAATCTCTATCCTCCACACCTGCGCAGTTTTTGATGTGACAGCCAACATGAATTCCCTTGTTTTTGAGAGCCAGTTCCGCAATAGCACCAGCCGCCACCAGCGCCGCAGTTATTCTGCCGCTGAAGTGACCGCCGCCGCGATAGTCCTCAAAGCCGTGGTACTTGCAATATGCGGTATAGTCGGCATGACCCGGTCTCGCTTTGGCGCGTATATCGCTATAATCCCCGCTATGCTGACTTACATTGGGGATGAGAATACATATAGGGGTGCCTGTGGTGTAGCCACCGAAAACACCGCTTTCTATCACAAACTCATCGGGCTCTCTGCGAGAGGTGGAGATATTACCCTGCGGACGGCGCATGGAAAGACGAAGCTTTATATATTCTTCGTCAACAGGAATACCAGGGGCAATACCGTCAATTACAGCGCCTATTCCCACTCCGTGGCTTTCTCCAAACAGGGTTACTGTAAGGCTGTTTCCAAAGGTATTTTTCATGAGTTTGTCACCTCTTTTACTCGTCTTTCAAGTTCGGCAAAATCTATAGTCTCTAATTTATACTCACCGATGTTCTCTACATAAACCACCGAAATTTTGTCTCCCGACATTTTTTTGTCGTGCTTCATGGCTTCGGTGAGCTTATCTATATCATATTGGAAGTTTACGGGAGCATTCAGCTTCTCCAGTATCTTTAAAAGTCGTTCTCTTACCTCGCCGTGGCACATTGTAAGCATTCCGAGTCCCACACACTCACCATGGTAAAGTTCCTCTAATTTGCAACAGCTCTCAACAGCATGTCCTACCGTGTGTCCGAAATTCAGCACCTTGCGAAGTCCTGCTTCCTTTTCGTCCTTTTCCACCACTGTCTTTTTCATAAGCAAAGAGCCCTCAATAATTTTATCGATATTCTCCTCTATCTCATCTTTTTCAAAGAGGGCGAAAATATCGGCATCAAAGGTCATTGCCATTTTGAGAGCCTCGATAAGTCCGTTGGTTATCTGGCGCTGAGGCAATGTTTTTAAGGTGTCGGGGTCCACAATAACCGCTTTTGGCTGATGAAATGCGCCCACGATATTCTTATATCCCTGGAAGTCTATTGCCACCTTGCCACCGATGGAGGAGTCTACTTGACTCAGCACGGTGGTGGGGATGTTATAAAAATCAATTCCCCTCATGTATACGGCAGCAGCAAAGCCCGAAAGGTCTCCTACAACGCCACCGCCTACAGCAACAACACAGTCGCTTCTTGTAAAGCCCTTTTCGGTCATCACACGCAGAAGTCTGCTCCAGTTGTCGAGGCATTTGGAGGCTTCCCCCTCCTCTATAACACAGAGGGTTGGCTCCTTGCACTGTGCTTCAACAGTTTTTGCGTATTCTATCGGCACACCGCTGTCGGTGACAATGAGCACCCGACGGTTAAGCCAAAGTAGCTCTCCCGCTTTCTGCAATGCACCACGCTCTAAATAAATATTATAGCTGTTGTTTCCTAAATCAACAGGAATTATCACGATCATTCCTCTTTTCTGCGAACCCTCAACGAAGGGAGATTTCCTTTTCGTAAGTGCCCACTATCTTTAAATTACTGCACTCCTGCTTCAAAGCCTCGCGGACAGGTTTTCCAGTCTCTCCCGCGATGTCTCCCTCACCCTCAACGTAGAAATAATATTCCCAGCTAAGATGCTTGGTGGGACGGCTTTTCAGGGCTCTCAGGTTGAAGCCGTATTCGCCTAAAATCGAAATTGCCTTGCTGAGAGAACCCGCCTCGTTCTTAACGGTGAAGTACATGATGAAATGCTTATCGTTGAGAGAACTATTCTTAACTCTTGAAAACACTGCAAATCGCGTGGTGTTTTTTGAGCTTTGATTAATAGCCCTTTCCAAAACTTTTAGACCATAGAGCTTTGCAGTTTCGTCACTTGCAATGGCGGCAACTGTGGGGTCATTGCCCTCTGCCACCTGCATTGCGGCAACGGCGGTGTTGAATGCTTCTTTTTTCTGGAATCCGTGTTCGCGGATATACTCGGCGGTCTGAGCCAATGCCTGAGGATGGCTCACAACCGTTCTTATGTCCTTAACCGACGCGCACTCCAGCCCTAAAAGATTCTGCATGATTTCCAAATCGTAGACACCGTTTATGTAGAGAGATCCGAAGAAGGTCATGTCCATAACCTGAGTTACATCACCTGCATAGCTGTTTTCAATAGGGAGAACAGCGCAATCACATTCGCCGTTTACTACCGAGTTGTATGCCGCTTCAAAGCCGTCGTAAGCAACATGGTCAGCATCGGGGAAAATACGCTTTGCGGCTATGTTTGCAAAGGCGCCGGGCACTCCGCTATAGGCAACCCTGACACCGTGGAGAAGTCGATGCTGATAGCTTTTAGCTAGGTCCATAGTGTTCTTTAAAAAGTTCACATAGTATGAGCCGAACTCCTCGTTTTTAATGAGTTTCTTGTTGCGATGCAAAACCTCTGCCTCTCTCTGCTGACTCAAAACAGGGAGACCCATTTCCCGCTTTGCAGCGGCTACATCCTTTATAGCCTCCATACGCTGACAGAAAAGCTCCGCCATTTTTGCATCTATTTCATCCACCCTTTTTCGGGCATTTTCCAATTTATCCATTTTAAGGTTATTTATACTCCTCTTTTAATGCTTTGAATGCGGGAAGTGAAGCCTCTATCTGCTCTGTTGTAACACAGTAGGCTATTCTCACATATCCCGGGTATCCAAAATCATCGCTGGGCACCAGCAACAATTCATGTTTCTTTGCTTTTTCGCAGAACGTGTAGGCATCTTCCTCTAAGGATTTCATAAAGATGTAGAAAGCGCCGTCTGGACTTGCCATTTCATAGCCCATTTCGGTGAGACTGGTAAGAAGAAGATTTCGGTTGGTGCGATAGACCTCTGTGTCGGCGGTCATATCGAGGCATTTAGCCACCACAAACTGCCACATGCTGGGTGCACAAACGAAGCCCAGCGCTCTACCTGCGCCACAAACGGCAGCATATACATCCCCTGCATCCTTACAGGTTGGAGAAACCAAAATATAACCGATTCTCTCGCCTGGGAGAGAAAGCGCCTTGCTGAAAGAATAACAAACTAAGGTATTGTCGTAGAAATTGGTAACAAAGGGTACCTCCTTGTCGGTATATACAAGCTTACGGTAAGGCTCGTCGGCAATTATATAGATATCTATGCCCAATTCCTTTTGCTTAGCTTCCAATACCTTGGAAAGCTCTATTAATTCTTCCTCGCTGATGATAACGCCCGAGGGGTTGTTGGGAGAGTTGATGATGATTGCCTTGGTTTTTGAGGTTACTGCATTGGCAACCGCCTCTATATCAAGGCTAAGGTCACCCTCCTTAGATTTCACAACAACAGGTGTTGCTCCTGCTTTCTCGATAAATACTCGGTATTCGGGGAAAAAAGGAGCGATTATGATTACCTCGTCACCCTCATTACAAAGAGCATTGAGGGAAATTGTGAGGGAAGCGGCGGCACCACAGGTCATGTATATTAATTCGGGTCTGACATCGGCTCCATGCTCCGCGTTAATATTCTCAGCAATGGCGGTGCGGACACCCATATCACCGGGGGCAGAAGTATAGCCATGGAGAAGAACAGGGTCTGTGTTATCAACCAGCTCCTTGATTATCTCCCCTACCTCGCGGGGAGCGGGTACGCTGGGATTTCCGATGCTGAAATCGTAGACCTTATCGTTTCCGATTTCTGCCTTTCTCTTTTTGCTGTACTCGAAAATTTCGCGGATTACCGAGCTTTTTTTGCCCAGTCCCATCATTTTATCGTTTATCATTCATGACACCTCTTAATTTAATTTTAAACTGATAATTGGTTTTAGGATTGTGCCCCTTTAATACAAAAAACCCACAATCCTTGCATCACTAACTATAGCAATAAGGAAATGCGGGCTGTCTGCACTCTAATTTAAAACCTAAAGGAATTAACAAGCAGTGTACAGATAGTCCGTGGTGGTAAAGTAATAATAGTAAAATCGACCATAGTTACGTTTCACGGCTGTACAACTCTTTTTCCTTAGTTTTAATACATATATTATACAAAATCAATGCATAAATGTCAAGAATTTTTAAAACTCACTAAGATTTTTAGCAAAACGTAGCATAATTGCATGCTGTTCTTTCACTGTTTTGTGCTATTTGCTAATGTATTAACCATATAAATGCATTTGCAAAGGCAATGCAAGGTATAATTATGCATTTGCATACCTGCTATTTTTTAATTGCAAACTATGTAAGAAAAATATTGAGATATGTAAAGATTTGTGGTATAATATATCTCAATTAATGAAAGTTATTTAATGGAGGTATATACTGCCATGATTAAAAAGGTTAAAATCACCAGCGACAGCACCTGCGATTTAAGCCCTGAGCTTATTGCAAAATATGACATAGGGATTTGCCCTCTGTTTATTACATTAGACGATAAATTCCACCGCGACGGTGTGGATATAACTCCCGACGATGTCTACGCTTTCTACGATAAAACAGGCAGACTTGCTAAATCTGCCGCCGCAAATATTGCCGACTATACCGACTTCTGGGAAGCCCAGAAAGGTGACTGCGAGGAGCTTATTCATTTGAATATTTCCTCCTCTATGTCGGCTACCCATAATAATGCCCGTATGGCGGCAGAGGATATAGATGGTGTTTATGTTTTCGACTCCGCAAATCTTTCAACAGGCTCGGGGCTCCTTGTGCTGAAAGCCGCTGAACTTGCAAACGAGGGTAAATCCGCCAAGGAAATCATTGAGGTTATCGAAACACTTCGCCCGAAGGTAGACGCTTCATTTGTCATCGACAGCCTTACCTATCTCCACAAGGGCGGCCGTTGCTCCACCCTTGCGGCTCTGGGCGCTAATGTTCTTAAATTAAAACCCTGCATTGAGGTTAAGGGTGGTGCTATGGGTGTTGGCAAAAAGTACCGTGGCAAATTTGAACTCATTCTTAAGGACTATGTTGCCGATAGATTGGCAGATGCCGACAACATCGACCTCAGCCGCGTTTTCGTTACCCATGCAGGATGTGACGAGGCGATAGTCAACAGTGTTGTGGAAATGGTTAAAGCCACGCTGCCCTTCAAAGAGGTGTTAATTACCCGTGCAGGTTGCACCGTTTCAGCTCACTGCGGAAGAAACACACTCGGAGTGCTTTTTATAAAGAAAACCGATATATAAATAAATTACACATTATTAAATCGGCTCCCACGCGGAGCCGATTTTTTCGAACACATTTCTTGATTTTGCATAAATTGAATTTGAGGGGCGGCGAAGAGCTCTGCAATCGCCATTCGGCGACCAACCGCGGTTGTGTCCTTAGAACTACCGAATCGCCCCGTTAATATACAAAAGGGATAACCCAATCGGGCTATCCCTTTGCTAAATTTTATATAAATACTATTCCGGTGATAAAACCCAACAGCTAAACAACGCTGTTGACTTTTTTAGAACACAGCATCTTAATAATTAGTTTTTAAGGCTGTGCATAGGTGCGGGGATTCTGCCACCGCGCTTAATCATCTTTAAGGGAGAGGCAGTATTAACCCGCATTACGGGACCGCCACCCAGCAGACCGCCGAAATTCAACTCCTCGCCCACACCCTTGCCGATGGCAGGAATAAGACGTACCGCAGTGGTTTTGGAGTTCACCATACCGATAGCCGCTTCGTCAGCAATTATTGCCGAAATAACCTCGTCTGGGGTGTCTCCAGGAATGTTTATCATGTCGAGACCCACCGAGCAAACCGCCGTCATAGCCTCTAATTTTTCTAAAATAAGGGTGCCGTTTCTTGCGGCATCTATCATACCTGCATCTTCGGTTACGGGAATAAATGCGCCTGAAAGACCGCCAACATGGGAAGATGCCATAACTCCGCCTTTTTTAACGGCATCATTAAGCATAGCCAAGGCGGCGGTAGTGCCACAAGCACCGCAACATTCAAGTCCGATTTCTTCCAATATGTGAGCCACTGAGTCACCTACAGCGGGGGTGGGAGCCAAGGATAGGTCAACTATACCAAAAGGCACACCCAGACGGCTTGAAGTCTCCTGAGCCACAAGCTGACCCATACGGGTGATTTTGAAGGCTGTTCTCTTTATAAGGTCGGCAACCTGAGTTAAGTCCATACCCTCGGATTTTGTAAGGGCGGCTCTAACAACACCAGGACCCGAAACACCCACGTTTATCACGCAGTCGGGCTCACCAACTCCGTGGAAAGCACCTGCCATAAAGGGATTATCTTCAGGAGCGTTGCAGAAAATTACCAGCTTAGCCGCGCCGATGCAATCGCGGTCGGCGGTGCGAAGGGCGGTTTCTTTAACAATATGACCCATCATCTCTACCGCGTCCATATTAAGACCGCTCTTGGTGGAGCCGATGTTAACAGATGAACAGATATGGTCGGTAACGCTTAAAGCCTCGGGGATAGAGGCGATAAGCTCACGGTCACCTGCGGAAAATCCCTTTTGCACCAATGCGGAATATCCTCCGATAAAGTTTACTCCAACCGTTCTTGCTGCTTTTTCCATAGCTATGGCAAATTTAACAACCTCGGGGCTTTTACAAGCGGCGGCAATAATAGCAATAGGGGTCACAGAAATTCGCTTATTAATTATGGGAATACCGTATTGACTTTCTATTTCCTCACAGGTGGAAACCAAGTTACTTGCGCATCTTGTAATCTTTTCATATACGTTGCTACAAGCGATGTCAATATCGGGGTTGATGCAGTCAAGCAAGGAGATACCCATGGTAACGGTACGGATATCAAGATGCTCCTCATCAATCATTTTTATGGTTTCAAGGATATCTTTTGTGTTAAGCATACTCATGTTTTTCACCTATACTCTGTGCATGGAATTGAAGATATCTTCATGCATAACATGAATGGAAAGCCCTTTTTCGACTCCACAGGATTTTACCGCATCGGAAAACTCACTGAAAGAAACGGTTACGTTGGATACATCACACATCATAATCATACAAAACATATCCTGCAAAATGGTCTGGGACACATCAACAATATTTGCGCTGTATTTTGCGCACTCGGTGGCTACGGTGGCAAGAATTCCAACCGTGTCTTTGCCTACAACTGTTATAACTGCTTTCATTTTTTGCTACTCCATTTGTAATTTTTTAATTAATTATAACACACAATCTGTACTTTTGCATTAGAATATGTTACAATATTTAAAAATAATTTTGGAGAAAAAGTGATGAAATTAACAGCCAAAGCCTACGCAAAGCTTAATTTGACACTGGATATCCTTGGCACCATGCCCAATGGATACCATAATATCGAAACTGTTTTTCAGTCGGTTTCCCTTTGCGACATAATAACTCTGGAAAGCGGAAAGGATAAAATATCCGTTACCTGCTCAAAGGAAAACGTACCCGAGAACGAGGATAACATTTGCTATAGCGCTGTGACACAATTTTTTAAAAAGGCGGGGGTCCACGACGGCGTTTCCATTAACATCGAAAAGCATATACCCGAAGCCGCAGGCTTAGGGGGCGGCAGTGCCGATGCCGCCGCCGTACTCCTTATGCTGAACGAAGCCTACCCACATATACTGGGAGCTTCAGACATTCGTAGCATTGCCACCTCCCTTGGTGCAGATGTCCCCTTTTGCACCGTTGGTGGCACCCAACTTGCAACGGGAATCGGCGAAAACCTGAAGTCCTTGACGCACTGTCCCGAATGCGATATAATTCTCATAAAGCAGGGAATCAAGCCCTCTACAGCCAGTCTGTATAAGCGATATGACGGGGAGAAAAATCCTTTTCACCCAGACACAGCGGCGGAAATTTTAGCGTTAGAACAGGGAGACATTCGCAATGTAGCAAAATATGTGGGCAACTGTTTTGCCCCCCTTTGGGGAAGCGATATTGCCAATATAAAATCCCAGCTAACAGGAAAGGGCGCTCTAACGGCAGAGCTTACGGGAAGCGGTCCAACTGTTTTTGGTATTTTCAAAGAAGGCGAAGGTAAAGCTATAGCGGAGCTTTTTAGAAAACAATACCCTGAAACCTTTTTGTGTAACCCAATGGAATGCGGTGTTGAGATAATCTCAAAAACCAACTGACGCTGTATAAACTTCAAAATCTCTGACAATACTCCTTCCGAAAGGCAGGAGTATTTTTTATGAACAAACGGAAAACCTTTACGTTATCAATTATTACAGCGCTTGTGTTTTCGGTGTTGCTTTCGGTATCCGGTTTCGATGCCCGATGCAACGAAATCGAAAGCGAAATATTACGTCTGCATGTTATTGCAAATTCCGATAACTCAGAGGACCAGGAACTAAAGTTAAAGGTTCGGGACAAGATCCTAGGACTGGAATCGGAGCTATGGAAATCCGCCGAATCAAAGCAAGAAGCCATGAACATAGTGGAAGAACATATACATGAAATAGAGTCGGAAGCCAAGCGTGTTGTGGAAAGCAACGGCTACAACTACAGTGTTAACGCCGAGCTTACAAACTGCTACTTCCCCACAAGGGTGTATGAAAGCTTCACACTACCCGCGGGATATTACGACGCTTTGAGAATAACGCTGGGAAGCGGTGAGGGTAAAAACTGGTGGTGTGTGCTCTTTCCCGAAATCTGCCTCGGCGCCGCCGCAGATTTTAGCGGAGTATTAAGCGAAGACTCCGAGGAAATCGTCAGCACACCTGAGAATTATCAGGTAAAATTCAAGGTTGTGGAATTTTATCAGGGACTAAAGCAAAAAATAAATTCAATATTTTAAAAATACCCCCTTGCAATTATAAAAACTTTGTGATATAATCTATGCGTTACAAATCTTTGAAAAGGGGTGACAGTCGTGAAAAAGGGAATTCATCCGCAGTATGATACTGTAATTGTTAAGTGTGCTTGCGGAGCGGAGTTTGAGACTCGTTCAACTAAAAAAGACATTCGTTTGGATATTTGTTCAAAATGTCATCCGTTCTTCACCGGTAAACAGAAGCTGGTTGACACAGGCGGTCGTGTTGATAGATTCAACAAGCGCTTCCAAATGCAGAAATAATTTGACGCAGCCGACCTACGGCTGCGCCTTTTTCTTTTAATTAATATCGGGTGAGAGAAAATCTGACTTTCAAAAATAAGGTTGGATTGGTATTGTCTCCCCAGTCATCTGAGAGGTGAGCAGATGGAGTCGTATATTACGGTTGAAAAAAACGCCACAGCGGAAATTATTGAAAAACGTTCCCGATTTATTGCCAATGTGTTCCCTGTGAACAACGAGGTAGAGGCGCTTGATTTAATCGCAAAGCTTAAAAAAGAATATTGGGACGCGAGGCACAATGTTTATGCCTACATAATAAAGGAAGGTAATATCTGCCGATATACCGATGACGGCGAACCCTCGGGCACGGCGGGGGTGCCTGTGCTTGATGTTATGAGAAAACAGGGAATCGTGGACTGTCTTATAGTTGTGACCCGATACTTTGGCGGTGTGCTTCTGGGTACAGGAGGACTGGTACGCGCCTATTCCGCGGCGGCGATCGACGGACTGGATGCGGCAAATGTAATCACTATGACTCCCTGCGCCCTTTGTGAAATTGAATGTGACTACGGAGACTACGACACACTGCTTCGCCGACTGAAAGAATCGGGCGGTGACGTTAAAGACACGATTTTCACCGATTCGGTGCTGATAAAGTTTGCCATGGAGGAAAGTTTAGTGCCCGATTTCAGGCTACAGCTAACCGATAATTTTAGCGGAAGACTGACCCTCAATGTTACGGGTAATTGCTTCGCTCACATTTGATAAAAAAATTATTAGAAAAAAGCAAAAAACAAAGGGTTTTTTGCTTTTTTTGCGTATATAGTATTAGAACAGCAAATTTTAAGCTGTGATTTTTAATTTTTACGAAAGGATGTGGGCTAATGAGCAACTGCATACGAAAGCGTCTTGAGGAACAGGAGCATCTTACCCTATCCCCTCTTGCTGCTTTCAGCGATGCTTCAGACGAGAGAGAATATGCGGAATCCCCCAGCGATATACGTACCGCCTTTCAAAGGGATAGAGACCGTATTATCCACTGCCGTTCCTTCCGCAGATTAAAGCATAAGACTCAGGTGTTTCTCTCCCCCGAGGGAGACCACTACCGCACCCGCCTTACCCATACCTTAGAGGTTGCTCAGATTTCCCGCACCGTGGCGAGGGCATTAAGACTGAACGAAGACCTGTGCGAAGCCATCGCTTTGGGGCATGATTTAGGCCACACCCCCTTTGGTCACGCAGGTGAGAGAGCCTTAGATGAAATATACGAGGGCGGTTTTCGTCATTACGACCACAGCGTACGGGTTTGCCGACGCTTAGAAAAGGGTGGCAAGGGGCTTAACCTCACCGCTGCAACCTTAGACGGAATCAAGTGTCACACCAAGGGGGATGAATCCAAAACCCTTGAGGGCAGAATTGTTCGTATATGCGACAAAATTGCATATATCAACCACGACATCGACGATGCTATTAGAGCGGGAGTCATCTCCAACGAAGATATACCAAAGGAAATTCGCAACCATTTCGGCGAAACCAAAAGTCAGCGTATAAACTCCATGGTTATGTCCCTTATACACAACAGCCAAACCGATATTCTCATGGCAAAAGACGACAACGAAATGTTCCTGACACTCCACTCCTTCCTCTTTAATTCGGTATATTTCAATCCTAAAGCCAAGTCGGAGGAGCAAAAGGTCGCGGGAATAATTGAGGGGCTTTACAATCACTTTGTTAAAAATCCCCCTCTGCTACCTCAGGAATGTCTGCCAATCATTGAAACAGAGGGCATCGAGAGGGCTGTGGTGGACTACATAGCGGGTATGACCGATACCTACGCTATCAAGGTTTACGAGGAGGTATTCATACCAAAATCGTGGCACATATAAGTAAACCATTAAATTTTCAAGAAAGGAGACGGTTATATTGCCATATAAAATTCCAGATGAATTTTTAGCCGAGCTTAATCAGCGGGTAGACATTGGCGACCTGATTTCAAACTACGTCAACCTGCGGCAACGGGGCAACCGAATGGTTGGTCTCTGCCCTTTCCACAATGAAAAAACCGGTTCCTTTACGGTGTTTTCCGACACCAATTCCTACTACTGTTTCGGTTGCGGAGCGGGGGGCGGACCCATAACCTTTGTGCGTCAGATTGAAAATCTGGATTTTTCAGAGGCTGTGAAAATGTTGGCAGACCGATGCGGTATGCAGTTGCCCGAGACGGGCTACGACAACACCTTTGCAAAGCTCAAAAAACGAATTCTTGAAATCAACCGCGAAACAGCGAGATTTTACCACAAGCATCTTCTCTCCCCTGCAGGGAAACCCGTCCTTGATTATTTTCTCTCCCGTAAGCTAAAGCCCGAAACCATAAAGCACTTTGGTCTCGGCGCCGCTCCCGACGGATGGGACAATCTGCTTCGACATCTTCGCTCAAAAGGCTATCGCGAGGATGAAATGCTACAGGCAAACGTGATAATGCGAGGTCAACGTGGTGGTTATTACGACCGCTTCAGAAACAGAGCCATGTTCCCAATAATCGACCTGAGAGGTAACGTCATTGCCTTTGGCGGACGAGCCTTGCCGGGGGAAGACAAAAAGGGCGCGAAATACATAAACACAAGCGACACGCCTGTGTTTAAAAAGAGTCAGAACCTTTACGCTCTCAACTTTGCAAAAAACAACTGCTCTAAAGGCATAATATTAGCAGAGGGTTATATGGATGTAATAGCTCTGCACCAAGCGGGCATAACTAATGCTGTAGCCGCTCTCGGCACCGCCTTTACCGACGAACATGCATTGCTTCTCTCCAGATACACTTCAGAAATCACCCTTTGTCTGGATGCCGACGCGGCGGGTCAGAAAGCCACAGAACGCGCCTTGGGTATTCTCTCTAAATCGGGACTCCCAACAAAGGTATTGCGAATTCCTGACGGTAAGGACCCAGACGAATTTATTAAAAACAACGGCGACACCGCCGACACCGCTTTCAGAGACCTTGTAAGTTCGGCTATGAACAGCACCGAATACAAGCTGATTGAAGCGGCAAAGGGCATTGACGTTTCCACCGATGGCGGTAGACTGGAGTATCTGAAAAAATGCACTGCTGTGCTATCGACCCTTAACGACGATATCGCGGTGGATTTATATGCCGGTCAGTTGGCTCAGCGCTTTTCAATCGGGAAACAGGCGATTCTCACAGAGGTGAAAAACAAATCCCGAAAGCTGAGAAGAAACCAAAACAAACAGAAATTCAAAGAGCTGATACAGCCCAAGTTCAGCACCTCCGATGTGAACCCCGAGAGACATAAGCACCTTAGGGCATCCAAGGCGGAGGAGGAAATTATATCAATACTGATATACAATCCCGACCTGATGAATATTGCCGACGAGCATATAAACGAAGATAGCTTCGTCACCACGTTTAACAGCAGAGTGTATGGGAGAGTAGCCGAGGTTATACATAACGGTCTTACCTTTGATGTAACCATGCTGGGCGAGGATTTTTCAGCGGCTGAAAGCGGACGTGTGGCAGAATATCAGAACCGCATTGCCAAAAGCGACAATGCCAAAGATACTCTGCTGGACAGCATAAAGGTGCTGAAACAGGAAAAGGACAGCGCCGTTTCCAACGTAGATGAACTTTCGGTTGATGAGTGGGCATCCCGAATTAAAAAAATTGCTGAAAGCAAAAAATCAAATAAGTGAGGTAAATGAATATGGAAAAGAAAAACAAGGATAAGCTGGACTCCAAGCTTGACAATGTAAAAGAGCCTACCAAAGAGGAACTTGAAGAGGAAGAACTGGAAGCGATACCAGAGGATTTAGACGCTCTGGTAGAAGATACCCAGCTTCTTGACATTGACTTCGACGACCCCTCAGCCGAAAACCTGAAGTTGGAGGAATTAGAGGCAGAAAATGCCGAGGCTAATCTTTCGGATAATGTATCTCTCGACGACCCCGTTAAGGTATATCTTAAGGAAATCGGCCGTGTTCCCCTGCTTTCTTCCGACGAAGAAGTGGAGTTGGCTGTGCTTATAAGCGACGGAAACGAATTTGCCAAAAAACGTCTTACCGAAGCCAACCTTCGTCTGGTTGTCAGCATTGCAAAGCGTTATGTCGGCAGAGGTATGCACTTCCTTGACCTTATTCAGGAGGGCAATGTTGGTCTTATTAAGGCGGTTGAAAAATTTGACCATTCAAAGGGTTTTAAGTTCTCAACCTATGCCACCTGGTGGATAAGACAGGCAATCACCCGCGCCATTGCGGACCAAGCCAGAACAATCCGTATTCCCGTCCACATGGTTGAAACCATTAACCGTCTCAAAAAGGTACAGAGTCAGCTTCTCCACGAAAACGGCAAGGAGCCCACAGAGGATATGATTGCCGCAAAGATGGAGCTTCCCGTTGAACGTGTCCGCGAAATCATGCGCGTGGCTCAGGAACCTGTTTCCATGGAGACCCCCATCGGTCCCGAGGAAGACAGCAGACTTCAGGATTTCATCCGCGACGAAGATGCTCTTGCTCCCGACGAGGCGGCGCTTAAATCAATCACAAACGCAGATATCGACGCTGTTCTTAAAACCCTCCTCCCCCGTGAGGAGCAGGTTATCCGTCTGCGCTTCGGCCTTCAGGACGGCAGATGCCACACCCTTGAGGAAGTGGGCACCAAGTTCGATGTTACCCGTGAGCGTATACGTCAGATTGAAGCCAAGGCTTTAAGAAAGCTTCGCCACCCTGTGAGAAGCAATAAATTTAAGGATAAATAAGGTGTAATCATGCTATTAAATCTGGAAACGGATTATGCCATCAGGATAGTTGGCTGTCTTGCTGAAGCCGACAGCAGATTGGATGCCAAATCCATAGCTGTCAAAACAGGGGTCACTCCAAGGTTTACCCTTAAAATTCTCCACGGACTTGTCAGCGGTGGAATTGTTAAATCTTATAAAGGGTCAAACGGTGGATACACCCTTGCTCGCAAGCCTGAGGAAATCACTCTTTTAGAGGTGGTTGAGCTTGTGTGCGGTCCTCTTGAAATCAGCCAATGCCAGAGAGGAAGCGACGGTTGCACCCACCCAGACGGGCTTTGCAGATTCCGCGGTGTTTTCAGTGATGTCAGCCGCTATATGAAAGGTAAGTTCTCTGAAATTACCTTTAAATCAGAGTGAAACGAGGCATAATCTAAATGAAATTAACATATAAAACAAATGGGACTTGCTCCCGAATAATCGAATTTGAAATTGAAGACGACAAGGTATCAGGCGTTTCCTTTCAGGGTGGCTGTAACGGCAACCTGAAAGGTATTGGGAAGCTGGTTGAGGGGATGCCTGTGGACGAGGTTATAAGCCGACTCGAAGGTATCAGATGCGGTTTCAAAAGCACCTCCTGTCCTGACCAGTTGGCAGAAGCCTTGAAAGAATACAAAAATTCAAAATAAGGTGATTAAATTTGGAAGACAGAGATATTAAAATTGCGGGTAACCGTCCCTCAAAGGATATCGAAAGACACATTCTCAAATCCAACATGGGTGTGGATTCTGTGAGTGTTCGCATGGGCACAGAGCTGGGCTCTAAGATAGCAGAACGCTTTGTGGGTGCCCTATTGGAAAAAGGACCCGGAGCGGGTCAGGGTAGTGAGGAAATGCTTTTACAAAGGCAAATTCTTCTTTCCTTTGCGGCGCTTTCGGGATTTGAATGCTTTTGCAATAACCCCGACTATGTATCTGCGGCAAAATCCGCCTTTTTCAATCATCTCAAGACAAACTATCCCGAACTTTACAGCGGTGCTACAGACAACGGTGCCCTCTCCTTTTATTACCTCGCTTTCAGGAGAGGCAGTGAGGTTGAGCGCCGAATAGGTCAGACTTTTGCCATGCTCTGCTCCCACGACGGTGACCCTGTTTATCAGGAGCTCGGTGAAGCGCTTTACTGCTGGTTTACCTCGGTTGTAAGGCGGGAGGAAGCGCAAATATCTGATAGGAATGACTAATTAATTTATGAAAAAATTATTATCAAATCTCAATCTTAGATGGCAAAACCTCGTTATGCTGTTGATTGCAGGTATAATCAACGCCTTTGGCGTAACTGTTTTTCTCTATCCCGTTAAACTTTACGACAGCGGAATTTCAGGCACATCAATGCTATTGGGTCAGCTTTTTGAACCCTATCTGACTCTCTCGGCTTTTCTAATAATTTTAAACATTCCTCTATTCCTTTACGGCTTAAAAAAGCAAGGGCTTACCTTTACCTTTTATTCAATATTCAGCGTTATGGTATATTCGGTATGCGCATGGCTCATAACCGACGTATTGCCCATAGAGGTGAGCATTGCTTCTCCTCTGGCAGGAGACGACCTTTTGCTCTGCGGTCTTTTCGGCGGCCTTATATCGGGTGTAGGCAGCGGTCTCACAATTCGCTACGGTGGCGCCATAGACGGAATTGAGGTTATGGCTGTCATATTTGCGAAACGGCTAAACATAAGCGTGGGGACTTTTGTTATGATATACAATGTGCTTTTGTATATCTTATGCGGAATCGTCGCCGATAGCTGGATTCTACCTCTATATTCAATCGTGACATACATGGCGGCGCTTAAAACCGTGGACTTTATCGTCGAGGGTCTTGACCGCTCGAAGAGTGTTATGATAATCACCGAAAAACCCCGTGAGGTAAGTGAAGAACTGATGGCAGCATTCGAAACAGGATGCACCAAAATCTCAGCTGAGGGTGGATATTCAGGTTGTAATAAAACCGTGATTTACTTTGTTGTAAACCGATTTGAGATATCTCGGATGCGCACCATTGTTCACGATGCCGACCCTCATGCATATATGACTATAAGCGAAGTAGCTGACGTGTTTCATCCAAAAAATAAATAGACAAAAGCTCTCAACCGCTTGGTTGAGAGCTTTATTTTTTAAGATAGGTTATTTATTATTTTTAAAACATACTGCCAGGTGCGGAGGGTGGAGGAAATTGATAGGGTTTCCTCGGTTGTGTGGACATCCCAAAGATCAGGGCCGATTGAAATGCTTTCCAGACCCTCTATTCCATCGCTTATAACTCCGCACTCAAGTCCTGCGTGGATAAGCTGAACTTCTGCTTTTTTGCCAAAAAGCTCAGCGTAGGTTTCCTCAGCCACTGCTTGAAGTCTGGAGTTTTCCCTATACTCCCATGCGGGGAAGGAAATGTGATGCTGAGCCTGAGCGCTATTGGCTTCTGCTATCTTATATATTCTTTGGAATATATCGTCGGCGGCGGAATTCTTGGAGCTTCGCACCATAGAGTCAGCATAGAAACCCCTATCGAGACCGATTATAGCAAGGTTGAGAGAGCTTTCCACCATTCCCTCAATATCGGGAGACATGGTCATAACTCCCGATGGATGCTGACTGAGAATATTAACTATTTTTCCGCTCTCCTCAACCGATGTAGTGGGGAAAGTTCCCTCACTTATCACATACTCCACAGTGGGTTTTTCCACCTTTTCAGCCTCGGTCACAACCTCGGTTATGGCGGAGTCAAGCAGAGATATATCACCTGTCATCATAAACTTCGCGGTGGCTTTTCGGGGGATTGCGTTGTCCTTCGTGCCACCTGAAATAGAGCTTAGTCTGACATCACCTATCTTTGACATAATGCTAAACAAAAGCTTGACAGCATTCAGTCTGCCCTTGTGTATATCAACACCAGAATGACCGCCTATAAGTCCCGACACGGTGAGAGTTACAAGCTCTCCCTGGGTGGGATTGAGCTCCACGGGCATTTTGATACCCGCTGTGGCACCGCTGGCGCAACCTACCGTGATTATACCCTCTTCTTCACTGTCGAGATTGATAAGCTTACGGGCGGAAATCCAACCTCTGTCGAGACCGTTTGCGCCGATTAATCCTATTTCCTCGTCTGCGGTCAGCAGAATTTCAAGGGGTCTCTGGATTTTCTCTTCAAGTAGGGCAAGGCAAATAGCCATGCCTATACCATTGTCGGCTCCAAGGGTTGTGCCGTCGGCAGTAATGGTGTCGCCCTCAATTATTGGGGTTATGGGGTCGGAAAGAAAGTCTATTTCCTTGCCGTCGGATTTTTCGCAGACCATGTCGGTATGCGCCTGTATTGCCACGGGATCTCCCTCACCGGACTTGTATATTATTACATTGTTTATTGCATCTCTTTTATACTCCAGTCCATGGGAACGGGCAAACTGGGCGCAGTAGTCGGCGATTGCATTACTGTTACCTGAGCCACGGGGTATTTTACATATTTCAAAAAATATCTCGAAAACCCTTTGGGGTTTCAAATTAAAATGCATATTTACAACTCTTTCGTTTTTTATTCTTTAGCCAGACGGGCATCAAACATAAGCACCTCTGCGCCCTCACCTGAGATTGATATTGTGAGGGAGGTGCAGTCCTTAGTAATCATAGTTACTTCCTGTTCCTCGGTTTCCGAGGAAATTTCCCACTCGCGATACAAATACTCCCCACCAACAGTTGCGGTAATTTCTACCTTGCATTTAGCCGACGGGTCGATATCCTTTGATGCCACAAGGCTACATTTAAAGCTTTCATAGTCTCCGCCTAAATCATAGGTAGCCTTAGAATCAGCGCCGAGTAAAATATAGTTTGCCTCTCCCGAATGGTCGCTGCCAAAGGAATCCACCGATTCTCCCTTTCCCCAACTCCATTTCTTTTCGGAATCGGGGGTTAGCTCATGGAGGTACTTCGGCATTCTGCCCTCTAACTGTTGCTTTTTATCTGCGGCGGTTTTGCTTTTTGGTATTACTCGGTCGGCTTCCTCTAAAAGCTCAGCAGCTTTTTCATAGTTACCCTCGCTGATATATTCGTCGATTTCCTCGCTAAACCAGTCGGTATAAAGTTCGCGATAATCCTCAAGATTATTCATTATAGTCTCATCGGTAGAATAATCTTCATTGCTTTCCAACGCTGTCATAATGACCGTTATTGCCGCGGCATAGTCATCGTTAAAGGCATATTCATCTGCCGTGTCCAATATCTCCTGTCGGCTTTTGGTGGTTTCGGATTTGCCGTATTCCGCCATACGCTTTTCGATAAGCTCATCCTTTTCTAGAATTTCCAAGGCGGATTCTAAAAGCTTTACCGCGGCGTTATAGTCGCCGTTTGTTACCAAAGTCGCCGCCTCACTCAACACGGTGTTGCGATAGTTAGCTCTCGCCTGTTTGGCTTTCCTTTCGGCGATGCTGTAGTTAGAGTCGTCCTTTATTACCTTAGCGTATTCTTTGATGCTCAAAGCGTAGTTCTGCTTGGAGTAGTATTTCTCTGCCTTCTCGAATCCGTTTTTCGATTTCTTCATGTCGGAAAGTTTGAGGCCGATGCCGTTTACTTTCTTTTTCAAATCTATTATTCCCATTTTTTCAATGGTATCATATTCTTCCCTTACATCGGTATATTCCCTGTCACCGGAGCTATACTGACCGTATAGGGAATCCAGCCTTTGTTCCAGAAGCTTATTAAGGGAGGTGCTTCCCTCCTCGGTGAATTCCGATTGAAAGGTGGCATAGGCTGCGCTGTAGTTTCCCGATTCAAGGCTTTCCTTGATTTTAGAGGTTGCGGTTTTGAATACCCCTGCAAGGTAGAGTACCACTGCAAGAATTATCAAGAAAGCCGCAACAACCACTGCAACAAAGCCTTTGCGAAGACGAGGCTTACGGGTTTTGACGGGTAGATAATCGGCGTGTGATAAGGGCACTTCCTCAGATTCTGAAAAATAGTTTATTTTAGGAGCAGCGTTTTGGGTTTTTACTTCCTCGGCATTTCCCGAAGAACTGAAAATATCCACTCCGCTTTCATTGGGGCTGAACTTCAGCTTATATTTACATGCCTTGCAGATGCCATCCTGCGCCTGAGTTTCGACTCCGCAATATTTACATATCATAACGGGACCTCCGTTTCCTGTAGGGCGGCGAGAATAAAACCGCGTGAATACCCGTCTATTATATACCCAAACCTGGGATTTTGTCAAATCTCGACTTGACAAGCCGCCACCACAATTATATAATTTATTTTAGAAAGGATCTGATATTATGATGTTATTTGGTTTAGCCGCTCTTGTCGCCTTAGTTGGCGTGATTATGCTGATTGCCTCCAAAAAGGTTGCTAAGAAAAACTTCACCTTACTGGCTGTCATTGTACTGGCAGTGGGAATTCTTGCTTCTGTTGGAAGCTGTGTTGTATCTGTTCCTACAGGTCATACCGGTGTTGTTACCACCTTTGGTAAGGTTGAGGATTACACCTTCGAGGCGGGTATCCATTTTAAAGCTCCATTTTCAGACGTTATAAATATGGATAATCGCACCCAGAAAGGCACCCTTGAAATGTCCTGCTTCTCCAGCGATATTCAGGAGGTTAAATCGGTATATACCATTAACTACCGCATAGAAAAGAAAAATGCACAGACCATCTATAAAACCATAGGTAAAAATTATTACGACACCGTGGTAACTCCCTGCATTACAAATTCTATGAAAACTGTTGCCGCAAAATACGACGCTGAGGACCTTATCGGCTCCCGTCAGGACTTAGCCCAGCAGGTTGAAAGCCTGTTGGCGGCAAAATTAAAGCAGTATAATATTGAACTTGTTTCCACAGCTATTGAAGATTTTGACTTCACCGATGCTTTCACAAATGCAGTTGAAGAAAAGCAGGTTGCGGCTCAGAATAAGCTTAAAGCACAGACCCAAGCAGAGCAAAAAATTATTGAGGCAGAAGCCTCTGCAAAAGCAAAGCTGATTGCTGCAGAAGCAGAAGCTAAAGCCAACACCACCATTTCAAAATCTCTTAACAGCAACATTCTCTATCAGCAATGGTTAGAAAAATGGGACGGCACACTCCCCAAGGTTGCAGGTTCGGATTCCAGCGTTATTATTAACGAGCTTAGCGGCGAAGAAACTGTTAAAGAGGCAACAAAATAATCCCAGTAAAAAGCCAAAACCCGTGAGAAATCTCACGGGTTTGTTTTTTACCAAAGTTTCTGATAGATATTCATTATATCTTCTTTTGTGGGGATGCGGGGATTGGTGGCTGTGGTGCCATCGCGAAGCGCCGCCTCTGCCATCACGGATATTCTGGATTTATATTCGCTTTCGCTGATACCGCCCATTTCGGAAATAGAAAGGGGTATGTTCATTTCAGTACACATAAATCGCATATAGCTGATAAGGGCGTGGATTGTGGTGATTTCATTAAGGTTGTAGACCCCTAAAATACGCGCCATGTTGCAATATTTCTGCACACAGGGCTCATATTCCTTACGGCTACGAGAGTTCTTGAAAATATTGCTGTTATACTGAATTATGTGAGGAAGCAATATAGCATTGGCTCTGCCGTGGGGGATATGGAACTGTGCGCCTAACTGGTGCGCCATGCCATGGTTAAGTCCTAAAGATGCCGAACTGAAGGCAAGACCTGCAAGGCAAGAGGCTATATGCATCTTACGACGGGCGTGGGAGTCGTTATTATCATTGTAAGAACGAATAAGAAACTGACCGCAGATTTCTACCGCCTTTTCCGCCAAAGCACCTGAAAATTCGTTGTTATTAAGGCTGACATAGGCTTCAATCGCATGGGTCATAACGTCCATGCCGGTGTCGGCGGTGATGGAGGCGGGTACGCTTTTAACCAGTTCTTCGTCAAGAATAGCCTCGTCGGGTACCATATCTTGAGATGCCAAGGGATATTTTGTACCTGCTTCCGGGTCGGTTATAACAGAGAATGGGGTTACCTCGCTACCCGTTCCGCTGGTGGTGGGAATTGCCACTAAATGGGGGTTAAATTCAGGCTTTATGCGTTGGGCAAACTTTCTCACGGATTTAGACAAATCCAAGGCGCTTCCGCCACCTATTGCAACGATACAATCGGGATCACATTTGAGAATTTCGGTGACACCCGAAATAACCTTATCCACTGGCGGGTCGGGAATGACATCGGTGTATATTTCGTAGTTAATTTCCTTTTCGTCCAGTCTGGATGTGATCTGATTTATAAGTCCGCCAGACACAACAAAGGGGTCGGCTATAACAAAAAGCTTGTTGTATTCTAAGCCTTTGAGACGGTCGAGAGCATTCTCGCCGAAGAAAATTTTGGTTTTTACTTCAAATTCTTTCAATTTAATACCTCTTTCAAATTGCTGTTACAGTGAATGTGAAACTCTTTTCCTCTCCCATTTTCAGGAACTGAACACCGCGCTTGTTGGTGTAGGCACCATCCTCGCTGTAGCAGTCATTCATGCCTGTCCATGGCTCAAGGCAAAGATACGGTGACTTCTTCTCGGGCATCTGCCAGACACCGAAATAGTCAAACTCGGGGAAGTCCATGCGCACACCCTTGCCCTCTTTATTATAAAGCTTTATGCTGTGGGAATTGAGTTTTTGAAATATAAGTGCGCCCTTGTCGAAAAGACTGTGGTCCAGAGGGATTATTCTGCCCTCTTTCAGCACTTCATCAAACCAACTGTCGTCTACCAAGCCGTCCACATCTATGCGGTAGGCTTCGTTCTTTTCGGTTTTCGGGAACTCCAAGGTGTAGTCCTCAAAGCTATCACCCTCTAACAAAGGGACATTAAATCCGGGATGAGCTCCAACAAAGAAAGGCATATCCTCCTCGCCGTTGTTTTTAACCTTGAAGGTCTGGCTGAAGCCATTTTCAAAGACCTTGTATTCGGTCTCCAAAGAAAACTTAAAGGGGTACATTTTAAGGGTTTCCTCATTGGCATCAACCTTTAAGGCTACCGAATCCTCAGCGGATTTTACAACTTGGAAATCCATGCCCGAAACAAAACCGTGGATAGACATGTGGTGGGGTTTTCCATTAATAATAGTGGTTTTGCCCTCGCCTTTAAGTTCTCCTATTATGGGAAAAAGAATTGGAGCGCTACCCGACCAGAAAGCAGGGTCCCTTTGCCATATGTATTCCAAATCCCCGATTTTAAAGGAGCTAAGCTGAGCCCCCAGAGTATCGGTGGAAAGAGTTGTATTACCGCATTTAATATTTGCTTTTTCCATTGATGTCACCTATGTAAGTTCATTAAATATTTGATCATTTCTATATGTTTCCTTCATAGAAATACATTCATCATTGACCACTATCATATGTTCTATGACCTTTACACCTATGCTGTTACAAGCAGCAATAATCTTTCTGGTTGTGTTTAAATCGCACTGAGAAGGAAACGCAAGACCGCCTGGATGATTATGCGCTAATATTGCTACCGATGCCTTGGTGCGCATTAAGGTTTCTAAAATCCGTCTTATGTCTGCAATGACTAGATCGGCGCTACCTGTATTCACAACATCAAAGGATAAAACCTTGCATTTGTTATCCATGCTGATAATGCTTAGAACTTCTTCACCATATCCAAGATATTTGCCCTTGATATATTTAGCAATACTTCCGGTAGAAATCAAAACCGTTCCAAAGGATTCCTTATCCTCGGCATAGGCGCGGGATAAAGGCAGAATGGTCTTGATAAGACTGGCGGTGTGGGGACCTATGCCCTCCACCTTGATAAGCTCGGAATAAGGTGCGTCGAAAACTCCGCTCAAAGAGCCAAAATGATCTATTAGTCTATGAGCAATCTCATTTGTATCCCTTATGGGTATTGTATAAAAGAGCAGATATTCCAGAATATTATGAGGCTCAAATCCAGCGAAGCTGTTTTGTTTGAGAAACCGTTGCTTCATTCTGGACCTATGGCCATTGTGGTTATGGTTAGGTATACCCAAAAAATCACCTTATGAAAATAATTATATGTACCTTAACTATTATATAACATATTTCCCCTTTTGAAAAGTCCCTTTTTGTGATATAATAAGAAATAAATACTATTTTTTAAAGGAAAAGTACTTATGAAAAGCTTCACCATAGGAAAAAATGATGCGGGAACACGTCTGGACAGGTTCATGACCAAGACCGCTCCCCTGCTTCCAAAATCATTGCTTTACAAATACATACGACTCAAACGCATAAAGGTGGACGGAAAACGCGCCGAAATTTCCACAAGGCTTGAGGTCGGCTCTGTTGTTGAGGCATATATTAACGACGAGTTTTTTGAGGAAAAAGAAAAGAACTATGATTTTATGAATGCCTCGAATAAAATTGATATCGTCTACGAGGACGAGAATATAATGCTTGTGGACAAGCGTCAGGGACTTCTTGTGCACCCCGACAAAAACGAATGGAATGATACTCTCATCAGCCGTATACAGCGGTATCTATATGAAAAAGGGGAATATGACCCCGAAAACGAAAACAGCTTTGCTCCCGCCCTCGCCAATCGTATAGACCGCAACACCGGTGGAATAGTTATGGCGGCTAAAAACTCTGAGGCTTTGCGCATACTTTGCGATAAAATCAAATATCGCGAAATTGATAAGTTCTATCTTGCCGCAATCCATGGAATCCCCAAGGAAAGAGAAGCAACCTTAGAGGGATATTTGCAGAAGAACGAGGACAAAAACATAGTATTTGTGCAAAAAAATAAAACCGATGAAAACCGAATCATCCGCACAAAATACAAGGTGCTGGAAACTCTGCAGGATACCTCGCTTATTGAGGTAGAGCTACTCACAGGCAGAACGCACCAGATAAGAGCCCACATGGCATCGATAGGACACCCTCTTTTAGGCGACGGAAAATATAGCAAAATCGGCAACACCGACCGAAAAAAAGGTTTTCGTCACCACGCACTCTACTCCTATAAGTTGCGCTTCAACTTCACAACAGACGCGGGAATACTCAACTATCTAAACGGTAAAATCTTTACCGTGCCCCATGTTTGGTTTGGGGAGGAAATATTTGGATATAAATATTAGAGCATACAGATATTTATTAGGAATGGACTTATATTTTGATAACGAGATTATCTTACACACTCAATCACAAAACCCTGTTCAATACATAATTGAACAGGGTTTTGAATAATTAGTGGTATTTTACTGCCTATTCTCTATTGACAGGCTCTTCTTATCAAGAAATATAAATGATAACAACCGCAAACACACTGGGGTCGGATTCAAGACTGGCTCTCAAGGCTACCATATCACCGGTTTTCGCATCTGCTGCGGCGGTGTACAGTCCGTTTGCGTTGACTGTGCCAGGGGCTGTTCCTGTGTATTCACTTATTCTATACACAATTTTATCATCTTCATCGCAATCAATACGTTCTGCAGTAATTTGGGTTGTGGCACCAGCTTTAATACGTCGGGTAATATTTGCATCTTTAATTTGTACCTGCTTAATAATGGGGGCTGTAGTGTAAATGTGAACCGAGTAATTTTCACCTAGGGTATCTGTAATCACGCCGCCATTGGCAGTAATTGTTTTATCAGGGCTGTTTACAGTGGCGTTTGCATCAATTACTTGAGTTTCGGCAACATAAGAAATGCGTTTAAACTCTCTGGTTTTGCCGTCGTTAATTTTGATTTCGATATCCTTTTCCACGCCATCGTTGGTGTAGGAAGCTGTACCTGAGAAATAACCGTTGTTTTCTACCAATACGGTCATATTTTCACCATCGGGCCAGAGATACGCCGAGGTTCTGATATCGTCACCTGTCCAGCCAGTGTAAAGCACCTTGGAACCTTTGGGCACATAATTAGAAAGCAACGATTCTTCATAGAATACTCGTTTTACTGCCTTCGCTCTTTCCTCGTTAAATGGAACCTCCCAGGCGGCGACGTTGTCGTTGTAGTTCGTCTGATTCAGCGGGTCGGGGAGATAACCGCCAACCGTTGTCCAGTTGAAGGTTCCTTTAAGTCCCGTGTTGGAAGCGGCGATGAACTGGCTTGTGGTAGAATCGTTCCATGAAAACCAGTTTTTATAGTTTGTGTCGGAAACATGACCCTGCATTTCGGTTATAATCATATTGCGGTTTGTCATTTCCGATAAGATTACATACGTGTCAAAGGCAATGGAATAGTTGTTCACAAGGTCGCCTTTTTTATAGTAATGGTGACCTGTCCATACATCAACAGCTTCAGTGAGAATATTTTCGTTAATCTGGTATTGCAACCAATCTCTATGGATTTCGGTTTCTACAACACCACATTCGGGACCCCAGATTTCCACCTTTTCAGCCAAGTTAAACTGATACAATTTGTCAGATGCTTTGTTTACAAGCTGTCTCCAATAAAAAGCGTCGTCAGTGCCTGACTCAAAATCCGCTAAGTTAGGCTCATTGTAGAAGGTAATCGCCTTAACATTATTGTAGTCTCTCCTATACAGCTCTTTTATAAGACTTGCCGCAGCATCGGCAAAGGCATCTAAATCCTTCGGTGCGCTCACCTTAGGATCGTCACAGGGGGTGCCAAACCAATCCTGTATACGGGTGGCGGTTTTCCAACCGAAGTTTATTTCAACATCGGTGCCTGCAACCTTCAGCATATCTAAATACTCGTAGACCGCTTCCATCCATTGACTTTCGAAGTCGTAAACACCTTTACTATAGTTAATGTAATCGGGGTTTGCGTAGGGATCGTCGGCATAATCTTCATAGTTGCAGGTGTTGGTAACCATCCAGTCTACCTGGAACCACATTCGAGATGTACCGAGAGAAAGGGTGGACAAGCGCTCGGCATTAAGCTCGTTATACACCATATTGAAGCCGATTTTTTCCTGAACTTCGGTAGCTAAGGTAGAGGGGAAACTGTTTGTGCCAAAGCCTATGAAATCTTCGTTCAAAACTGTTTTGGTATCAACCGTAACACGTCGTGTATCTTCGGTTGCCTTGCCGTTCTTCTGGACGGTGTACTGGCCTATCTGGAAGGGGTCGGCAGACTCTGTATAATCCACACCGTTTACTATGGCGTCAATTGTGGCTACAACATCTGTGACTTTGATTTTTTGATCAAAATCGCTATCTCCCGCCGCAAGAATTGCGGGGTCTTTAGTTCCGTTCAGCACAGCTTTTCTTGCAACAAGAACATCGCTTACTGTGTGGGTTCCTGAATAGTTAAAGTCATATTCAACGGCTATGTTGGCGGTGCTTTCTTCGCCATAACCTGTGTCGGCAACAACCTTGTCGCCACCCTTTATTTTATCACTGGGCACCTTGGGATTTCCATTTTTATCAACAACCGAAAAAGCACCAACGCCACAAAATTCGTTGACAAGGGAGTTAACCGTAGTGCCACTCTTGATGCCGCATAAATATTCATTTTCGGAATCGTAGAATTTGTATTTGTCTTCATCAAAGTCAAGAAAACCCGATATACTGTCTACAGTGAATGCCGCAACCTCATTCAATCTTAAAAAAGCGTTTGTTTTTGCGTTATCCCCTTGCAAAACGCCTGCAGTATAGTCATAGCAAGGGTTAAAAATGCGGATAAGGTAATAACGGGCTTTAACTGTATGTCCTTTTGCTACGGTTATGTAATGGTCCTGAACACCGCTGTAGTTAACGCAGTCGGCAATAATATCGGAATCTTTATATAGATAATGAGAATCATCCGGCCGAAGCTCATTGAAAGCGTAGACCCTATAGTGCATAGTTCTGAGTGCTTTTGTGGGGTGATGCTTTATGTAAAATAGGCCCAATTCCTGCTCGTCTCCTGCATCGAACAGCAAATCCACATAGTAATCATCATCGTCGATATGGCTTGTACCGTCGTGTGAAATGAATGAATAACGGCACTGTCCTGCAGTGCTGACATCACCATCGGTCAGCTTGCTCACATTGTCTGCGGTTTGGGTTATTGTAGTATATTGCATTGTCCGGTGCACCTGCTCATACCGCCCGCTGTCGGTGCTGTAGTCCCATACCCACTCAGAGTACCACTGAGTATAAGAAGAGCGTATACCTCCGTTGGTTTCGTTTTTTCCGTAAAGGAAGTTTTTGCCTGGGTCCTTAAGGTCCAGAAGCTGACTCCCTTCAAATGAGGTGGATACGTTTGTTTTTTCACAGCTATTCTCAATCTGAGGGATAACTTCTCTCTTTTCATGCTCATCGCCGTAAATGCAAAGCTCACTTATACGAGGGTAGGCGTTGCCGATACCTCCTTTTGGGCTATCACTACAAGGACGAATAATCTTTAGAGCGAAGTAGTTTATATTTTTAATATCGGAGCAGGTTATAATCTGCTTGAAATTATAGTTTTCGGTATTGTTTACCCCGATGATTTTACTATCTTTTGAAAACAACTCGTGACGATAGCGCGAAGCATATATTTCATACATACCCGTTACAAGGGTTTCATTCTTGTGGTTAATCAGACAGATTTTTTCGATATCTATGGTCTTTTCCAGATGATATATAATTTTGTAATAAACCGAACCATCGTCGTAAAAGGTGGTTGTTCCATCTTCGTTGGATTTAGCAAACCTGATTCCACTAAAGTCACTGCTATCTCCTGTCTTGCCATTGGTTATGTTGGCGCTACCTGGATACAGCACTTCAGTGACGCTATTAGGAGCGGAAATAGAATTAAATTCACCATACATCGGCATCTCACCAGCAATAAGGTTTTCACCTAAATCGGTGGGTATGTCTTGATCGTTATAAAATTCAACACTAGCGCCTTCATAGGCAACTACCATAGGCACTACGTTTGCCATAGAAGCGATAATGCTGAAACACATTATAAACGCCAAATACTTCTTTAAATTTTTCATTACATTACACCTCGTGCTCCTGAAAACTTTACAATTAATACGTTAAGTGGCATAGAAACTGTAAATATAACATTAATATTTACAGTTTCATATACTGATATAGTATAATAATACACCCAAAATGTTCAAAAGTCAATTTTTTTACATTTTAGTGTCAAAGAAACAACCGTAAAAGAAGTTTTCTATCCAAATATATGATTGAGGTATAAGATGACAAGAATTATAGCTTTGTGGACTTTTTAGGTTAGTGAGGGTGACAGGTAAGGTTGCGAACATCTCCGGTAGACTAAGAAGCGAGCAAAACGAAGCACCGAGGCCAACAACTTCGACCGCGGCACTTTGTTTTGCTAGCTGTATCGTCCACAAATCACGGCGTAGCCGTGTATATCATCAAAACGAAGTTTTGTATATCATCAATCGTTAAACCATTGCATATCATCATTGCGAAAGTTTCATTTGATACACGCTTCGCGTGATGAGATACAGTCCTCACGGACTGATGATATACAACGATAGCAACGCTATCGTTGGTGATATGCCATTGCTTTCGCAATGGATGAAAAAATCTCGTTCCGTAGAACGAGATTTTTTGGTTGCGGGGACAGGACTTGAACCTGCGACCTCCGGGTTATGAGCCCGACGAGCTACCAACTGCTCTACCCCGCGATATTTAGGTTGGCTGATTTGTTTCAGCAAACATTATTATAACACAGTTTTTAAAAATTGCAAGTCTTTTTTAGAAAAAATTTAATTATTTTTTCTTGTTATATATTTATATGTTTTCCTTGAAGAATTATTCCCAATATGATAAAATGTGTAGGAAGAATTTACACGGTGTGTTATATTAAGTTTAATGCAACAAAACTTCCAAAAACCTTACGGAGACAAATTAATGAAAATAGGAAATATTGAGTTTTCGGGATACGCGGCATTAGCTCCCATGGCGGGGGTGGCTGACCGCGCCATGCGGGAATTGTGCATGAATTACGGTGCGGCTTTTTGCGTGAGCGAACTGATTTCAGCCAAGGGCATAACCTTAGGCGACCGCAAATCGAAAGAATTAATGGAATGTTTTCCTGCCGAAACCCCCAAGGGTATTCAGCTTTTTGGATATGAGCCAAAAATTATGGCAGAGGCTTTGCGGGTGGCGGAAAAAGAAAGCCCCGCTTTTATTGATATAAATATGGGATGTCCTGCTCCAAAGGTTGCGGGTAACGGTGGCGGAAGCGCACTGATGCGGGACCCGAAGTTGGCGGGTGAAATTGTCAGAGAATGTGTAAGGTCCGCCTCGGTGCCTGTTACTGTGAAAATTCGAGCGGGTTGGGATAAGCAGAACATCACCGCGGTTGAAGTGGCGAAGCGGTGCGAGGATGCAGGGGCTTCGGCAATCACCGTTCACGGCAGGACCCGAGACCAAATGTATGCTCCGCCTGTAGATATGGATATCATCAAAGCGGTTAAGGATGCAGTCGGTGTGCCTGTGATAGGCAACGGTGATATTGATTCCCCTCAATCGGCGGCAAAGATGTATGAATATACGGGTTGTGATTTTATCATGGTGGGCAGAGCAGCCATGGGCAGACCCTGGATATTCGGCGGAATCAATGCCTATCTTCGCGACGGCACTATTTTACCTGAGCCACCACTAAGTGAACGCATGAGAATCATGCTAAAGGAAATCGGACTTATGATGGAATATAAGGGCGAACACACCGCTCTGTTGGAAGCCCGTAAGCACACGGGCTGGTATATGCGCGGACTCCGCGGTGCGGCGACACTCCGTCGAAAGTGCGCTGAGATTAACTGTTTTGAGGACGTAATTCAGCTGTCAAAACTTGCCCTACAGCAGGAATTGACACAAGAATGAAAAAATAAATTATTAATTTCTGCAAAAAATATTGCATATAACTGCGGGTTATATTAAAATATATATGCAGTGTGATTTTAAGAAAGGAAATTTAAAAAATGGACAAGAATTTAGATTATAATCCGGACATAATAACCATGGAAGACGATGAGGGCAAGGAATACACCTTTGAGGTGCTTGATGCCATTGAGTTCGAAATGGGCAGATACTTAGCCCTGCTCCCTGTTTACGACGACCCAAAAGAACAGCTTGACAGCGACGGTGAGCTGGTTATCGTAAAGGTAGAGGAAGATAACGGCGAGGAGTATTTTGTAGATATCGAGGATGACGACGAATACGAAACCGTTTCCGAAGCTTTCATCGAAAGACTCCGCGACTTCTTCGAAATCGACGAACAGTAATTTCACACTAACCATCTCCGGCAAAACTCTGTTTTTGAAATGCAAGGTGCGTACTTTACAAATATTATTTTTCTGCATGCAAAGTAATATAACTGCAAATCGCAATCTGTAACTTGCGATTTGCAACCTGCGTTGTGCGTGGACTCTTGGAGGCTTTTATAACCCTACAAGTAATTTTTCGGGAGTCTTTTTGCTCCCACAGTGGAGCTGCAGGCCTTACGCCTTTTGGCGGTTCAAGGAAACATGAAACTGTGGGGAAGGCACCCACCTGTCTAACGGCAGGTTATCATAAGCCCCTTACGGCAACGCGGGTGTTCAGAAAATAGATGGATACATTAAAAATAAATTGCTTAAAACGACTCACCCAATTCATGAGAGTCGTTTTTTGTTGTACTTATTTGATTCTAAGCTTATTATATTCAACTGCATTTCACAGGATTTTCAAGAATCCGTTTGTGCCTTTGAGATGGTCTGGGTCATGGCGTAAACTACTGAACATAAACGCATAACATTAAGAAAAGCACCGACTGAAATCAGTCGGTGCTTTGATGATTTAAGATTAGTCTGCAACGTAGGGAAGCAATGCAACGAAGCGGGCACGCTTGATAGCTACGGTAAGCTCTCTCTGGTGAGCGGCGCAGGTGCCTGTTACACGGCGGGGAAGAATCTTTGCGCGTTCAGAAATGAACTTACGGAGACGAGCTACGTCTTTGTAATCTATAACTTCAACACGGTCAACGCAGAAGTGGCAAACCTTTTTTCTGCCCTTTCTGCGGACGGGTCTATCCATCTTTTCCATGGTTACGAACCTCCTATAATAGTATTACACTCAATTTGTGAGATTAGAACGGCAGGTCGTCGTCACCGGGGAGAGAGGAGAAATCCTCTGCGCCTGTATTTGAGAACGACGGAGCCGGTGCGGCAGTGCCCTCCTGGAAAGCGGGGGCTGCAGTGGAAGCATCTCTACGCTCTGCAAAATGCACATTATTAGCAACCACTTCAAAAGCAGTTCTGTTGTTGCCATCCTTGTCGGTATAGCGACGGGTCTGAATAGAACCCTCAACAGCAACCAACTGACCTTTCTTGAACCATTTGGAAACAAATTCGGCTCTCTGACGCCAGGCAACAATATTGATAAAATCAGTCTGTCTTTCCTCGCCGTTTTTATAAGCGCGGTCTACAGCCAAAGAAAAGCTGGTGACAGGAATATTGGAGCCGGTGTATCTGAGCTCGGGGTCAGCAGTAAGCCTGCCCATCAAAATTGCAGTGTTAAGCATTGTGTGACACTTCCTTCTTGTTTTTTCTTGATTACTTCTTAACGATTAAGGTTCTTAATACGCCATCGGTAATCTTGGCAACACGATACATTTCCTCGGGGAAAGCTTCGCCAGCCTCGAAGTTGTAAAGTACGTAGTAGCCTTCGCCCTCGTAGTTGATTTCATAAGCCAAGTGACGCTTGCCCCAAACATCAACGCTTTCGAGGGTACCGTTAGCCGCGATCAACTGCTCGAATTTCTCCTGCAGTGCGGTAGCGGCTTCCTCACCGTTTTTGAGTGTGAACACCATAACGGCCTCGTATTTGGTAGTCATCTAATTGCACCTCCTTCTGGACTATTGGCTGTGTCCTCTCGACACAGCAAGGACGCTAATATATTTTGCGCAACAGACATTATAACACAATTTATTTGCTAAGTCAATTACTTTTTTTACTGTGCCGCCTTGCTTGAAGACGGAGTGGATGCGGTGACTTAGTCGGTGCTGCTGTCCGACTCGGTAGATGTGCTCTCGGTGGAAACTGCAGATTGGGTAGAGGAATCTGATTGAGTGTTATCGTCCGAAGATGTGCTTTCTGTCTTGCTCTCGGTAGGCTCACTGGAAACAGTTGAGGAACTAACAGGCTTTTTACCCTTGCTAACATATATAGTTACGCTTCCTGTGATGGTTTCACCAACCTCGGGATTGGTCTTAATGACACGACCCTCCGAGATGCTGGAGCTATACTGCTCAATCACGGTATAAGAAATGCCTTTTCTCTGGAAATAATTGGTGGCGTCGCTCTTGAGTTTACCCGAGAGAGATGGCATGGTTGGGGGCTCACCGCGGCTTACAGTCAGGGTGATGGTTTCGGTATTCTTGATTGACGAGCCCTTGGGAACGGACTGGTCAATAATAGTTCCTTCGTCATAAACCTCTGAATAAACCTCATCCAGCTCAAACTGATAGGCGCTGTAGTCACTGTTGTTTTTAATATCGTTATTGTAGTTCATGCCTACAAAATTAACTACAGTAATGTCCTCAATTTCCTTGTAGTAAGAAATCTGAATCTTGGATTCTATGCTTACCTTTGTGCCCTCCTCGGGCTCCATGTTGAAGACAACATCGGCGTCCTCACCCAGCTTTGTTACGCCAACCTCAACAATGTTTTCAGGCAGGAAGCCCATTTCCAGAAGCTGAATTCTGGCTTCTTTATAGCTTGTTTCATCTCCGACAAAATCGGGGAGTGTAACATATTCCGAGCCGAGGCTGACATGCACCTTTATCTTCTCGCCTGCGGTTATTTCGGCATCCTTTTTAAGTTCCTGCTTGTATATCTCGCCGCGGTTGTAATCCTCGTTGTATTCCTTGGAAACAACCTCAACCTCAATATCCTTAAAGCCTTGCTCCTCGTAGTATTCAACAACCTCGGCGCAGGTCATACCTTTGAAATCAATTGCTTTGGCTATTTCATTTTCATCGTTTATTATAAGACGGCTGCTGGTGGGAACGGACATTGAGTTATTACCCACGGGGTCACCGCTGAAGATAGCGCTCCAGCTGGGGATGGTGATTGCGGCAATAATGAGAAGTAACAAGGTTGCAGAGGCGGCAATTATAAGCACACCGTACTTTTTAAAGAAAGGGTTGCCCAAAATCGGGGACTCTTGCTTACCCGCATTTGGAGCTGTCACTTCTGCCATCAGTCCCTCTTTCAGCTTATCCACCGATTTGGTACGGCTCTCGGGCATAATCTGCAAAGCGTTTGCAAGGGCAGAAAGCACCGATTTAGGCAGTTCCTCAGCAAGTTTTGCAGGAACAGTCATGTTATCGTGGGAAACACGCTCGGTGGCTTCGGGGGGAGGATTGCCCACTATGGTACGGAAGATTGTTGCGGCAATTCCGTAGACATCGGTCCAGGGACCCGACTTGGCATCAAAGCCATATTGCTCGATAGCGGCGAATCCAGGGAAAAGACGGGCGGATATATCACTGCGCGCAGTTCTTGCAGAGGCTATACAGAAGCCTGTGATACGCACCTTACCGTCGCGGCCAACCAACAGAGTTTCGGGGCTTATTCCTCTATGGATAATGTTAGCCTCATGAAGCTGACTGATTACAGAAAACAGCGGAATAAACAGGCTTCTTGCCTGTTCCCAGGTGAGCTGTCCGCCGTTGCGGAGCAGGAACTCTCTGAGGGTGATTCCCGATACGTTCTCGGTGACAAAATAGGCGGTGTTACCAGCCTCGAAAATATCAATCACATTGAGAAGATGGTCGTTGCCGTTAAAGGCGGAAAGAGACCTTGCTAACTCCAAGAAGCAAATAAGGGCTTCATTAAAGCTGAAGGAATTTTCCTTGTTTATATTCACGGTGCCGTCGGCATTTCTTTCGCAAAGACCTGCGGGGAAAAACTCTCTGATTCTGACATTTTCGCCTGTTTCGGTGTTCTTACCTATGTAGGTAATACCCTCACCGCCTGAATCCAGCACCTTTCCTATTACATATTTTCCAAGCATTGCACGTACGGGTAAGCCTGTGCCATTGTCGGCAGATAGATTGTCATATCCGCAGGAGGGACAGATTTGTTCCTCTCCGATTTCGCTCATGCAACCCATACAAAGTCCTTTTGTAAAGTCCATATTCGCACGCTTCCTTTCGAACTGATAAAATGGGCACACTAAAAATATGCTCCATCTAAATATTATAACATAAATGTCAAGGTCTGTCTACTTAGCATTCATTTCATCAAGAGTGAGTCGGTAGCTATCGAGAAATTCCTCCATGAATATTTCCGCTGACCTGCAGTTCAGCTCCTCTATAGCACGTTGACAGCTTTTTTCAGCAACACGGAATTCATCGTTGCCCATTCTGCTTTCCTCAATACACTTGATAAGAGCGGAAATCTTATCCGCCGCGCGGATTATCAGACTAAGCTCTTTATCAGACTCGTTGTATATTTTAGAATACTCATCTTTCAGATCCTTAGGGAGAAGTTCTAAAAGCTTTTCGGCGGCAGAAGCTTCTATTTCCTTATATACCCTCTTAATCTGTTCGTTTTTATATTTTATGGGTGTGGGCAAATCACCTGTTATAATCTCGGTGGTATCGTGGAACATAGCCAGTACCGCAGCGTGGTCGGCATCAAGAGTTCCGCCGAGGCGCAGATTGTTTATTTTACATAATGCATGGGCAATAAAGGCGGTTTCCAGAGAGTGCTCCGAAAGATTTTCCTCCCTTACATTTCTCATAAGTCCCCAACGGGCAATATGCTTCATGCGGGAGAGCATGGCAAAGTAATGATACGACATAATTTAACCCCTTTCACTATTGAATATTATATCAAAAACTGATATAATATCAATATGTATTTTTTATTGAGATTTTTTTGGAAGGATTGGAAATAGATATATGTTGCCCACCACCCTACAGAAAACCCAAAAGCCCATGCATTGGCAGGCTTTCCTATTAGGTCTGCTTACCGCCGCGGCGTTTTTTATACCCTACAGCGTTCTCGGTGAGGGATATTTTTTGTTCTATGGAGATTTTAACGTTCAGCAGGTACCCTTTTATCAGCTTTGTCATGAGGCTGTGCGAGAGGGAAATGTCGGTTGGAACTGGGGCACTGACCTTGGCGTAAACTTCATCGGCTCCTACACCTTTTATCTATTGGGAAGTACCTTTTTCTGGCTGACTCTCCCCTTTCCAAACAGCTTTGTTCCCTACCTCATGGGGCCTCTTCTCATTTTAAAATTCGCATGTGCCACCATGACGGCTTATTTCTACCTCCGCAGATTTGTGCGCAATCCCGAAAGCGCGGTTTTAGGCGGAATACTCTATGCCTTTTCGGGCTTCTCGGTATATAATATATTCTTCAACCACTTCCACGAAGCCATAATTATATTCCCTCTGCTTTTGTTGAGCATGGAAATGCATATAGCCGACCGTCGCAGAGGTCCTTTTGGAGCTATGGTATTTATATCCGCTCTTACCAACTACTTCTTCTTTTTCGGAATGGTGGTTTTTGCGGTAATCTATTGGGTAATCCGCGTCTCACACCATTGCTGGAGGCAGAGTATAAAGAGCTTTCTTCTTATGGTATTTGAGGCAATTCTGGGACTGCTTATGTCAATGGTACTATTGCTCCCAACAATTTATGCTGTTTTGCAAAACAGCCGTGTTACCAGCGTGAATTTAGGCTATAATTCATGGCTCTACGGAAGAGTGCAGATTTACGCCAATATTTTAGAAATCTTCTTCTTCCCTCCCGACATTCCCGCCCGTCCCGTTTTCTTCCCCGATGCAGATATAAAATGGTCATCCATGGGCGCCTGGTTACCCATGTTCAGTATGGTTGGCGTGTTTGCATATATCAGCAGTAAGAAAAAAAGCTGGATAAGCAGACTCCTTAAAATTTGCCTCCTGATGGCGCTTGTTCCCATTCTTAATTCGGCATTTTATATGTTCAACAGTGCCTACTACGCCCGTTGGTTTTATATGCCCATTCTCATAATGTGTCTTGCCACGGTGATGGCAGTGGAAGACAATAACATCTGCTGGAAATCCTCCTGGAAATGGGTTGCAGCCATAACTACAGTCACCACCCTTATTGTGGGTCTATGGCCCGCGGGTAAAAATGACGACGGAACGATAACCCATTTCGGAATCTACACCTATGAGGAAGACTCCTACACCTATATTGCAAGATTCTGGACAACCTGTGCCATAGCCTTAATTTCGCTTATAATTTTAGGTATACTTCTCCGCAAATACCGTCAATATCACCGAGTATTCATCCGCAATTCCCTGGTGGCGGTATGCGTGATTTCGGTGGTGTATTCCGCGGTGTTTATTGGTTGCGGAAAATCCCATTCCTACGATGTAACAAATGAAATTATCCCAAATCTTATCGAGGGTGAATTAGAGCTGGAGGGCGACCCCGATACCTTTAGAATCGATTGCTACGAATGTATGGATAACACCGCCATGTTCTTAGGGTATTCCAGCATAAACGCTTTCCATTCCATAGTTCCGGGCTCGGTTATGGAATTCTATAAATACGTGGGTGAGGAGCGTTCGGTTGCCAGTCGTCCCGAGACCGATAACTATGCCCTGCGTTCTCTGCTTTCGGTAAAATATCTTATAAGCCGAGTTGACGGCGACAGCTTTGTGGACGATGAGGGCGACACACTGATGCCATGCTGGGATTTTGTAAAGCAGGAAAACGACTTCGATGTATACGAAAACCAATGCTATATCCCCTACGGTTTCACCTACGATAGCTATATATCGAGGGAGGATTGCGACGACCTTTCGGAAGACCAGAGGGCGGAAATGATGGTAAAGGCTCTGCTTCTTAATGAGGATCAGATTGAGAAATATGCCAAAAAGCTCGAGCTCACAGACATCAATGAGGAGGGTTATTTCCTCGATCAATTCTCCTTCCAAGAGGACGCAAAAGCCCGTGCCGAATCGGCGGCTTATGAATTCAGCCACGACAAAAACGGTTTCTCAGCCAAAATCAACTTAGAAAAGCAAAACCTTGTGTTCTTCTCGGTGCCATACGAGGAGGGCTGGACCGCCTATGTAAACGGAAGCCCTGCGGAAATTGAAAAGGTTAATGTGGGCTTTATGGCTGTTCTGGCTCCCGCGGGGGATGTGGAGATAGAGTTTGTCTACAACACCCCGGGACTCGCACTTGGAATTATAATAAGCATCTTTGCGGCAGTCTGCTTCGCGCTTTATCTCATAATTGTGTATAACTACCGCAAGACCCACCCTGTTGAGTACCGCGGCGAATGGCCCGAAGGCGAGGCGCTCACAGAATATTGGGAAAGCAACCCCGAGCCGCTTCCTCCTGTGGACGTTCCTGAGTTTGAGGAGGATGAAGATTCTGCCGTTTTACAGGAATATCCCCCCGACGACACGGTTATAGACTTAGAGGCGCTTTATAAATTCATCGACGAACCGAAAGAGTGATACCAAAATGCCAAGATTTTTTAAAGAGTATTTTAAGGACGATCCTGTGATTTCGGGTGACGACGGACGTCATATTGCCCGTTCCCTTAGAATGCGAATTGGAGAAAGCCTGACCGTCTGCGACACTAGGGGCACCGACTACCTTTGCGAAATAAAAGAGATAGTAGAAAACACCGTAAAATTGAATATAATCGAGGAAACCCCAAATCTCACCGAGCCAACGGTGAGGGTCACCCTTTTTCAATGCAACCCCAAAGGTGACAAGTTAGATACCGTCACTCAAAAAGCGGTGGAGCTGGGAGTCAGCGAGATAGTGCCTGTGATTTCAGAGCATTGCGTTTCCCGTCCCGACAAAAAATCCGCCGACAAAAAGCGGGAACGTCTGGGTAGAATTGCCGACGAAGCGGCAAAACAATCGGGCAGAGGAAGACTCCCCCAGGTTGGGGAGACAATCAGCTTCAAGGCTTGTTGCGAAAGGCTTAAAGGCTTCCACAAGAGCATTTTGTTTTATGAGCTTGGCGGAAAACCACTAAAAGAAATTGTAAATAAAGACGTAGGCAGTGTTGCTATAGTGATAGGTCCCGAGGGCGGTTTTTCCAAGGCTGAGGTTGAACTCGCCATAGAAAACGGCGCCGAAATCGCCACCTTGGGCTCCCGCATACTTCGCACGGAAACTGCGCCATTGGCGGCTCTTTCCTGCATAATGCTGCTAACCGACAACATGAATTAATGGCTAAGCCATATAAAGGAGAATATCAATTATGTCAGCAAAACAGTTGAGAACACCTGCCGCGGGCGACACCGTGGCAACTATGCACACAAACCACGGAGACATCAAAATTCTCATGCTCCCCGAATTTGCACCTAAAGCCGCAGAAAACTTTATAACCCATGCGAAGAATGCCTACTACAACGGCCTTATTTTCCACAGAGTTATCAATGACTTTATGATTCAGGGCGGTGACCCAACAGGAACTGGCTGTGGCGGTGAATCTATATGGGGTAGAAGCTTCCCCGACGAATTCCATCCAGAAGCCCACAATCTCCGCGGATCTCTTTCTATGGCGAATTCAGGTCCTAACACCAACGGAAGCCAGTTCTTTATAGTTCAGGCGAAGTCTGTTCCCGCGCAGATGTTGGGTCAGATGAAAGATATTCCCGATTCATTCCCTGAGGATATTGTTGAGGCTTACGCCGAAATGGGCGGTACTCCTTGGTTGGACTTCCGTCACACAGTATTCGGTCAGGTGTGCGAGGGCATGGATGTGGTTGACGAAATTGCGGCGGTAGCCGTTGGCGGCGCAGATAATCCCTTGGAAGATGTTATAATAGAGAGTATTGACATTGAAACATTATAAAGATTTATACGAATCCGCTTTCCGAATTCTTGGGGATTTAACTCCACTTAAGAAAGACTGCGGTATGCTTTGCGGTGCCGCCTGTTGTAAGGGTGATAAATCCACTGGCATGAGGCTCTTTCCAAATGAAGAAACACCTTTTAATGTAATTGAGGGAGATGGAGTAAGGCTCTGCGTTTGCACGGGTATCTGTGACCGTGACACCCGTCCCCTTTCCTGCAGAATCTTCCCACTGTTTCCCGTTATATTGGGAAACGGCAGAATTTCTGCCGAAATTGACACCCGCGCCCTGAGACTTTGTCCCTTGGCGGAGAATTCCGAGATAATAAAATTCGACAAAGAATTCATATCTGCGGTAAGACGGGTTGGCAGACTTTTATACAGCGACCCTCAGTGTCGCAAGCTTTTAGAGGATACCACCCTCGAAATCCGCCAGTATGGAAATCTTCTGGGCAAAGAGCCCAAGCTTTCAAAAAGGCGCTAGTAGCCGTTATTACGGCTAAACAACTAAATCTACATACGGCTTACCGAAAATCGGTAAGCCGTATGTTTTTTAATAACGAAGAAGAGCGTGACTAATATGCTAGTCACGCTCTTCCCCCCTAAACATAGGGGTGTTTTGAGGAGGGTAGTGTACTCTACAGGGTGCGGCTCCCTGTGTTCTTTGAGTACATTAAAATTATAACTTTTAATTTTTAAACATTGGTTGTGTTTTTATGAATAAAATTTTAAATATTTTTTAACTATAATGGCAAATTTAATTATTGTATAAATTCCCTGCGATAGCCAACAATAAATTTGTAGTTGAAACTATTTTTACTATTCATTAAAAAGGGAGCAAACACACCATGAGTAAACACAGAAAACGCTCGGGTCACGGCTTTTACATTATTGCGGCGGCGCTACTTCTGGCGGTTGGCGTTACGGCAAGATTATCAATGGGAAGTATTGACCCCGACAAAACCGAATCCAATGATTCATCATCTATAACCTCATATTACAGCACAGAATCAGAAATCGAAGAACAAACAGAAAAAACCGAATCCACCCCATCAGAAAGCGAAGCATCCTCACTTGATACGACGGTAAGCGAGACAGAAGCCGAAGATAAGGAAAAAACCGAAGAAGAGCCCCAGAATGTTGCAGCCGAAAAGGTTGTTACCTTTGCTCTGCCCATAACAGGTGACATTATTAAAAGCTTTGACCTGTCAAGACTTCAATATTCCAAAACCTACGGTGATATGCGACTGCACACCGGCATAGATATTATAGGAGAGGAAGGCACGACGGTTAAGGCGAGTGCAGACGGAACTGTAAAATCAGTTACCACCGACCCTCTCTGGGGACTCACGGTTGTAATAGAACATTCGGGTGGTATTGAAACCCACTACTGTGGCCTCAATGACACCTCTGTAGAGGTTGGTCAGGAAATTAAGATGAGCAAAATTGTTGGTACAATAGGCAAGGTGCCTTCGGAATGTCTTGACGAATCCCATCTGCACTTTGGAATTAAGCAAGGAGATACCTGGCTTTCCCCTCTCAGTGTTATGGGACTGGAATAACCCTGCCCTCGAAAAGCTTGAATCGGCACATATCCATAAACCATCATTTTGGCTGATTCAACATCGTTTAGGGGCACAAAAAACCGACAGACTGTGGCTTTTCACAGACTGTCGGTTTGCTTATATATAATTACGAAAGGGTTGTACCGCTCTTGTTACCGGTGCGGGTGAGACAAACGTAGGTGCTACCTGGGTTGTAGTCAATCTCTTTTCCGTCGGAATCGGTTATGGTGAAAGAGGAACCTGCGCTTCCCTTAGACCAGTTGATTTCCATATATCCGCCGTTTGAAATATAGTATCCCTTGCCTGAACCAAGCTCGGTTTTTACATGGTAACCATCGGGAAAAGCATAGGTTTCAGAATAAAGCACCAGCACGTTTCCAACAGAAACACTCTTGCCGTTACCTGCATCAATTTGCTTTGATTCACCGCGGTGTTTATCGTAAAGACCTGTTTTTTTATTGAATTTAAAGCTGACACCGTAGCTACCCGAGAAAGGAACATAAAGTTCGTTGCACTCTCCGCCTTGGGGAACGTACTTACTGTCTTCATCCAAAAAGTTCATCCACTCATCCTGCTTGGAATCCAGCTTTGCAACGCCTAAATTCTTAAGACCCTTATAAAGTCTCTCTCCTGTTGTGAAAAGAGTATGCTCGGTTGCAAGACCGTTGCTTTCGCGATATGCGATACTGCTTCCTGCGAAGGAGGTGGAACTGCTTCCACCTGTGTTCAAGTCAACCGATTTGATTCCAACCTCGGCAATGTGGGGTGTGCAATAGTCCTCGTCTCTACCTGCATGGACAAAACGAGCATTATGACCTGCAGCGAGGTCAACAAAGGAATATCTTGCGGAACGAAGTGAACCGATTTTCTCAACATCGCGAATATCCTTATAGACTGCTAAAAGTCTTGTGATACCGCCCTCAACGTATGCCTCATAAATAACATCCGCCTTAGAAAGACCACTCTGGACTCCCCAGGCTGTGGAGATATTATTAACCATGATTGCAACAGGCTGATTTTTAAGGGCATCCTTTTTAAGGTCCTCAACGCCTGTGAGAGGGTTTATTTCCAGTTCGTTTTCTACTTCGCTCTCTACCTCGGAAACTATAGCACTGGCAACAGAGGATGTTGAGGAGGTATTACCTGACTTTCCGCAACCCGCAAGGGCAGCCACCAGACATACAATTAAAGTTATTGATAAAAATTTTTTCATGTATAATCAGACCTTTTCTTTTAATTTCCCTATAATTATACATTATTTTACAAGCTTTTTCAATAGAGATTAAGAATATATTTTTGGCAATTAATTTAACATCTTTTCTATGTTTCGGTTTGGGACGGCGAGGCTTCAAGGGTAAACCAAAACTCAACACCCTGAGGCTTATTCACAACACCGCAACGGGTTTCGTGCATTGCTACTGCCGCTTTTACGATAGAAAGTCCCAATCCTACGCGGTCGCTCTCCCTCTTGTGGGAAGAATCGCCCCGATAAAAGCTTTCCCAGATTCTTTCCATTGCCTCGGGTGGCACAGCTTCGCCATCGTTGTAAACCCTTACCTTTATTTCACTATCTACATTCTCTGCCGTCACGGTAATCCTACCGCCCTTTGACACATGGCTAAGAGCATTACTGAGGTAATTATTCAGTATCTTATCCACCTGAGTCATATCGGCAAATACAAACAAACCATCCTGCAAATCGGCTTCAATGGCTATGCCCTTCCCCACAGCCTTGACCTTTATTCTCTCTATCAAGGTTTTTATCTGCAGGGATAAATCATAACATTCTTTATTCAAGGGAATCTGCCCCGATTCCATGCGACTGAGGTCAAGCAGACTCAACACCATGTCGTTCATTCGGGCGGATTCGTTTATTATAACATCCGCATAGCTATCCCTCTGGCTCTCGGAATTAATGTTCAGCTTAAGTCCCTCTGCATAGCCACTGATAATAGAAATGGGGGTTTTCAGCTCATGGGAAACATTTGCCACAAAGCCCTTGCGCATTTTATCCAACCGCCGTTCAGCCTCGATTTCCCCTTGCAACCTTTGATTCTTATCATTCAGGTCGCGGAGGGTGGTATCCAAGGTCTCCGACAGGGTATTGATAGCTCCTGCCAGTTGACCAATTTCGTCGGCGGAGTCTACCTGAAGTTTTCTTGAAAAATCAAGAGAAGCCATATCCACCGTTATCTCTTTCATCTGCCTTATGGTACTGGAAATGCCGCGAGATAAGAACAACACCCATAAGAGGGCAAACAGCAGACAAACCACAGCTACCACCAACATAAATTCGTTAGCAACCGTGGCACTGTTTTTAAGGATTGAAAGCTCCACAGTAAGTCTCAGGGTTTCTCCCCCCGACAAGTCATAATTAAGGGTCATTATATCTTCACCGCCCCTGCCCTTATCGGTGGAAAAACCCGAGTCCTTTGAAAACTCAGGAGTATACCCAAAAGCATCTCGGTCGAAAGCGCCTTTATAATCCGCCACAGGTGAATCAAAACTGGAAAAAAGGGTGTTGCCGAAGCTATCTTCGATGCGCAACTTATAGCCACTGTCGGATATAACCTCCGACAGCTTTGTAGCACTATTTTCGGAATATAGGTCAACCTCATCAATCAGAGAGGCTACACTCCTCATCTGCGTTTTTTCCTTATATACATAGTAATTAAAAATCAGGGCGCTGTTTGCCACCGCAAGTACCACAACAAAGGCTGTGAATATTGCGGCAATTTTGAGAAACAGCTTGACCCACATTTTATTAAGCATAAAACCTACCCCTCAAACCCAAAAGAATTATAGCTCTAACTTATACCCGGTTCCGTAGACGGTTTTCAGATGCGCTTCGCCAAACTCCCCAAGCTTTGTCCTGAGCCTTGCCACGTGGGAATCCACCGTGCGGGAGTTTCCATAAAAATCATAACCCCACACAGAGTCCAGCAACTGGTCGCGGGTGAACACCCTACCGCGGTTGTCCATAAGCACTGAGAGTATTTCATATTCCTTAAGGGTAAGGTCGAGAGGCTTTCCGTCGAGATACACTACGTAGGCGTCCTTATCAATCCGTATGCCTTTCTCGGCAATTTCCTCCCGCTCTTTTCCCCCGTATAGCTTAATCAAAGCCTCTACCCTTTTCACAAGCACCGCAGGGGAAAAGGGCTTTGTTACGTATTCATCAGCACCCGCTTCAAAGCCTACAAGCTGGTCAAACTCCTCGCTTCGGGCGGTGAGAAGTATTATGGGCACGGTTGAGGTTTTGCGAATAATTCTGCAAACCTCCCAACCGTCGATTTCGGGCATCATAATATCTATAATCATCAAGACGGTATCGGGGTTTTTCTCGTATAGTTCCACCGCTTCTCTGCCGTTTTCAGCCTCTATCACGCTGAAATTAGCCTTAGTGAGAAAATCGCTTACCAATCTTCTGATTAAGGCTTCATCATCGGCAACTATTATCTTTTGCATACCACTGCCCCCTTTTTTATACATTACAATATTATTATACATTTTTTGTGGTGGTTTGCAATATTTGTGAAAAAATTATTAACTGTATAGCTCTGTATATATAACTGGAAAGATAGCAAAAAGTCAATTCTCCTCATTTGGAAAATTGACTCTTTTTAGTTAATCAAATATATTCTTATGTTTATTTAATGCAAAATATAGGGGTAATCCCAGACCGTAGCAAACAATCAGTTGACCGAGCCCTACCTCTAAAAATGAGATTACAAATCCACATATGGTGAAACCGTCAAGATAGAATATGGATATCTCCAGACCCACTAACAGAGCATTTACCAGCACGGGTGGTACGAGGCTGAGAAGCGGCGCACCAAAGGTTTTGATGTTCCTGAGCCAACGGGTCAAAATTGCGGCGATAAGTGTTGCGGCGGTGCCGAACAGTAAATCCACAGGGTTAAAGGATGCCATATTTGAAATAAGACAACCAATCGTAAGCCCCGAAATGGCGGCAGGGGTGAATAATGGCAACACCGTCAGGGCTTCGGAAAAGCGGATCTGTACGGGTCCATAGGCAATTCCAAGACCCGCCGCGATGTAGGTCAGAACCGCATAGAGGGCGGCAATTACTCCTGCTGTGGTCAGGCTTTTTGCATTTGTTAGTTTTTTCATTTAGTTTTCACTCCGTAGTTTTATTTTTTGTCAGGATGGTTTCGAACTGACAGGCACCGAGTGCCGATTAATGCCCGAGTGAGAATAGTGCTGAATCATATCAGATGCTCGCATCGGGACTAAATTATTAATATTTTAGATTCCGCAACTGCCCTCGCAATGCTCACAGTCGTGGTCGTCAAGTTTGCCGAGGATGGGTTCGTAGTCTATGCACTGACGGGTGTAGTAGTCGGCGAGAGCCGCTTTTATTGCTTGTTCAGCCAACACCGAGCAATGAATTTTATGGGCAGGTAGACCTCCCAAAGCCTCAACAACAGCCTTATTGGAAAGGGCAACGGCTTCTTCCACAGTGTGACCCTTTACCATTTCGGTGGCAATAGAACTGGTGGCAATAGCCGAAGCGCAACCGTAGGTTTTAAATTTACAATCGGTAATAACGCCGTTCTCTATTTTTAAATACATCTTCATTATATCTCCGCATTTGGCATTGCCTACCTCTCCAACACCGTTGGCATCGGCAATCTCACCCATGTTGCGAGGATTCATAAAATGGTCCATGACCTGTTCGGTATACATAAATCTATCTCCTAAAATTAGTTTTGCTGTTCTTCTTTTTTAATACGCTCCCAAAGGGGGGACATAACTCTTAGTCTTTCCACTATAGGGGGAAGTACCGAAAGAATATACTCTGCGTCCTCACGGGTGGCATCCTCTCCAAAGGAAAGGCGGAGAGAACCGTGGGCTACCTCATGCTTAAGTCCTATGCTGAGAAGCACATGGCTTGGGTCAAGGGAGCCTGAGGTACAAGCAGAGCCTGAGGAGGCGCAGATTCCCTTGGCATCAAGCATTAAAAGCAGGGACTCACCCTCTATGCCCTCAAAGCACATATTTACATTGGAAGGCAATCTCTTATCTCTGCTTCCATTGACACGGGAGCGCTCAATTTTAAGGGCTTCATCCATGAAGTAATCGCGGATTTCGGAAAGTCTTTTTGCTCTCTCGTCAATAGTCTTGACAGCTCTTTCGATAGCCGCGCCGAGACCAACTATACCGGGTACGTTTTCAGTACCTGCTCTGCGGCCTCTTTCCTGAGCACCACCATCTACAAGATTGGGGAAGAAAACACCCCTGCGACAGTAAAGCGCACCCACACCCTTAGGTCCATGGAATTTATGGGCTGACATGGAAAGTAAATCAATGTTTTCCAGGGCAACATCAATGGGCAGATTACCCACCGCCTGCACCGCGTCGGTGTGGAAAATGATTCCCTTTTCGCGACAGATAGCGCCGATTTCGGAAATAGGCTGGATTGTGCCGATTTCGTTGTTGGCATACATAATAGTAACAAGGCCTGTGTCCACACGGATTGCCTCTTTCAGCTCATCAAGGCGAACAAGCCCGTCATCATGGACATCAAGGAGAGTTACTTCATAGCCGTCCTTTTTAAGAGCCTCTAAGGCATGAAGCACGGCATGGTGCTCAAACTTACTGGAGATAATGTGGTTCTTGCCCTTTTTCTTCATGGCTTTAGCCACGCCTTTTATCGCCCAGTTGTCGGATTCACTTCCGCCCGCAGTAAAGAATATTTCATTAGTTTTGGCATTTATAGCGTCAGCAACCTGTCCCCTTGCCTTTTCCACCGCCGCCTTTGATTTTCCCGCAAAGGAATAAAGGCTGGAGGGGTTGCCGTATTCGCCCTGTAAATAGGGCATCATTTCCTGCAACACCTCAGGGGCTAAGGCTGTGGTAGCAGAGTTGTCTGCATATACGAATTTTTTCACTTATTATACTTCCTATCCTAACTGAAAATATTTACCAACGCTATTGTATACCATTTTAGTATACATTGCAATAGTTATTTACAAAAAAGTCTAAAAATTTTTAAATGCCGAGAAATTTCTGGGTTTCTGCCACCGCCAAGCGGTCACATCTTTCGTTTTCGGGGTGACCCTCATGTCCCTTTACCCAATTAATCTGGAGCTGATGTTCTTCCAATAATGTTAGTAGTTTTTCCCAAAGGTCAGGATTTAATGCAGGTTTTTTATCCGCCTTGCGCCAACCGTTTTTCTGCCATGATGCCGCCCATCCCTTGCCGATACCGTCGGCTACATATCGGCTGTCGGTGGTGAGCAGAATTTTGCAGGGCTCTTTCAGAGCCTCGATGCCTTTTATTACGGCGGTGAGTTCCATGCGGTTGTTGGTGGTATTCTCCTCGCCGCCCGAAAGCTCCTTTTCCACACCCCGAAAGCGGAGTATTGTACCCCAACCACCGGGACCGGGATTGCCCGAACAGGAGCCGTCTGTATACATTTCAACTGTTTTTAATTCCATATTTCTACTCCTCAAAAAAGTGCGATTAGCCATTCTATCAAAAATACTATACCGAAAATCACAGGCTGGTGCAGCATATAAACCGCCAACGCATGACGTCCTAAAAAGCCCAGTGGCGGAATGCGACTCGCAACCAAAAACTTCGGAAATTTGCCTCTTTCGTGGTATATCCCCAAAGCGGCGCCTAAGAGAAACATAAATATCCAAGGAAGAATCGGGAAATAATCCGCCGAATAAAATCCCCCCGAATGAAAACCCAAGAAAAACAGCGTGTCACCCGAATACATGGATGCAGGAATTTGCAACTGCAGACCCTCCACTCCTAAATAACCGTATTCTACATTATAAAAAATTATAAACAACAGTAAAAATACAACTGCCATACAGATAGGATTCAGCCTTTTAAGTATCGGGTTGATGAGTGCTACCAACAGCATACCAACGCTTAAGAGGTGAAGCACTCCAAAATATATTTCGCTCCCCTCAAAGCCTAAATTAGCCATAAAAAGCGTGACGGCAGTAAGCACCACCGATACCGCGGCTAATTTCAGTCCACGCTTGAGATTTGAGCGGGTTAGCTGACACATTGCTCCAGAGAGCCCTATAAAAAACATGGCAAAATAAGGCTCCGCGGGCATAAAGAAATTCAGCAACGTCACACCCCAAGGGATACCTAAGTTATAGCCTATTGTATAAAACGCGTGGTAAAACACCATGCACAGCACGGCAAAGCCTCGCGCCTCGTCCAATGCATGATATCTTATCTTCTCTGTTGTTGTTTTCATTAAATCAATACCTTCTGTAGGTGGCGACCACCTTACCTAAAATTTGCAAATTTTCGGGGTAAATGGGAGAAAAGTCCTCATTTTCCGGATAGAGTACGGGTTTGCCCTTTTCTTTTCCAAGGCGCTTAACTGTGGCTTCCTCGTCGATAAGGGCAATTACTATATCCCCATTCTCTACAATTCTGCTCTTGTCGGCGATAACCACATCTCCGTCTAAAATACCTGCATTTTTCATGCTGAGACCCACCACCCTGAGAGCGAAAAGGTCTTCTCTATCTCCCAATTCACTTGACATGGGGAGATATTCCTCAATCTGCTCCACGGCGAGAATGGGAACTCCTGCGGTTATTCTGCCAACCACAGGCACACTAACCCCTTGTGTCACACCCTTAATTTTTATGGAGCGAGAATTTTTGGCATCCCTTTGGATTAGACCCATTTCCTCTAATTCCCCTAAGGTTTTATGCACCGTTGAGGTGGATTTTATGGAAAGAGAACGGCTTATTTCCCTTACACTGGGGGGAATCCCTGAGGATACTGTCTCTAAGAGATAGTTATACACTGCCTGTTGACGAGGAGTTAAACTAATATCATTCATATTCCCACCACCTTAGAAATACTTTCTATCAAGGCTTCTGAATTGGAGAGCCAAAGCCACGTGGTCGGCGCTGATGTCCTCAGCCGCTTCTAAATCAGCTATAGTTCTTGCAACCTTGAGAATTCTGTCGTAGGAACGGCCCGACATACCAAGGGTATCAAATGCGGCGTGAAGAAGCTCGGTGGCATCGTTATCTAACTTACAGTATTCGTTGAGAAGCTTGGGGGTTATTCTGGCGTTGCAGGTGATGCCTGTGCCTTTATATCTTTTATTCTGAATTTCACGAGCCGCCATAACGCGCTCAAGTATTTCGGCAGAGGTCTCCTCCTTACCCTTAGCATTCAGGGCTTCGAAATCTACAGGCGGTACCTCAATTTGTAAATCCAATCGGTCGAGGAGGGGACCCGAAACCTTACCTAAATATTTACGTACTTTGGATTCGGAGCAGGTGCACTGCTTGGTGGGATGGCCGTAGTATCCGCAAGGACAGGGATTCATTGCCGCAATCATGGTTATACTGCAAGGATAACTAAGGGTACCTGCGGCGCGGGAGATTGTAACAACTCCGTCCTCAAGAGGTTGGCGCAGGGTTTCCATTGAGGTGCGGTTGAACTCAGGAAGCTCGTCCAGAAACAGCACTCCGTTGTGAGCCAGAGAAATCTCGCCAGGTCGGGGAATCGTGCCACCCCCTGCAAGTCCAACCTTGGTTGCTGAATGGTGGGGCGCGCGGAAAGGTCTATCCTTAATTATTGGTGTTTCTTTGGGTAAAATTCCAGCAATGGAATAAATTTTTGTGGTGTCGATTGCCTCATCAAAGGTGAGAGGCGGAAGAATTGAGGGCAGTCTTTTGGAAAGCATACTCTTACCCGATCCTGGAGGACCGATAAGCAGCACATTGTGACCGCCTGCGGCGGCGATTTCCAAAGCTTTTTTAGCTCTGGGCTGACCTTTAACCTCGCTGAAATCGGGAATGTAACCGCTTATGACCCTTTCGAAGGAGATTGGCTCCGCGGCGGGTATTGCCTCGATGCCCAACAGATGGTTCACAAGCTGAAGCGCGTGTTTTACAGGGTATATCTCAATTCCCTCAACCACGCTACATTCAGCCGCATTTTCTGCGGGTACAAAGAAACGCTTGATTCCGTTAGCCTTGGCGCAGATTGCCATAGGGAGCATACCGTTTGCGGGTTTCACAGAACCCTCCAGAGAAAGTTCGCCTATAAAAGCCGAATCTAATATATCCGTATTCAATCTGCCGAATGCGGCAAGTATGGAAAGCAGAATCGGCAAATCATATAAAGCGCCCACCTTTTTAACATCGGCAGGGGCAAGATTTACTATAACCTTACTGGGCGGAAATTCAAAGTGGCTGTTCTTCATGGCAGAGCGCACTCGGTCCCTTGCCTCTTTAACCGCCGCGTCGGGCAGACCTACTATATTAAACTGAGGCAGTTCAGCCCTCATATTAGCATCGGATTCCACCTCAACCATAAAGGCATCCATGCCGTAAATTCCCACACTGTTTATTCTCGAAAACAAAATATCACCCTCTAAAAATCGCGAACAACCGTTCGTTTTTACTACAGTATACTACAATTTACCAATATATGCAAGTGTTATTACATAACTCATCTTAAGATGTTGACAATTCAACATCTTTGGTGTATAATACGATAAGTTGATAATTCAACATCTCATATTTCTTTTGTTTAGGAGTGTGGCTATGATAGAAAGATTTGAGCGGTTTTCTCTCGCCATTTCCGAGATTTCAAAATGTTGGCACAGACTTACGGCAGATGAGATGGACAAATACGGTCTTAAGGGTACCCATTCGGTGTATCTGCTGACAATGTCCCGCTATCCAGACGGTGTCACTGCCCCAGAGCTCTGTGAGCTGTGCGGGAAGGACAAGGCGGACGTTTCCCGCATGATGTCGATTATGGAGAAAAAGGGGCTTGTAACCAAAGAGGGTATCCACCAGAATCTGTACCGCGGCGTTTTCAAGCTCACTGAGGCGGGTAAGGAAGCGGCAGAATTTGTGAGCCGCAGAGCGGCGTTGGCGGTGGAACTTGCGGGCAAGGATTTAAGTGACGACAGCCGAAAGATTTTTTATGAAGCCCTTGGCTCTATAGCCAATAATCTCAAAGGGCTTTGTCAGAACGGCATACCCGAAGCATAGATTTAAACCGAGGAGAATGAATATGAGTGTGAAAATTATTGTTGATTCAACGGCTGATTTACTCCCCGAAATCAAAGAACAGTTAACCGTGGTGCCTCTCACACTGCATTTTGGTGACGAGGAATTTATCGACGGTGTTACCATCACCAAGGAGGAGTTCTACGAAAAGCTGGTGGAGACCGATGTGCTCCCCACCACAAGTCAGGCAACCCCATCCTCTTTTCAAAGTGTCTTCGATGAGGTGAAGAAAAACGGTGACAGCGCGGTGGTTATTACCGTGGCATCCAGTCTTTCGGGCACCTATCAAAGCGCCACGATTGCCGCCTATGATTATGACAATATATATGTCGTAGACGGCGGTACTGTTGCCATCGGCGGCGGTATTCTTGCAGAACTTGCGCTAAAGCTTAAAGATGCAGGACTGCGCGCCAAAGAAATTGCGGATGAGTTAGAAATCCAAAAGAAGAACATCCGAATTGTCGCTATGGTTGACACCTTAGAATACCTTAAAAAGGGTGGCAGAATTTCTAAAACCGTTGCCTTCGCGGGTGGACTATTAAATATAAAACCTGTGCTTTCGGTGTCCGAAGGCGAAATCTCAATGCTTGGCAAGGCACGAGGCTCTAAGCAGGGCAACAATCTGCTGGTAACCGAGATTGAAAAAGCAGGTGGAGTAGACTTCACAAAGCCTTTGCTTTTAGGCTACACAGGGCTGAGCGACGCCCTTTTGCAGAAATATATTGAAGACAGCAAAGCCCTTTGGGAGATGGGCACCGACAAGCTTCGCTTCACCCTTATTGGAAGTGTTATAGGCACCCATGTGGGTCCGGGCGCGGTTGCTGTGGCATTCTTTAAAAAATAATTAAAGGGAGTAATATTATGAGCATCAAGGCGGTATTGTTCGACCTGGATGGCACACTTCTGCCCATGGACCAGGATATATTTGTAAAGGCATATTTCGGCGGAATTTCAAAAAAGTTGTCCACTCGCGGATATGAGCCTGAAGACCTTATCAAGGTTATCTGGAAGGGCACGGAAGCCATGATAAAAAACGACGGAAACGGCACAAATGAAGAAGTGTTCTGGAATTTCTTTAAGGGAGTTTACGGAGAAAGGTCATCGGATGACATGCCCTACTTCGACGAATTCTACAAAACGGAATTCGACAAGGTGAGTGCAGTTTGCGGAAACACACCTGAAGCTAAAAATATAGTGGAACGACTAAAAAAATCAGGATTGCGCGTTGCCCTTGCAACCAATCCCATATTCCCCTCTATCGCCACAGAGATCAGAATACGTTGGGCGGGACTGACGCCTGAGATTTTTGAGTTTTACACCTCCTACGAAAATTGTCGTTTCAGCAAACCTAACCCAAACTATTATCTGGATATAGTGGAAAAACTGGGGCTAAAACCCGAAGAATGTGTTATGGTTGGAAATGATGTGGGTGACGATATGGTTGCCGAAAAAATAGGCATGAAGGTGTTTCTACTCACCGACAATCTCATCAACAAGCAAAACGAGGATTTAGAGCGTTGGCCTCACGGTGGCTACAAGGAGCTGAACGAATATCTGAATTCCTTTATAAAAGAGTGATAAACCCTCGGTGTAAACCCAGAGTCGGATCGAAAGTTTCATGCAGTAGAGCAATCAAAGAAGCGAACTTCAAATCCTTGAAAGTTCGCTGTTTTGCTGTATATTTAGAAATTCTACCGCTGGTAGAGTGGTAAAGCTACACCTCTACAAAGAGAGGCATTATTAATATACCTGAAAAAACGCAGAGTAGGTTGAGTATCGGAGATGATTTATATATACTTTTTCTAGAAAGCGTTTTCTGACACCTCTCGTTTTAATTATAAGCCCTCTTTCGTCATAAAGGAGTAAAACCGCGACCGTGACCGAGTTAAATCAACGAAAAAATCGAGGAATACGAAAATTGGGCAGATTTGACGAGACTTGGACTAACGGCAAAATGCGGACGAAAAGATGAAGAAAAACTACAATGTGTGGAAAGATATTTATGAAAAGGAATATCAGATACCCCTTACATACACAACCGAAAGGACTGTTACCTATGATAATTGATGAAGTAAAGATAGTAGCCGACTCCTCCTGCGATACTTTAGAACTGAAAGGCATCGCCTTCAGCTCGGCACCCTTAAAGATAATAACCGCCGACCGCGAATATGTTGACGATGCAAACTTAGATGTGCTGGAAATGGTAAATAACCTTACCTCCTACAAGGGCAAGTCCTCCACCTCATGCCCCAACACAGGAGATTGGCTGGAGGCGTTCGGGGATACCAAATATGTATTCTGCGTCACCATCACAGGCACCCTTTCAGGAAGCTTCAATTCTGCCATACTTGCCAAAAACTACTATGAGGAGCTTTATCCCGACCGCAAGGTGTTTGTGCTGAACTCCCTCTCGGCGGGGCCTGAAATCGGGCTTATGATAGATAAGCTCCAAGAGCTTATAGCCGAGGGAAACGACTTTGAAAGCGTTTGCGACGGAATCCAGAAATACAGCCGTCAAACAGGACTTTTGTTTATGCTGGAATCGATGAAAAATCTTGCCAACAACGGCAGAGTCACTCCCTTGGTTGCCAAAATGGCGGGGATTCTCGGCATAAGAGTCGTTGGCAAGGCAAGTGACAGAGGCGATCTGGAGCCGCTCAACAAATGCCGCGGCGAGGAGAAATCTCTGCAGACAATCCTTGAGCATCTGAAAACCGCAGATCTTAAAAAGGGTAAGGTCAAAATCGCCCACTGCTTCAACGAAGTCGCGGGAAAAAGGCTAAAAGCTCTGATAGAGGAGCGTTTTAATGCAGTCGAGGTAGAGCTCTATAAATGCCGAGGCCTTTGCAGTTTTTACGCCGAAAAGGGCGGATTGCTGATAGGCTTTGAGAAAATGTAAAACCACAAAAATTAAGGGTTATCTCGTTTTTGAGATAACCCTTGCTTTATATTATTTTTTAATCTTAACCTTTTTCACCGAGCTGTAGGAAGAATAAATCTTCTTGCCACCGAGGGTTTTATAGGTGCGGACCTTGAAATAATAGGTCTTGCCCTTTTTCAGCTTCGACTTTGTGTAGCTTAGCTTTTTTCCTGTGTATACGCATTTATATCCAGAGCCCTTTTTGGTGCTCATATAAAGCTTATACTTAGTGGTGCCCGAAACCTTTTTCCATTTGATTTTAGCTTTTTTCGAGGAGTTGTTTTTATAGTAGCTGATTTTCGGGGTGGCTGTGGCGGTTTTGGTTGTCAGCAGTTTTGAGGCAACACCGCCGTATTTTTTACCCGATACAGTTTTGAATGCCACCACATCGTAGTAATAGGTTTTATTTGCTTTGACGGTTTTGTCGGTGTAGCTTGTGGTCTTAAGAGAATTAATAATAGCCACGGTTTTATACTTGCCGTTCTTCGAGGTCTTTCGCCTTACGGCATAGCCTGTGCCACTGGGGGATTTGCTCCATTTGATTTTAATCTTACTCGCCGTGGCAGAGGAAAATTTAAGACCCGTCACCTTTTTGGGGTGAATGTAGAAATATTTAGTGACTGTGCCTGTATAGTTTCCCGTTGCGGTGATTTTAACCTTTGCTTTGCCTGTGGCGGTGTTTGAGGAGTAGCTTAAATTATAATCCGCTTTGGGTTGCAAAAGTTTTCCGCCGCGATAGACAATAGGATTCTGGGTAACCGCCTTGCCTGTGTATTCCTTATCGTAGATATTAGAAACCGTCGCTCCTCCCAGGGAGGCAGGTTTTATGGTGAATGTAGCGGAAGCAGTGCCTGTATAGCCGTTTTCTGCGGTTAAGGTAACCATTGCCGTACCTGCATTTACGTTCGATTTATAAACCGTGGTGTAATCACGGTTCTCCTGTAGGAGCTCTCCAAATGCACTAACCGAAATATCCAGAGTTTTCTTCTTGCCGTCGTAGGTGAAGCTCTTTAGGGATGATTTGAGAGCAGAGTCAAAGGAATCTGTTATATCCACTTCGTCCTCTATTCTTTCTATTATGATGTAAGGCTCACCGCCATTGGGGTTGCTATAGCACTCCATCAAAAGTTCACCCTTAACAATGTTAAATCCATATATATCGTATCCGTAGGGCATTTTAGGAGCGCTGACCACATGTGGCGCGGTGGCATCATCGGTTAAATCTATGCAGTATACCTTGCTGTCAAAGGTGTAGTAGAGATTATTTTTATAGCTATTCAGTTTTATATGAGGGTTGTATCTGTTATGAATATCCCAGACTACTTCTCTATCCTCGCCGTCCCACAGAATAATATCCGAGGCGCTGTTGTCCACATAATAGATAGAGCCGTCTACATACTGAAACGCTGTCTTTGATTTCTGCCAGAAGTAGTTGTCGTACTTTGTATCGTCGGGGGTCATATCAAAGTCGTCTGCTCTGTGGTTTGTATAGTAAATCCCCACCGAGGAACGGAGAAAGTTATCGTGGTTTACCCGTCCCTCAATGTTATAAACAGGGTCGTCTCCCGTAACATCCACATGGTATTCCTCCCCGTCGATTGTGACGATATTCCACATGTGCATGAGTTTTTCCGAGGTGCACACGCGACTCTCTATACCAAGCAATCCCAGCATATACATATATGCCTTTGAATAGCCCTGACAAACGGCTATTTTATTCACCAATGCGCCGTACATATTATAAGAGTCGGCGGGGACTGTGCCGTTTTCATAATTTTCATAATCGTATTCGCAGTGTATAGCCAACCTGTCGTGGAGAATCAATGCCTTTTCCAAATCTGTAAGGTCGGAATCGACCAAGTCAGCCACCATTGAAGTCGCTACAGATTTAAAGGCATTGTTGCGGTTAATATATGCATCTTGGCTGAAATGATAAGTAGCTTTTATACCGCTTATATAATATCGCACAGAACCTTCATATCCCGATTCACGGCTGATAACATATTCCCAGCCCCTCAGATTATATAGCTCAGGGTATTTATTGGCGAAAAGCTGTAGGTCAAGCCGGGGATAAACTGCGTTGATATATTCACCCCGTTGGGTGTTATTCATTTTAGCTATTGTTTCATCTAAATCGAAATCGTACTCTGTTAAATTGATGGTGGCATCACAGGATACAATGCTATCCACAATGTATTCTTCAAAATCATCCTCTGCAGAAAGGGGTGAATTATAGGCTTTTATCTTGGAGTCAACCGAAATGGTTATGGTTCTTGGATACTGTTCCTGAGCCGACACAATGCTCTGGGGCATCAGGCAAAAAAACATTACCGCGGTTAGTAACATTGCCGATACTCTTTTTTTCAAGACAACCCACCCTTTCTGAAAACTAATAAATCCTGACTAAATTATTTTATGCATCAAAAAATCCTAAGATAACAATACCGCAAATTGCACCGCCGATTGCCACATAATGCTTCCAGGAGAGCCTTTCTCTAAGGAAAATGGAACTCCATACGGCAGAGAGGGCGCAGTATGCAGAAATGATTGCGGCGGCGGGAGCAGCGTGGGCAGTATCACCCAGTGCGAACACATAGGCAAACTGACCTGCGGTTTCACAGATACCGCCAAGAAGCTTTGAGCCGTCACGTTTTACGAACAGCTTTTCGCGGCGAATTCCCAAAACATATATGGCTGCTATTATACCCATAAAGAGGAAGGTAAGCTCATAAGCCACATTTGCCGATTCTTCGGGCAGAGTGTTGGGGAACACCTTGTCGAAAAATGTACCTGTAGGCTCCTCGCGGAGAATGAGGGTGTCCACAAAGGTACCTGCCGCATCAATAAGGCAATAAAGCACGGGTAAAGCCAGAGCCAGAAAGCTCTTGGAATATTTAACAACTGCCTTTTGCTGACGCAGAGCTCGGCTGTTTTCATCCTCTCTCATTTCAACAATGCCGAGACCCACAATGCTTACACCGATAAGCACAATAGCACCGATGGCAACTGTGCCCACTTCCTGACCCAAAAATAGTATGCAAAGCACAGCCGCTAAAGCTCCTGAGGAATTGCATATAGGGGAAGAAACCGAAAGCTCAATGTAGCGGAGAGATACATATCCGAACACCATCGAAAGTATATAAAGCGCCGAAGCAGGTAAATATGCTAAAATGATTTCCCATGAAATTTCTACATGACTTACAAATATTTCATAAGCCGCATGAAGACCCATAACAAGTCCCACAGCCATTACCATCTTCCAATGGCTGTATTTATCGTCGGGCTTAGAGCCAAGCTTTGAAAAGAAATCCGAACCGCTCCAGCAAACCAGAGCTAAAATTGATAAAATAAACCAAGTCATTTGTTTTTATCCTCCATTTATTGGGGAAAGAATTATTAATCTTCGCCCATAATGTCAGCCTGATATTCACGGCTGACCTCCATAATTTTTTCATAAAGCTTTTTGATATAGGCCTTTTGTTCAGGTGGAGCAGGGTCGCAGACTTTTTCAAGTATCTCCTGCTCACGGGTGGAATTAAGGATTGGGATGCCATGGGCTTTTTTATATACGCCCACCTGATGCGAAAGTTCCATGCGCTCAAGCAGCAAGGGCACCAGTTTTGAATCTACATCATTAATTTCCAAACGCAGCTCATCGAGATTCACACGCCTGCCTCCAATCCATATTTCTTCATTTTATTTTACCATATTTCGTCATATATTGCAACAAAAAAGAGAGTCAGTAACGCCATGATAAGATGCAGAAAGCCCTCGGCTGATGCCGAGGGCTTAGGGGGTTATTATTCATCACCGAATGGGTCTTCGGTTTCAACCTGGGTATAACCGCTTTTATCGTTTGGAAGTCCTAAGGAAAGACCTTTGCAATAATCGGAAAGCGATTGAATTAAGCTGAATTCCGGCGTTTCGTAAGATTTATTCATGTTTTCGCTCTCCTTTCTTTAATTAAATGTATGGCTGTCAACTCTGCCGCTGTATATGTTGGTTTGACCCACAGTTGCATAAGCACGGACAACACGGGTTACTCCATTCTTGATTCCTTTGAAGGTAGTTAACAGGTCGTTTGCGGGTACATCAGTGTCGCGGGTGATGTACTTTTCGCTGTCTAAGGTTTCAATTTTGAAGTTCTCATCACTCTCATAAGCACTTCCAGGCGCAAACATTACACCAAGCTTAGAAACTTCTACATTGTTAGGATTGTAGAGGTGGACAAATACACGGTATACGTGCTTACCATTAATTATTTCATCGGTGACAGTTCTAAGAATAGATACGGTTGCCTCATTAGCTTCAACTGTGTCAGAAGTTTGGATTGTAAGCTCTCCGCATCCGTAAAGAGAAATTCTACCAGGACCGCCTACTACCTGACCATCTACTAGGAAGGATTTTGCACTATCATCCACAATGGTAAAGCGTTGATCAAACTCTACTTGCTTAGAATCTATTGTTTCACCGTTGGAATCAATGAGAGTGGTGTTGTATTTGGTTGTCTGTCTTGAATAGAGGGCGGTGATTTCGGTGTCCTCGGTTATGTCATCAGCTCCCTTGTCCCAAGCGAAAAAGTCGTATCCATAAAGAATAGGGGCTGCCTCTCTGGCATTTTTCAAATCCTGTTCACTGACAACACCGCAATCTTTTTGCACATAAGCTGTGTAGAAAACCTTGCCGTCTCGGCCTACGAAATCAACAACAAAACCGTTGAGAGTGTAAACCGCATTTACTTCCATATCAGACTGGATTTCGCTGAAATCGGTAACATCCCAAGTGGGAGCTATCTGGTCGTAGCCCTCCTTGTGGGGAACTTCGGGGATGTTGGTGAGGGTCGCGTTCCATTCAACCTCGCGTATGGTGTATTCCGCACCGTCTACCATAAAGGTTACGGTAAGCATTTTTCCCTCCTCTACAATTACAGCAACAGCTGTAGAGGGCTTATAGTTATCCATTTCGGAATACCTTATGTAGTATGTTCCTGAGGCGAAGGTAGCGTTTGCATCGGTTACAGGGGCGAATGAGATATTATCTGAGCTTATATCCATACCGCTTGTGAGTCCCAGAATTTGACCGTCTGCTTTTCCCTTGACGGTTTCGGCTGTGGTGCTGAAAAGCAAAGGCTTAGGAGCCGACTGCTCAGCCTTTTCGATTGTATAATTAAGTGTAACATTTACTCCGCTCAAGGTGAGCTTAGCAGAGGCTGTACCTGCGTTTACATTGTTGGAATATGCGATTTCTGCCTTTTCGCCTTTCCAGCCTGAGGAATAAACCACCTTGGCTGCCTTTATCTCCTTGCCGTTATATACCCTGCTGACACTGTTGTCGAGAGTAAGGGTAGCGGTTTCCGACTCATTTGAATCATAGCTACAAGTGATAGAAATAACATCGGTGGTATCGTTGGCGGTGTAGGTATAATAGTGGAGATTGTCTGCCGCAGATAATCCACTCATCACACTGCTCATAACAGAATCACGAGCCTTTAATTTGTCTTTGTAGGCATCATATCCGGCTTTGTCTGCAAATATCAAGGAAGTAATTTCGCTTGAGGAATTTGTTTTGTGTCGGCTGTGGGCATAAATCGAACGGTCTGAGTCACCTGTATCGGAAAAGGTGATATTGGCACCACCGCCGATTATGAGGTCAATAGTACCTGTGACATGGTAAGAGGTAAGCCATGTATTGCTGAAAATCCCAACTTCTACTTCATTGTAACAACCGCCGTAGATTCGGCGCTTAATTGTGCCGCCCAGAATCTTAGCCACTACATTTCCTGTTAGCGCTTGTTTATCTGTTCCGCCGAAAATCTGGGAAAATTCGCCGCCTGTTACGGTGAGGTTAACGTCGCTCTTATGGTCCACAAGATTACTACCGCCATAAATGCTGTATGCCTTACCGCCGATAACATTAAAATTAACCTTACCGCCAATGGTTGCGGATTTGCCGTTATTGGTTAATGCACTTGCATTTTCGGAGCCACCGTATATGTAAGAAGCTTTAGCGTTGCCGCCATAAGTAAAGTTGGCATCGCCGCCGATGGTGTCGTTCTGACCGCCACCGTAGAAATTACATAAGATGGAGTGGCTGGTGTTATCTAAATTGGGGTTGGCATTTCCGCCAACGGTCAGGTTGGTGTCACCCAAAACCGTTCCGCCATAGGAGCCGCCGTAGACTCTCGAATAAACACCGCCTAAAATGGTGACGTTAGTGCTTTTAACGGTGGTGTTTTCCTGTCCGCCACCATATACCCATAAGGCAACGGCGTTGTCGTTGTAAGTGGTTTGGGTCATTGTGACATTTTCACCCATAGTAAGCTTATAGCCGTTGGCAAAAAGCTTTGCCTTGTCTGCAAATGTAAGGGTAATATTATCGAAGATTACGCTATCGTGAAGTACAACTCTGCTTAAAGCTGAAGCGTTAAGTGTGCCGCCAGTTATAGTAACTGTTTTACCGTGCTTTTTCCAGCTGTAGTTTGAAGCAAGAGTCAGCTCACCATCGATTACAACCGTACCGTTATGGTAAACCATTTCGATCGCACGGTTTAATGTTAAGAAGGGGCTATCCGCTGTGCCCTTTCCGTTATCACTTCCATTTGCAGAAACATACACAGTTGCCGCTATCTCGTCTATCAAGGTATCCTCCACTTTACCGTTAGAGTCAATATAGCCCTCTGAAAATGCTGTGAAGCTGGTTGTGGATATAAGTATCAAACAAATAAAGAGCGCAAATATTCTCTTAAGCAATGAAAACACTCCTCCATAATTTATATTCACATATATTATATACTAAGTTTCTGTAAATTTCAAGTGGTTTGTTTTTTTAAATTGCTTAAATATTTACCGGAGCCTTGCTCTGTGTAAAAATTTGGATTGAAAGGTGAGGCTTTGTATGATATACTGAAATACTATAGGATGGTATTTGAATATGAACACCAAGCTTTATAACATTAAAGTTGAATATGCAAAAGAGCCTATAGGACTTAGCACCCAATTCCCACACTATTCATGGGAATTTATTTGTGATGCGCAGAATGTATTTCAGAAGAAATACAGAATCAGGGTCATAGGCTTTATAGATGAGTTGTTCTGGGATAGCGGTTGGGTGGAATCCGACAAAAGCTTTGGGATAAAGCATGAGGGCAAGGCATTAGAGCCCGACACCGAATACCGTGTTATTATTGAAGTTCAGCTTGGGGATGAAATGCTGATAGGTAATACCCGTTTCAGAACAGGTCTAATGGACTGCATCTTCAAAAATGCCAAGTGGATTACCGCCCCCAACATGGCTAATCCCCTCTTTCGCAAAACCTTTTTCACAGGCAAACAACCCGCCTTTGCCACCGCATACATAGCAGCGCGTGGTTTTTACGAGCTTTACATAAACGGCAAACGGGTTGGAGACCGAATACTTGCTCCCGCTATGCTCAGCCCACTGAGTTATCCTTATGAATGCTGTGCCGACGCTTATGACGTTACCCATCTTATAGGTACTGACAACAACACTATGGGTATTATGCTGGGTAAGGGCTACTCAAAAGATGACTACTCCCCTTTCGGGTGGGTATATGAGGGTGAGCCACGGGTATGGGCAGCGCTTTCTATCCTCTTTCAGGACGGAGACTATATGCTCATCACCACCGACGGCAGCTGGATATGTCACAAAAGCCCCATTATTTCCTCCTCTATTTACCACGGAGAGGCCTACAATAAAAATTTAGAAATTAAGAATTGGTGCGACCCTTATATCGATACCAGCGAATGGGTTGGCTGTAAGCTGTCCGATATGGACGAGGGTGTACTCAATATGTACACAACCCCCATCCGTCAGCTCAGCCGCAAAAAATGCACCCACATGGAAGCCCGTGAGGACGAGGTTACGTTTTGTGATTGGGGGGAAAACGGCGCGGGTTATATCCGCATAAAGGTTATAGGTGAGCCTGGGACCAGAGTTATAATCACCCATTCTGAGCATGTAGATCCCGATGGCAGTCTCAACACCTTTACCAATCGGGATGCAAATGCCACGGATGTATATATTTTAAAGGGTCACGAGCTTGAGGTTTACGAGCCTCGGTTTACCTACCATTGCTTCCGCTATGCAGAAATCCGCATGGACGGTGTAGCTCAGCTTATCTCGGCAGAAAAAGTAACTATCGGCTCCGCAATTTACAATGAGAGTAGTTTCTACTGCGACGACCCCATGCTCATGCGCTTTTACGATAACGCTATGCGTTCGGTATGCTCAAATGTTATGAGCTACCCCACAAACTGTGCCGTTAATGACGAGCGCATACCCTGTCTTATGGATTCCATGGCTTATGAGGAGTTTTGTCTCCACAGTCTCGATATGCAAAGCTACTACCGCCATTGGCTGAGAAATATCAAAAACGAGACCGATGTTAACGGACATTTTCCTATTTGGGACGGCGAAATAATTACCCTGCCTAAACTGATGAGTGAGCATTTCGGTGATTCTGAAATTGAAACCGAGATGTACCCAAGAATGAAATGGGTGGTGGAAAGGAGTCTCAAAACCTATAAAGAAAACGGCTTTGTCTCCACCTTTGGTGACTGGTGCGCCCCCATTGACAACCCCGAAAGCGACTACGATAAATGCAATCGTTTTGGCGGGGAAGCAGGGCTCTGCGCCGCAATTTTCCAGCTGAATTATCTTGTAAAACTCAGCGAACGCCTCCAAAAAAGCGATGACAAAAAGCGGTTCTCCCAGCTTTTGGAATTCTACCGAGATGAGCTTTACGAAAAGTATTTTGACGAGAAAAACTGCTGTTTTTCAGGCGGTCAGCAAACCCCGAATCTTTTAGCTCTCGGCATGGGTGTTGCCAAGCCTCAGCATCGGGACGGTATCTACACGGCTTTGAAAAAACACATCAAAGAGGTAGACAACTACCGCCACACCACCGGAATAACGGGTACCAGATACCTGATACGTGTGTTGTCACGGGACGAGGAGGGCATGGAAATCCTCAGCCGTATGCTTCACAGCACCGAATATCCCAGTTTTGGCAGACAGGTGCTTGAATATGATGCCACCACACTTCACGAACAATGGCTGAATCTCGATGGTATGATGTCGGGAGACCATCCAATGTTTGCGGGAATATTCGCCGATTACTACCGAATATTTGCAGGAATTAGTGGTGAAGAACAATATAGTAAAATCACCATTGCCCCCAAGCTTCCCGATGGCGTAAACGAGCTTAGGTGCGTCTATCATTCCGTGAGAGGTAAAATCGGAGTATATGTGAGAAAGATTTCGGGAGTGAGCCACATCGACGTGGTAATCCCACCCAACTGCCAAGCCACCGTCATCACCCCCGAGGGTGAAGAATTCCGGCTTGGAAACGGAAAATATATACTGAAATAGCCAAAAGTGTCGTTAGGTCGAAAGACCAAACGGCACTTTTTTTGCTTTATGGCATATTATAGTATGAACAAATGATTGAGAAAGGGTGTAAAATATGGAAAAATCCATTGAAGATTATAAACGAGAGCTTATGGAACTTTATCACAGCCGTAAGGCAATACCTGTAAATACACAGGATGTACGACCACCTGAGGTGGATGAAAATATAGGAACAAGACCTACGCTTCAGCTACCTGAGGAGATTGTTCCTGAGCCTGAATCCTATACAGGTCGAGGAGGCCTTACCATAGCCCTTACCCATTCCCGCGGACTTTACCCTGTATCAGGCGCTAATGTTACGGTATTGCAGGGAGACAGAACGATAGAAAGGGAGGTTACCGACCTTAGCGGAAAAACAGGCAGAATCATGCTACCTGCTCCCTCAAAAATTTATTCCGAATCACCTGGCGAAAACTACAGAGATGTTGCCGCATTTTACGATATACGAATCGATGCCGATGGCTTTTTGCCTGTGAGAATAGAGGGTGTGCCCATTTTTGACGGAGTCAACACCACCCAGCCCTTAGACCTTACCTACATTGCCGCGGCGGGAAACAACCAGCCTATTACAATAAAATTTGACAACAGCTACACGCTGTAAAGGAGAGACATCATGGCAGTAATAACACCGTTTATACCCGAAACTATAACCGTGCATTTAGGGAGACCCGACGAACCTGCGGAAAATGTTACGGTTTCTTTTCCCGATTACATTAAAAATGTTGCTTCCAGCGAAATCTACCCCACCTGGCCCGAGAGTGCATTAAGAGCAAATATATACGCCATAATCAGCTTCGCCCTTAACCGTTATTTCACCGAGTGGTATCCCTCCCGTGGCTATGACTTCGATATAACCTCCTCAACCACAGTTGATCAGGCGTTCAAAAAGGATAGGGATATTTTCGATAATATCAGCGAAATTGTGGATGAGATATACAACGATTATGTAGTTCGTCGGGGACAGATTCAGCCATACTTTACCCAGTTCTGCAACGGCACCACCGCGAGATGCGAGGGGCTTTCCCAATGGGGTACGGTGGGCCTGGCGGAAAGAGGACTCATTCCTTACGAAATTCTGCAATACTACTACGGCGACGATATCGATATTGTAAGAAACGCTCCTGTGGCGGATATCGAGGAATCCTATCCAGGAGTACCTTTAGCTGTGGGGGTTGCCGGAAATGATGTTAGCGTTATACAAAAACAGCTTAACCGCATAGGGAGAAACTACCCCGCCATTCCAAGAATCTCCAACACCGACGGACTTTTCGATGCCGAGACCGAGGAGGCGGTAAGAACTTTTCAGCAAATCTTCGACCTACCGCCAACGGGCACTGTGGATAAAGCCACCTGGTATAAAATCAAAAGATATTTCACCGCTATAACCCGATTGGGTGAACTGGTAACCGAGGGACTTACATACGAGGATATAGCCACCCCATACCCCGGTGAGCTGAAAGAAGGGATGAGCGGAACTCCCATAAAGCTGTTGCAATATTATCTCAACATCTTAGCCTATTTCAATCCCGCCCTTAACACCATCACCTCCGACGGGGTTTTCGGCACCGAAACCCTTAACGCAGTAAAGGTTTTCCAAGAGGAATACGGACTTCCCCAGACGGGAATAGTAGACCGCAGAACATGGAACAGGCTCACCGAGGTCTATAACGAAACCATCCGTCTTTTGCCCGAGGGCTACGAAAGAGGCAAAGCCAAGCTGTTTCCGGGATATCTTATAACCCCAGGCGCCAGAGGCGAGGATGTTCGCGACCTGCAGAGCTACCTGGATTTCATAGCACAAAATATAAGAGAGCTTCCGAGGGTAACCCCCGACGGAATATTTGGCCCCCAGACCTTAGCGGCGGTCAATGCATTTCAGAATCTTTTTGGTCTACCCCAGACCAGATATGTGGGAGCCGTTACATGGGATGCCATAAGAAGCCAGTATGACGCTCTGTTGGAGGAATAATATAAAATTATTCCGTTCCTTTTTTAAAGGCATTATTAATAATTAGCACAACTGGGATTACCAACTCAATAGCCAACACAAGTACATTTATCCACCCTGCAGTAAAGAGTCCTCCACCAAGACGCGACACGCCAAGCAGTGCTATCAAAGGCAACAGCACATACATGAGGATTTTGAAATTTCTACCCAGCACCATGGCAAGTCGAAAGGTAACATTTATAAGCAATGAGGTTTTTATAAGGGCGCATATAAAATACACAGCATAGCTTAGCCCCTCCATACGGCTATAGCCTCTGCCGAAGCTGACCATCTCGCTCACCGAGATATAAGGATAATCCAGCCTTGTAGAAAGTCCCCCCAGCACCGCTAACACGTTCAAAAAGCTGACCCCTAAAAGCAGTGCGCCTAAAATCAATCCCCCGTACTGCTGGGATACCGCCTTTTTACTGCTTTCCAGAAAAAGCACAAGAAGTATTCCCTGACCGAGACTTTGAATAAACACACCTGCTCCCTGACGGAATATGGCGGGAACATCGGGGGTCAGCACTCGGTTAAGGTATTCGCTTTTCATGTTGGGAATTGAGAATATGAGCATTATCACCAGCACCCCAAACAGGATCACAAATCCCAAAAGGGAAAACAGATACAGCACCTTAGGTCTTGAGAGTCCCAAAAGGAAGCCCAAAGCCACAAAAATCCCTGTTATAACATAAAGCGAAGTGTTGGGAAGTCGCATGGTGTCGATGAAAAGGGTGTAGTCTCTGCAACAGATGATAAGAGAAAATATTGAGAGAAGCAGAAGCGGTATCGCAACCGCCTTTCCGAATTTTCCCGAAAGTGCGCCCCCCTTTTTCCCGCTTAAAAGTTTTCCATATATTCCGTAATAGATAAAGGCGGGTATCAACGCTAAAATCAGTGCATATATCCCACTCTCCGCATCGGCACCCGAGGGAAAAGTCAGCAGAGTATTGCCCAAAATAAAGAGAGCTATCAGGCAAACACCGTGGCGATGATAGGTTATTTTATTTTCTGCTATCACCTAATCTCCCTCCCCTTTCACATTGCATTCCACCAATATTTCGGTCTTCATAAAAATAGGGAATATATCTTTAAGGGCGGTGGACTCACTGCCTTTTTTTATTAGTTCACCCACGTCCAGAGGGTCAACCCCTGACTCGTCTCTAAGTCGCTTTATGACAGCCGACATTTCTTCACCCATGGTATTCCTCAGAGCCTCGCCTTTTTTCTCGGCTGATTGGGATTTAATATCCACGCTGAGGAGAAGCTTTGGGGTGTCGCTGTCTTGCCATTTGGCTGTAGTGTAGACCCTGTCCAGCTCTGCCACTATATCCTCCCGTTGAAAGTCCAACTTTATCTCTCCTCCCCGAAACTCGTTTCGGGCAATTTTTATAAGCTGTGTTTCGGCACGGCTGAGGACACCTACAGCAAGACTCCCCTTATACAGCCTTGTTCCCGAAAAAAGATAATTTTTATCCTCTACCTTAAAATATGGCAGATAGAATAAATCGTTATCCTTCTCCCGACTGTTTATAACCGATACCAGAGTGGCAAATTTATCGGCGCCTATGCCGTCGGTATCCTCGGCTAAAAGCTCCCCTATTGCGAAGCCTAAGGGCTTTGTGGTTTCCTTATTGTATTGCAATAGTTTTTTTGCATTCTCTGTGGCAATAAGCTGTATGGAATGGGTGATTTCCTTATCCTCGAAGCCGAACGAAATCAGCTCATCCAGATATTCACCCACCATTTCCTCCCCTAAAGCAAAAAGGGCGCAATGGCTGAGATTTACCGAGGGAGAAAGGTTTTTGGTAATTTCATACATTGCGGAATCAATGTTATCCCCTTCCCCCTCATAATGCTTAATGCTATATCCGCCTGAAGTGTTGTCGGCGACGCTTATTGCCTCGGCGCACACCTTGATTTTCTCTCCCTGTCGGTCAAAGCCCAGCGCCGAAATATAAAGACGGCTTTCAGGCTCTCTATAGTCAGAGGTTTTCCCCCCGCATCCTGTAAGCATCAAAAGAACTATGGCGAAGATCAGGCATAAAAGCTTTTTGCTCACGGCTCTACCTCCTCCTTTGTCGGTATAAATTCCTTGTGAGTCCCCGAGGTCTTGTGCGCATTTTCCACCAGGGCACACGAATCACCGTGTCTTTAAGAGATTGGAGAGTGAGACGCTCTAGGCTTTCGGTATAGTCCACTCCAAAGGAATCGAGGGAAAATATGGAATATAACATCAACACCATACCTATGAAATAGCCATACAGCCCGAAAAGAGTAGCCAGAATTATAAGACCGAATCGGGCATAGAGAATTACCCCCTTAAGCCTCGGAATCATAAGTCCGCAGATTCCGCTGAGCGCCACCACTATAAGCATTGGTGCGCTTACTATTTTAGCCTCCACCGCCGCCTGTCCTACCACAAGTCCGCCTACTATACTAAGGGCATGACCCACGCTTTGTTGCATTCGTATTCCCGTTTCTTTGAGTATTTCAAATATCACAGTTAACAGAAAACATTCCAGATAAGACGGAAACGGTATTCCCCCTCTGGCGGCAGATACCGTTACCGCAAAGGCGGTGGGGAGAAGATGTGGATGGTATATTATCAGTCCTAAATAGACCGCAGGAACACTGATAGCTAGAAAAAAACAGATATACCTGAGAATTCGTCCCGCATTTGCCACAAAGAAATTAACGTAGTAGTCGTCATCGGCTTGAAAGTTTTCCGAAAAGAGATAGGGTATGGTGAGCACCACGGGAGTTCCGTCTACCAACAGAGCTACTCTGCCCTCGAGAAGCCTCGCCGCCACGATATCAGGACGCTCGGTACTGCCGATGGTCTTAAAAAGCGACCACCGTCTGCCCTTTATCATTTCGCTTATATAGTTGGAGTCCAGAACGCCGTCTATATCTATTGCCTCGATTCGCCGCTTTATTTCACGCACGGTGAATTTATCTGCCACCGAATCCAGATAGCAAAGAAACATCTTGGTATCGGTTTTTCTGCCCACCCTTAAAAGCTCCACCTGTAGGTCGGGAGTGGGGAGCTTTCTTCGAATCAGGGCAACATTCAACATAAGTGCCTCGTCAAAGCCCTCGCGTGGACCCTGCAGAACCCTCTCATCATTAGGCTCACTGATCCCTCTTGTGCGCCAACCCTTTGTGTTGATAATAAGTCCCCGACGGCTGCCCTCTGCAATAAGCAAGGTGTCTCCGTAGAATATAGCCGACAGCATTTCGCTTATATCGAGGGTGCTGCTAACCTCGTTGGCAAAAAGCACCTCGCTCATAATATAGTCGGTGATATTTCCCTCACCCGCGCCCTCGCCGTTGGTGAGCAATGCACGAATCACCGATTGATTAAGGATCTCCGTGTTGACCATACCATCCATAAACATCACAGCACAGCCATAATCCCTGCCCCGCGTTACCTTTATTTTTCGGACTCTGAAAACATCATCATTCTGAAAAAGCCTCGTGAAAAAACTTATATTCTCATCGAGAGACTCGGTGAGAATTTGTCCTTTGAAATCTTCAAGCTGTCGTTTTATGCCAATCACCGCCAATATTTTTTAATTAGTGTTGACAAAAAAGTTTCTGCTATTCCGGAAAATACGATACGGCATTTATGGTAAAAATTATCATGCATATTAAGACGGTTATTCTTAATAGTATTTAATGAAAAGGAGGTTGCAAAAAATGAACGATTATTTTGAAAGTCCCCTCTATGAAGATGAATTCGCGGGAATGGAAGACTATGAAATGTTGGCGGAGGATATCGACGAGGAGCTTTATGAAGAATATATTGACCGATACGATGAAAGGTCAGACTTTTTCTAAAAAAAGCCCTGTAGCGAAATTTTGAACGCTACAGGGCTTTTACATATCATATAATCTTTATTTTCCGATTTTCTCAAAGTGGTGGTCGTTATGAGTACGGGAGCTGACTCTGTTTTCGGGCTTAATCTCTCCCGCATTCATAAGAGCAAATTTAGTGCACACAGGTCCCACCAGCTCGTATATAAGCACGGCAAACAGGGTTATGTTTCGCACAATACTTCCTGTCTCACCGAGAGTCATAGCCTTAAGTGCCATGCCCAAGGCTACACCCGCCTGAGGCAACAGTGTAACTCCTAAATATTTCACTATCGGGGGCTCACATTTAACCGCGGCGGCACTGTATCTCGCGCCGAAATATTTACCCAGTGAACGTGCCCCTATATAAACAAGGCCTATCACCACAACCCCCCAGTCGGCAAACACCGAAAGTTCCAACTCTGCGCCGCTCAGCACAAAGAATATGATAAACAAGGGAGCTGTCCAGCGGTCGAGTCTGTCCATAAGCTCGGCAGAGAAATCGCATATATTGCAGAACACTGTTCCCAGCATCATGCATACAAGCAGTGATGAAAAGGCAATATGAACGCCAAACACTCGGAACTCCAGCATGGAAAGTCCAACCGTGAGGAGCACGAATGCCACCGACATAGAAAGTCGCTTTGAACGGGAATGGAAAAACCTTTCTAAGTATGTGAGAACTAATCCCATCACCGCTCCCAGTATCAGCGACAGCACAACCTCTAAAACAGGCTCAAGTACAACGGTAAGTAGGCTGGTATGACCCGAAATCAGTCCCCTTGCCACACCAAAGGATATTGCAAAAAGCACAAGTCCTACCGCATCATCCAATGCAACTATGGGAAGAAGAAGCTTTGTAAGAGGTCCTTTTGCCTTGTACTGTCTTACAACCATTAAGGTGGCGGCAGGGGCGGTAGCAGAAGCAACGGCACCCAAAACTATTGCCGCAGGCAGAGATAGTTTATCGGGCATTAAAAAGTGAAGGGATACAAGAGCCGCGTCCACAAGCAAGGTTGCCACAACCGCTTGGAAAATACCGATTACCAGCGCCTGTTTTCCGATGGATTTTATATCCTTCATACGGAATTCGTTGCCTATAGAAAAGGCTATAAAGCCGAGTGCTATGTCGCAAAGCAGAGAATAATCCTCTACCTCATGAAGACTCATAAATCCGAGGCCATTTATTCCCAATGCTCCCAAGAAATAGGGACCTATAAGAATACCCGCCACTAAATACGCGGTAACCGCAGGGAGCTTTAAGAGCTTTGCAACGCGGGAAAGAACCAAACCTCCTAATAGGGCTACAGATAGAGACAATAACACCTGCATTTTTCAACACTTTCCTTTCGAAAAAAACTAAACCACAAGGGTTTAGTTTAGCACTACAGACTCCAAAAGTCAACCGCTATTTAACTAATAATCATGTGACTCCCCAAAATTTATTCTCCTATTGCTCTGAATTTATGTATTATGGAGTGTAAAGCCGACCCTCGGCGTGATAACAAATTCAAATAATCCAACCCTGTTTTGTTTGTTGGATTATTTGCGTTTGCTTAATCACCAAGCGCCCCAAAGAGCCAAAACTCTCTAAGGCGCTGTCTTTCTGCATTTCAGTACTAAAAATCCTCCATCTGTTTGCCGAGAAAGTTGGCGGCAACAGTGGCGAGTTTAATATCACTTTCTTCTGGTGACACATCATCAGAGGAAACAAACACAACTGCGCCCGTAATATCACCCGACGACAATATAGGCACAGCAATTCCAACCATGTAGTCACACCCCTCCAACACCATGCGTCGCTTTTCACCAGGGGAGTGGACATAAGCCTTGCGACTTTCCATGATATCCTCCAGCGCCACAGAATTCCTACGCTCAGCAACCTCCCGTTTGGCAATACCCGAAGCCGCAACACAGTGGTCACGGTCACAAATAATAACACCCATATCGGTGCTCTTACCCAAAACCTCGGCATACTGCGTCGCAAAGGAAGCCAACTCCCCAATCGGTGAATACTTCTTGAAAATTACCTCCCCGTCATTATCAGTATAAATCTCCAGCGGGTCGCCTTC
>JAZQKX010000018.1:0-8340 GCA_045542355.1 Acutalibacteraceae bacterium
CCTTGATATTTTAGTTGTGTGGTCGGCAAACCACTTCTACTATACCAAGGAGCTTTTTTATTGTCTACTCTACTCCTCGCTAAAAGCTATTTCTTTGCCCCCTGTAGAACAGGGGGTTCTCTTTGTCACAGACAAGAGAAAAAGCACCCGCTTTTCGGGTGCTTCATATTTATTTAGTTATCTTTAATTTTGCTGTTTTTGTGCCCTTGTATTTGCCTTTGAAGACAACGATTGCTTTGCCTGTTCCGACTTTTTTATTGTCTTTGTAATAAACGATGTAGTTCTTCTCAGCGATTTCTTTGCCTGTGGCATCCAAAACCGTCAATTCCGGTTCGACCGCATCTCCGCTAAGCTTATATTTTTTCTTGGTGGTTTTTACGGTGTAGTCATATTTGGAAGTGGGCAGGTCCTTGAATCGGTAAACAATGCGGTATGCACAGCCATCGAGGAGGTTGTAGTGGAGCTGACGCTGTCCGCCCAAGCTACCTGTACTGAGGAAAATGCCATTATAACCGCTAAAATTATGGGAAATAATTTTTTTATCCTTTGCATAATTCTACCCTACTTCCTGTTTTATTGCACACAGCCTTTCAAATTATATCACAGGAAATATTTGGTAGCAAGTAAATTGTCAAATTTTGTAGTTTCTGCACATTGGCAGAGCATGTTGTAGGCTTCATATATATGCAAAACCCACCCATCAATAGCCGATTGACTAAATTACAGTTTGGGTGTAAAATTAATTTAGATTGTACAAATCGAGGGGGGACGTTTTGTGGAAAAAGGTAAAGGACTTTATATCCATATACCCTTTTGCGCCTCGAAATGCGCCTACTGCGATTTCCATTCCGCCTGTGGGGACGAGTCCATAATGGATGCCTATTGCGACGCGCTTCTCAGGGAAATGAAAGCCTATGAGGGCACATCTGTCGACACTCTATACATCGGTGGCGGTACTCCCTCAATGCTGGGCGCCGAAAGATTGTCTCGACTTTTGGAAGCAATAAACCGCCACTTTCCGAAAATAGAGGAGGCAACTCTTGAAGCTAACCCCGCCGACGATTTATACGAGGTTTTCAAAACGGCAAAGCGGGGCGGTATAAACCGTATTTCAATGGGTGTGCAATCGGGAGTCGAGGAGGAGCTTAAGGTCCTCGGCAGACGGCACAGAAACTCCCACGCCATAAAGGCGGTTGAGGATTGCCTAAGGGCGGGAATTGACAATTTCTCCCTTGATTTAATGCTGGGGATTCCTTTGCAGACCCCTCAATCTTTGGAAGAATCAATAAGTTTCATCTCCCAACTTGACCCTCAGCATGTTTCGGCATATATTCTGAAATTAGAGGAGGGTACACCCCTCTTTAAAAACCGTGGAAATCTCCCGCTTCCCGAGGAAGATGAGGTTGCTGACCTTTACTTGCAGATGGCGGAGAGCTTAGAGTCCCTCGGGTTCGGGCAGTATGAAATTTCCAACTTTGCAAAGGCTGGATATGAAAGCCGACACAATCTGAAATATTGGCGTTGCGAGGAATATATAGGTCTCGGCGCCTCTGCCCACGGCTTTTTAGACGGTAAACGGTATTTTTATCCGCGGGATACTGAGGAATTTATCAAAGGCATGGAGCCCATCCCCGACGGCGAGGGTGGAACCCCCGAAGAACGCTTTATGTTGGGGCTCAGGCTCAAAGAGGGCGTGGATATTCGGACTTTTCCAGACATAGAAATTAAAGCCAAGTCGGAACTTTTCATAAAGCACGGTCTTTGCAAAATAGAAAATCAGCGTCTCAGTTTAACAAAAAAAGGCTTCTTAGTTTCCAATGAAATTATTGCAGAATTTTTAAGTTAAATTGGTTTTGCACCTTGTAAATCTAAATGAAATGTGATATAATCAATAAGCGAGTGGAAGACTTTCCATTCGCTTTTGTTTTTTAAAAAATTTTTAAGAGGGTAATTCTATATGTACGAGGTAGGGTTTGACAACGAAAAATATCTGAAAATGCAGTCGGAGCATATTTTGGAGCGTATCGCAAAGTTTGGCGGTAAGCTTTATTTAGAGTTCGGCGGCAAACTTTTCGATGATTTTCATGCATCCCGTGTTTTGCCAGGCTTTGCGCCCGATTCCAAAATCCGTATGCTGTCTCAGCTTCGGGACCAAGCCGAGGTGGTTATTGCCATAAATGCCACCGACATTGAAAAAAACAAGGTCCGCGGTGACATTGGAATTACCTACGACTTAGACGTTTTAAGACTTATCGACGCTTTCCGTGGCTTCGGTCTCTTTGTTGGTAGTGTGGTTATGACCCGCTACACAGGTCAACCCTCCGCCGATTTGTTCAAACGCAAATTAGAAAGCCTTGGTATTCCTGTATATAAGCACTACCCAATCGAGGGCTATCCCTCAAATATAAAGAAAATTGTTTCCGACGAGGGCTATGGCGCCAATGAATATATAAAGACCCAGCGTGAGCTGGTGGTTGTAACCGCTCCGGGTCCCGGTAGTGGCAAGATGGCAACCTGCCTTAGTCAGCTCTACCATGAGCACAAACGGGGTGTTGCGGCAGGATATGCAAAATTCGAGACATTCCCTATTTGGAATCTCCCCTTGAAGCATCCCGTAAACCTTGCCTACGAAGCGGCAACTGCTGACCTTAACGATGTTAATATGCTGGACCCGTTCCATCTTGAAGCCTATGGCGTCACCACCGTTAACTACAACCGCGACGTGGAAATTTTCCCTGTGGTACAAGCCATGATGACCAAAATCTTGGGCTCCTGCCCCTATAAATCCCCCACCGATATGGGAGTTAACATGGCGGGTAACTGCATTTTCGACGATAAGGCAGTCCGCACCGCCGCCAATAATGAAATAATTCGCCGTTACTACGCCGCAAAGTGTCGCGCACTCAATGGCGACCGCGACGACACAGAGGTCTGCAAGATAGAGCTTCTTATGGAACAGGCAGGTATCACCCCCGACGACCGCCCTGTTATCGCCGCCGCGAATGACAGAGCAATCGAAACCGGTGCTCCTGCCGCGGCAATCGAACTGCCCGATGGCAAGATTATAACAGGAAAAACCTCCTCGCTTCTGGGCGCTTCTGCCGCAATGCTTCTTAACGCATTAAAGCATTTAAGCGGCATAGCCAAAGAGGTTATGATGATTTCCCCCGAGGTTATCGAGCCTGTTCAGGAGCTGAAAACAGGAAGTCTGGGCAACCATAACCCAAGGCTCCACACCGACGAGGTGCTGATTGCTCTTTGCATTTCGGCAGTCCACGACGAAAACGCTAAAAAAGCCATGGAGCAATTACCAAAACTCAAAAATTGCGAGGCTCATTCCTCGGTAATCTTAAGTCAGGTTGATATTAACGTCTTTAAGAAATTAGGACTTAACATTACCTGTGAGCCTAAATATCAATCGCGAAAACTTTATCATTCGTAATAGTGTAATATATATTTGCGTATCACGCAAATAACCACTCCCTCATCTCAAATACTCGTAAGTATGATTAAAACCTCGATGAAAAATTTCATCGAGGTTTTCTTTTGTTTTTTCTTTTATAATCCCAACAAATAAAATGCGACAAACAGCACCAAAATAACTATACCTGTGAAAATAGCAGCGGGGATGGCGTTAACTCGAATGATTCTGCCCTCGCGTCCTACGGTACCTGCAGTAGCGCAAGCTGCCACCACGTTGTTAACGCAAATCATATTACCGATAGCTCCGCCTATGGTGTTGGCTGCAACGATAACGGCGGTGTTCAGGTCTAAATTGTTGGCGGCCTGTTCCTGTAGGTTGGCAAACAGTGTAACCGCCACCGTGTTAGAGCCCGAAATAAACGCACCCAACACACCAATTATTGGAGAAATTATAATATAAAGGCTCTTGCCCACCTTTGAAAGCGCCTCTGCCATATAGAAAATCATACTTTTCATTTCTTCCGTTGCTGAAACATCGTTAGAGCCAGAGTAACGCAAAATCTGTACCATAGCAAGACCGAAGACCAAAGCAACAGCCGCACCGCTTACCTGTTTGAAGGATGCGCCCCAAGCCGAAACCACGTCCTGCCCTTTCATCTTGTGCAACAAAATGGTAACGAGCGCCACTAAAATAAACACCGAGCCCGGAACATACGCCCACTTTAAGGTAAAGGCAGTGTTTTCAACGCCGAACAAATTGCCGCTTTTAATCACGAAAAAGCTTGAGGTATCGTTAAGCAATCCTTTAATGCCAAGGGCGGGTATGCGAGTGGCTACCAGCAATAAAGCGATGATAACATACGGAACCCACGCTTTTATAAGAGACATGGCAGAATCTTTTGGAGGGGTCAGCGGATGCGTGGCCTTCCAGCTTTCATCCCACTCTGACTCATTTCCGAAATGCCATACCGTCTTGGGGGTAAGAAATTTGTATTTAGCGGCAATAACCGTAATTATCAGCGCTATCAAAGAGCCGAACAAAGATGGGAATTCGTGACCCACGAATATGTTAACCAGCACATAGGGTACTGCAAAGGAAACGCCTGCAAACAAGCAAAAGGGAAGGGCTTGAAGCGCGGGTTTGATAGATTTTTCTCTGCTGAAAAATTTGCACATAATTGCATTGGCTATAAACGGCAAGAAAATCATTACTACTGCAAGCGGCAAAGCAGTCCATAAAGACATTTGCCCGATGTAGGCGGCATCCAGCGCTTCTGCTCCGCCAAGACAGGTAATTGCCTGTTGTACGGGAGTACCGATGGCACCGAAGGCAACACAGGCGCTATCACAAACAAGGGCTACTACCACCGCTGCTACAGGTGGAAAGCCAAGACTTATCATGAGTGGAGCCGCCAATGCTGCAGGGGTACCAAAACCCGCCGCCGCTTCAATGAAAGATACGAACAAAAAGCCGATAATTACCGCTTGCACACGGGCATCGGGACTGATAGAGCGAAAACCATTGTTTATAGCTACCATTCCGCCCGACATTTTTAGTGTGTTCATAACCAAAATTGCACCGAAAATAATAATCAGCACTTCAACAGAGTTGAAAAGCCCCGAAATTGAATAGGCAGAAAGGGATAAAACATCTATATTCCATACTGTCAAGCCAAGAACTGCTGTAATAAGCCATGAAATAGGCATAGCAATTTTTGCAGGCCAGTTAAATGCTGCCATAACCACTACGCAGAACGCGATGGGGATAAAAGCTAACAATGCGTACATAATAAAACTCCCTCTAATATAATCTTAATACATAGTATTGTATCACAATTCGCTGACACTTGCAATATAATATGCCTTATTTATTCTTGACAGCAACCTGTACTAAAATGCACAAAAAGGTGAACTTGTTACCATATCAGCGGTATCAAGCGGTATTTAACCTTTCTTTTGTATTCGTAATAACCCTGAAGTTCTTTTTCAAGAAATGCTTCTTCGTGTTTAATTCGTTTTGCTATAATAAAAGGATATGCGAGAAAAACCAAAAACGCATATATAGAGCCTAACACAATCGGCATTGATAAAAATAAAAGTAAAGTCACACTATACATCGGATGTCTGACAACGCCATATAATCCCGTATCAATTACTTTTTGATTTTCTTGTACTTCAATCGTGCGGCTTAGATATGTATTTTCTCTTAGCACCTCTGCATAGAGAATATACGAAATAAGAAACACCGCCGTAGCAATAACTACCACTGCTTTTGGCAAGATGTACCAGTTAAAACGAAAGTCAAGACCTGCAACGACAAAACCTGCCAAGAACATAATACCACTTAATTTCACAACAAGGCTTTGCTCTTTTTGCTTTTCTTTTGCATCAAGTCGGCTTTTTAATAGGTCAGGATTCTTGAACATCATAACGATTCCTGCAAAAAACATCGGGACGAATAAAATCCCCATCAATAGCCACCCGTTAAAAAAGGAAAATGTACCTGCAGGCAAGAATATTAATAAACCAACCAAAGCAACACCTAATAAAAATTTAGTTGTCGCACCAACGAATAATTTCACTGTCATAATATTTTCACCATCAAAACCCTGTTTATACTTTTACCTTATTATATCACATTGCTTTCTTAAACGAAAGGATTTTGTAAAAAATCACCCCGCCGAGCAATCGACAAGGTGATAGTTTTGCTTTATAAATCTAATTACTTAGATTCTTTGATATAAAAATTAAGTGATATTCCGTCTGCGACGGAGTGATATTTTCGCAAAGTGAAAGTGATATTGAAGCCTTACGGCTTCAGTTATATTCAATAAGGTGCATAGCACCTTCATTCTTCGCAGCAAGATTTATCTTGCGGAGAAATATTCGCCTCTCTAAAACTCGCGAAGCGAATATCACTTGGCGAAGCCAAATATAACTGCGAAGCAATATAACTGCGAAGCAATATAACTGCGAAGCAATATAACTGCGAAGCAATATAACTGCAGCCATCAAAGACAAAAAACCTCTTGGATTTCTCCAAGAGGTTTTTATATCAACAATTATTTGTTGTCTTTGATAGCAGCCTGTGCGGCAGCGAGGCGAGCTACAGGTACGCGGAAAGGTGAGCAAGATACATAGTCGAGGCCGATCTTGTGGCAGAACTCAACGGAAACAGGGTCGCCGCCGTGTTCGCCGCAGATGCCGCAATGCATCTCGGGTCTTACCTTCTTACCGAGGGTAACAGCCATATCCATGAGCTTACCAACGCCGGTCTGGTCGAGCTTTGCGAAGGGATCGTTCTCAAAGATCTTGGTGTCGTAGTAAGCCTCGAGGAACTTACCAGCGTCGTCTCTGGAGAAGCCGAAGGTCATCTGGGTAAGGTCATTTGTACCGAAGCAGAAGAACTCAGCCTCTTTTGCGATTTCGTCAGCGGTGAGACAAGCTCTGGGGATTTCCATCATTGTACCAACTTCGTACTTGAGGTCGGCGCCAGCGGCGGTGATTTCAGCGTCGGCGGTAGCAACAACGATATCCTTAACGAACTTCATTTCCTTAACTTCGCCGGTAAGAGGAATCATGATTTCGGGAACGAGGTTCCAGTCAGCATGAGCCTTCTTAACATTGATAGCAGCGCGGATAACAGCAGCAGTCTGCATCTTTGCGATTTCAGGATAGGTAACAGCCAAACGGCAGCCACGGTGACCCATCATGGGGTTGAACTCGTGGAGACCCTGGATGATAGCCTTGATGTCAGCAACAGTCTTGCCCTGAGCCTTAGCGAGAGCCTCGATGTCAGCCTCTTCGGTGGGAACGAACTCATGGAGAGGAGGATCGAGGAAACGGATGGTTACGGGGCAACCTTCAAGAGCTTCGTAAAGCTTCTCGAAGTCTCCCTGCTGATAGGGAAGAATCTTATCGAGAGCTGCTTCTCTTTCTTCAACAGTGTCAGCACAGATCATCTCACGGAAAGCAGCAATTCTGTCTGCTTCGAAGAACATGTGCTCGGTACGGCAGAGGCCGATACCTTCAGCGCCAAGCTCACGAGCCTTCTTAGCGTCGGCAGGTGTGTCGGCATTGGTGCGAACCTTCAAAGTTCTAAACTTGTCAGCCCAATCCATGATGGTCTTGAACTCGCCAACGATTTCAGCGTCAACGGTGGGGATGATGCCATCGTAGATAGCACCGGTAGAACCATCGATAGAAATATAGTCGCCCTCAACGTAGGTCTTGCCTGCGAGAGTGAACTTCTTGTTTTCTTCATCCATGATGATGTCGCCACAACCGGATACACAGCAGGTACCCATACCACGAGCAACAACGGCTGCGTGAGAGGTCATACCGCCACGAACGGTGAGGATACCCTGGGAAGCCTTCATACCGGTGATGTCTTCGGGAGAGGTCTCAAGACGAACGAGGATAACCTTTTCGCCACGGGCATTCCAAGCTTCAGCATCTTCAGCAGTGAATACAACCTTACCACAAGCAGCACCAGGAGAAGCGCCGAGGCCCTTACCGGCAGGAACTGCAGCCTTGATAGCCTTAGCATCGAACTGAGGATGAAGAAGAGTGTCAAGGTTTCTGGGGTCGATCATTGCAACAGCTTTCTTTTCATCGATCATGCCTTCATCAACGAGGTCGCAAGCGATCTTAAGAGCAGCCTGTGCAGTTCTCTTACCGTTTCTGGTCTGGAGCATATAGAGCTTCTCGTTTTCAACGGTGAACTCCATATCCTGCATATCGTGATAATGGTTTTCAAGGATGGAGCAGATCTCGGTAAACTGAGCATAAGCTGCAGGGAACTTCTTTTCCATCTCTTCTATCTTCATAGGTGTTCTAACACCTGCAACAACGTCCTCGCCCTGAGCGTTTACAAGGAACTCGCCCATGAGCTTCTTTTCACCTGTTGCGGGGGCG
>JAZQKX010000019.1:0-1880 GCA_045542355.1 Acutalibacteraceae bacterium
TCTTTTGCATCTTCAAGGGTAACGGTATCAAGACATCCGCCGGTATGCATGCCGTGGAGTGTGCCATACATATGGGAATGGGCTACATAAAGATAGTTAGAAGTTTTCATCTTCTTCGCCCTCCATAATAAAATCATATTCTTCATCGGGGATTTCACTTTCAATTAGGTATTCAGAAAGAATACGGTTAATAACTTTTTCCATAATTTCATTGTAAAGAATTGTTCCCTTTACTAAATCGCCCATAGCATCGAGAATTTCATGGGGAGTATATTCTTCAAGCACTTCATGAATTATATCTCCTTCGATATATCGTGCATATTCAAGAACACTATTGGCAGCCCTATCATAATCGCTATAATGGGTTCCAGTTAATTCATTTGTCCAGATGGTTTTCATAGGGGCGTTCCTCCTTAATAGTTATTTCTTCTATCTCTAATTTTTCATACTCGTCATTACAGGTATAGACGGAAGCAAAAGAAAAGCGGCAACCGCATCCACAGTAATAGCGGCGAGTTACATAAATTTCCCAACCATTTTCATCATAAATGGTTTCTCTTTCTCTGACTTGTGCGGTACTTCCGCAGTGAGGGCATTTAGGCATTTTCTTCAGCGCTCCTTTTCAAATTCTTCTTCCATGTTGTCCCATACATAAGTAGTATGCCCAACAAAATCTTCTCCGCAGTCAAGGCAGGTATAGCGGCGAGTTACATTAAGATAATCACCATTTTCATCATAAATGGTTTCATACAAATCGTGGTAACGAATAGAACCACAATGAGGACATTTAGGCATAGCGTTCGCTCCTTTCTTTTTACATACTTATTATAAACTATAAATTTCTTTTTGTCAAGTTTTAATTTTAGATGTTAAACATCTAATAATCCCAAAAAGAAAAGGGGACTTTCGTCCCCTTTGGTTAAGCCCGAGTGTACTGGGGCTTGCCCTTCACCACATCACGCTGGACGATGGGATTCCGAGCGGCGATATTCTTGAGGTAAGTGCCGACCTGCATAATGGTAACTTCTGCCAGTTCGGGAACGGCATTCTTAACCACAGTAGCAGTAACAGGTTCGCCAGTCAGGTTTTCCACGCACCACTTTTCCACGATGGCTTCACGAGCGGCATGGGCGGCACGCTTGGCTTCCACTTCGGGGTCAGGGGCTTATTCCTTCTTTTCCTTCTTGGGGGCATTTTCGCTGTCGATACGAGCCTGAACCGCTTCCTGAATATCGAAAGCCTTGGTGGTCTTCGTGTCTTCGGTGTTCTTCACGGTGGCTTCGATAACAGCGTAGATGGGAGTACCCTTGTCATCGACCATGCCAGTATCAAAGGCAAAACCATCCTTCTTGCCCACACGAACAGGGACAATCTTTTCACCGAGGGCTTCACGCAGAGCATTGACAACAACTTCCTGAGCGGCTACACGAATTTCAGTCTTCATAGGGCATTTTTCCTTTCTGCTTTGATGAGGGAGGTCGCTTCTCCACTTGTTTGGTGTTCGTTCCTCTTGGGAACATCCTTATTGTACCACATCCTGTGGGGTTTGTCAAGGGGTTTGCGAAACTTTTTTTTGAAAGTTACTAATCGCATTCTTCACTTTCAGAAAAGGAGGATTTTTAGGAGTTTTCTCTCTTGCCCCTTGACACTATTGATTATACCACAGGGCGTTTGATTTGTCAAGAGGTTCGCGAAACTTTTTTTCAGAGCGTCCTCTGTGGGATTTGAACCCGTTTGCCCCATTGGCTGCCGAGGCTTAACCTACTCATTGGCTTTCCCTCTTGACAATTATAGTATAGCATTTCGGGATAGATTTGTCAAGCATTATTTTCACATTTTTTTAAATTATTTTCTTTAGCACTTTAGCGCGTGAAGTCGGA
>JAZQKX010000020.1:0-74422 GCA_045542355.1 Acutalibacteraceae bacterium
AAATCCCGAACACCCGAAAGGTGCTTGGGATTTTTTCTTGCGTAGCAAGAAGGAGATTCTAACTCCGGGGGAGTTCGTCGAAGCAGGCGTGAGCAAAGCCTCACGGCTGCGAAGTCTCGAGTACGCTCAAACGTCGGGCACCGCTAAGAGCGGTCGACGGGTGAGTGAACGGAGAGTATCTCCGATGGATCACCAAAAAAATCCCGAACACCCGAAAGGTGCTTGGGATTTTTTCTTGCGTAGCAAGAAGGAGATTCTAACTCCGGGGGAGTTCGTCGAAGCAGGCGTGAGCAAAGCCTCACGGCTGCGAAGTCTCGAGTATTTAATAAGCCTCGCGGTCAATATATGTGGGGCTTTATTTTTTTGCATTTTTTTGACGATATCGTATTGTTATTTCTATTACTTTATGATATAATTTAATAGAATATATATAGGAGTATGATAAGATGGTTATTTTGGGCATTGACCCTGGATATGCAATAGTTGGTTATGGTGTTGTAAGCTATGTAAATAATAACTTCAAGCCAGTTACCTTTGGCGCAGTAACAACCCCAGCAGGTTTGGACTTCCCAAATAGATTAGATATAATCTACAATGGCATTACCCAGATTATCGAAACCAATAAGCCCGAGGCTTTAGCAATAGAAAAGCTGTTTTTTAATACCAATACCACAACTGCCATTGATGTTGCTCAGGCAAGAGGGGTAATACTCCTTGCTGCAAAGCGTTGCGGTGTGCCGATTTTCGAGTATACCCCTTTGCAGGTAAAACAGGCAGTCACAGGTTATGGAAGGGCCGAAAAACGGCAGATAATTGAGATGACCAAGTCCTTGCTTGGACTCAGTAAAGCTCCTAAGCCCGACGACACCGCCGATGCTCTGGCTTTAGCAATATGCCATGCGCATACTTCAGGCTCCCTTTTGGGTAAGCTTAAAAATTTGAGGTGAGGAAAATGATATATTCCGTAAGAGGTACTTTGGTTTTTACAGACGCTAAGACAGCCGTTGTTGAGTGCGGGGGAGTGGGTTTCCGTTGCAATGCCACCCATAAAACCTTGGCTCAGCTTCCGCCAAACGGAAGCGAGGTAATGCTGTATACCTACATGGCGGTCCGTGAGGATGCTATGGATTTATATGGCTTTTACGACGTTCAGGAGCTGGAATTCTTCAAGCTGATAATTTCTGTTAACGGAATCGGTCCCAAGCTTGGAATATCAATCCTCTCTGACTTCACTCCCGAACAGCTTTGCCTTTTCATTTCTTCCGGAGATGCTAAAGCGATTTCTAAGGCAAACGGAGTCGGCGCTAAAACCGCCCAAAGAATTGTACTGGAGCTTAAAGATAAGGTTTCGGGTGATGTAACACTGTCGGGTAGTGATGTGTATGTTGGCAATGCGCCCGTGGTTGGCGGTGCCTCAGAAGCAATAGAGGCTCTCGTGTCTCTCGGATTCACTCAGGGCGAGGCGGCAAAGGTTGTGTCCCGCTTTGACCCACAGATGCCCGTTGAAGAAATAATCAAAGAAGCCCTTAAATCTAACCTTAAATAGGAGAATTGCTAATGGATAATATGGATTTTGAAAATAGGTTTGTTTCTCCCGAATATACCAGCACTAATGATGAGGAAGTAGAGCTTTCATTACGGCCTAAGGTGTTGAGTGAGTATATCGGTCAGGAAAAAGCCAAGGATAATCTTGATATATACATTAAGGCGGCGGTTGGAAGAAAAGAGCCTTTGGACCATGTTTTGCTATATGGACCTCCCGGACTCGGTAAAACCACTTTGGCTGGTATTATAGCCAATGAGATGGGTGTTAATTTTAGAGTTACAAGCGGTCCTGCCATAGAAAAGCCGAAGGATTTGGCGGCGTTACTTACCAACCTCAACGACGGTGATGTGCTTTTCATCGACGAAATACACCGACTTTCCAGAAGTGTTGAAGAGGTTTTGTACCCTGCTATGGAGGACTATGTGCTGGATATCATTTTCGGACAAGGTCCCTCTGCCCGTTCGATTCGACTTGACCTTAATCATTTCACCTTGGTGGGCGCCACAACCCGCTCTGGTCAGCTTTCGGCTCCGCTTCGCGACCGATTTGGTGTACTTTTAAGATTGGAGCTTTACACCCCAGAGGAGTTGGCAGAAATCGTTACCCGCTCGGCTGGTATATTGGGAATTGAGATTGACAAAGACGGAGCGTTAGAAATCGCTTCTCGCTCTCGTGGAACTCCTCGTATTGCCAACCGTATGCTAAAAAGAGTCCGTGATGTGGCTCAGGTCTACGGAGAGGGTGTTATCGACACAAGAATTGCCTCTTTGGCGCTTGACCGTTTTGAGATAGATGAGCTTGGTCTTGATTATTTTGACCGCAATCTTTTAAAGGCAATAATCCAAAAATACAGTGGTGGACCTGTCGGTCTCGATACACTTGCCGCGGCTTTGGGTGAAGAAGCCGTTACAATAGAGGATGTTTATGAGCCCTATCTTATGCAGATTGGCTTTTTAACCAGAACCAGCAGGGGTAGGTGTGTTACCAAGGCGGCTTATGACCACCTCGGCATTAAGTTTGAGGGACAGTCGCAACAATATTTCTTTTAATTAAAGGATATAAAAATGCGTTTTGTTAATGATTTTAATGATTATGAGTTGATAGATGCTGCGCTAGGTGAAAGGCTTGAGCGCTGGGGCGATATTATACTCATAAGACCCGACCCCCAGATAATATGGGACGGAGACAAAAGCTCTAAACTTTGGAAAAGCGCTCATGCTGTCTATCACCGCTCGAAATCCGGTGGTGGCAGTTGGGAGATGCTGAAAAAAGTTCCCGATGTTTGGAGCATTAACTATGGTGAGCTTACTTTCAGATTGAAGCCAATGGGCTTCAAGCACACAGGCCTTTTCCCTGAACAGGCGGTGAACTGGAAGCTTTTACAGGATACAATAAAAAAAGTCGACCGCCCGATTAAGGCGCTCAACCTTTTCGCCTATACAGGCGGCGCCACAGTGGCTTGTCTTAATGCCGGAGCCTCTGTAACCCACGTCGATGCCTCAAAGGGTATGGTGCAATGGGCTAAGGAAAACGCTGTAGCTTCAGGTCTTTCCGACCGTCCCGTGCGTTGGCTGGTTGACGATTGTATAAAATTTGTCCGCCGTGAAATCCGCAGAGGTAATAAATACGACGTTATAATCATGGACCCGCCGTCCTATGGTAGAGGTCCCGACGGAGAGGTATGGAAGTTTGAAAATCAGTTGGCTGAGCTTTTGGACCTGACTTCTCAGATTTTCAGCGACCAAGCGCTGCTGTTGCTTATAAATTCTTACACCACAGGCATGTCACCCACCATTATGAATTATATGGCAAAGCAGGTTTTTGACAAGGGCAGAAACGGAATTATTTCTACCGACGAAATAGGCTTAAAGGTCACAAATAAGAATATTATACTGCCCTGTGGCAGTACAACTATATGGAAAGCTACTGATATTAATGAGTAATATTATTGAATTTAAAGATGTTTCTTTTGAATATAGCGAGGGTGACGGCACCCGCACTGTGCTGGAGAAATTTAATCTGAGTATCGAACGAGGAAGTTTTGTTTGTATACTCGGTCATAACGGCTCGGGTAAGTCCACCGTTGCAAGGCTTATGAACGGTCTCCGTGCTCCCCTTGAGGGCAAGGTGCTGGTAGACGGTCTTGATACCACCGACCCTAAAAATGAGTTTCCGGTTAAGAAAAAAGTAGGTCTTGTTTTTCAGAATCCCGACAACCAGATCATCGCAACCATTGTTGAAGACGATGTTGCCTTTGGTCTGGAAAATCTCAGCGTTGAGTCATCTGAAATTAGAACAAGAGTTGATAGTGCGTTAAAGGCGGTAGATATGTATGACTTCCGCAAAAAGGCGCCCCATCTTCTTTCTGGCGGTCAGAAGCAAAGGATAGCCATTGCGGGAATACTTGCAATGGAACCTGATTGCATAGTGTTAGACGAGCCAACAGCCATGCTTGACCCTCAAGGTCGTCGCGAGGTTTTGTCTACTCTGTCTCAGCTCCACCGCGAAAAGGGAATAACCGTAGTGCTTATAACCCACTACATGGACGAGGCTGTGTTAGCTGACCGAGTGGTGGTTATGGACGACGGCGTTGTTATACTCGACGGTAAACCAGTGGACATTTTTCACGAGGTTGAAAAGCTTCGCGCGGCAGGACTTAATGTTCCTCAGACTGCGGAGTTGGCATATAAATTAAAGGACATCGGTATTGAATTGACCGGGGATATTCTCACTGAAGAAAACTGTGCTGTAGCCCTTGCCGATATTCTTATGGAGGAAGCGTAATTGGCATTTCTTGAAGTCAAAAATTTAACACATTTATACGGCGCCGGTACTCCCTTTGAAACCAGTGCTATCAACGATGTGAACTTTGAAGTGAATAAGGGCGAAATCATCGGCATAATTGGACATACTGGAAGCGGTAAGTCCACACTTATGCAACACCTGAACGGTTTGCTTAAGCCTGATTTGGGAAAGGTCATTCTTGATGGCACTGATATATGGGCAAATCCCAAGGATATCAAAAAAGTGCGTTTCAGGGTTGGTATGGTTTTTCAGTATCCAGAGCATCAGCTTTTTGACGAAACTGTATATAAGGACATTTCATACGGACCTCGAAACATGGGGTTGTCAGAGGAAGAAGTTAAAGAGGCTGTTATTTATGCCGCTAATCTTGTGGGATTAGAGGGAGAGCTTCTTGAAAAATCGCCCTTTGAGCTGTCGGGCGGTGAAATGCGACGTGCTGCCATTGCGGGAGTACTCGCCATGAAGCCCGAGATATTGGTAATGGACGAGCCGACTGCGGGACTTGACCCCATAGGCAGAGATCTTATCATGTCCCGCATAAAGGAATACCGCGATACTACAAATGCCGCGGTATTAGTGGCATCCCACAGCATGGAGGATATTGCCGCAATTTCTGATAGGGTCCTTGTGATGAACGAGGGCAGACTCTATATGTTCGATGAAACCTACAAGGTATTTTCGGATTTGAAGGCACTTCAAGCGGTGGGCCTTAACATACCGCAGATCACCAAAATAATGCTTCTTTTAAGGGAGCGTGGGATAGACGTTTCCACTTCTTGCCTAACTGTAGATTCTGCTGTAAAGGCAATTGAGAGTTTTAGGAAAGAGGTGATGGGAAATGCTTAAAGATATAACTATCGGTCAGTATTATCCCACCGATTCTTTGGTCCATAGACTGGACCCGAGATTAAAGCTTATTGCTCTTGTACTCTATATAGTTTTCATTTTCCTGGCAAGTTCAGCCCTGTCGCTTTTGTATATGGCGGTGCTAACTTTTATTCTTATATCTCTGACCAAAATCCCCGTTGTAACTTATCTTAAGAATTTAAAAACAATTCTTCCAATTATTATAATAACCGCAGTTCTTAATATGCTGTATGTGTCAGACGGTAACACTATTTTCAGCTTTTGGATTGTAAATATAACCGATGGCGGTGTCAATAGAGCTGTGTTTATGGCGGTAAGAATAATTGTGCTCATACTTTCCAGCGCGATGCTGACCTATACCACCACCCCCACAATGCTTACAGATGCTATAGAATCCTTGCTTTCACCCCTAAGACACATCGGTCTCGGTAGCGCCGTTCATACCATCGCCATGATGATGACCATTGCTTTAAGATTCATCCCCACGCTTATCGATGAAACAGACAAGCTGATGAATGCACAGAAAGCAAGGGGGGCGGATTTTGATTCCGGAAGTATTCTTAAAAGAGTAAAGGCACTCATTCCAATACTTATTCCCTTGCTGATTTCTTCCATTCGCAGAGCTTTTGATTTATCTGAGGCTATGGAAAGCAGATGCTATACAGGTGACTATACAAGAACCCGTATGAAACAGTTGAAACTAACAAAAGTTGACTATATTTCAATACCCATATTAGCGTTTTCTTTTGCAGTGGTTGTTATCTTAAATTATATCAATTAGATTTGGAGGTAAATCATGTCCCGATATTTGCTGACAATTTCATATTTCGGCGCAGATTTTTGCGGTTGGCAGGTTCAGCCTAATGGAATCTCTGTTCAGCAGGTGTTGGGTGAGGCTGTGACTAAGGTTTTCGGCGTTTCTAATGGAATCACAGGTTGCAGTCGTACCGATTCGGGAGTACACGCCAAGATGTTTTGCTGTCACACCGATATCGAAACCGATATGGAGCCGAAAAAGATTGCCTTAGCCCTCCAAAATAACACCCCCGATACTATCGCGGTTATGGATTGCCAACGTGTAGCGGATGACTTTCATGCGCGGTATGATTGCAAAGGTAAAAACTATATTTATAAAATCTGGAATAAGCAGTATCTTGACCCCTTTATGGACGGCAGAGCTTATTGGTATAAATATAATCTCAATGTTGAAGAAATGAACAGGGCGGCAAAGTGCATTTTAGGTAAGCATGATTTCTCGTCTTTTTGCGCCGCCAACACTTCGGTTGTGGATAAGGTGCGCACCGTCACAGAATGTTGTGTCACCGAAAAAGAGGGACTTATCGAGGTTTCTGTGTCTGCTGACGGTTTTTTATATAATATGGTCAGAATCATTGTTGGAACGTTAATTAAGGTGGGTTGCGGAAAACTCAAATACAACAATATTATCGATATAATTAACGATAAAAACAGGGAGTCAGCGGGATTTACCGCTCCTCCTCAGGGTCTTTATTTAAACCAAGTATTTTATGGGGAGTGAGAAGAAATGGCTGAATACAAAAAGAAAAATGTAAAAAAGATAAAATCTCAGAAGCCGAGAAGAAGTGCAGTTGCAGATAGCTATAAGGTAACTTCTCTGTCCGACTCGGATTTCCCCGATAATATCTCGGTTAAGTCTGCGAAAGAAGCAAAGGCAGAGCGCAGGTCCAGAAAGAAAAAGGAAAAATATTTAAGAAAAGAACAACCCGAAAAACGTGTTGTAAACACTAATAAATCTCCAAGAGAGCTCAACCGTGCAAGTGGAGGGCTCAGAGTGGTTAAGGGAACTAAGGGTTCTAAGAAAATAAAGAATCTCATATCTGTGGCAATGGCGACTTTGATTGTGGGCTGTGTGCTCTTAATCCATGTCTTTTCACCAACAGGAATTGTTGATTTGATAGAGTGTAGCTTTGCAAGAATGGGTAGTGGCACTGGCTTTCCCCTTACCCTCAGTGGTGGCACGGTTGTGGACACCAAGAGTGTAGACGGTTGTATGACTGTGCTTTCCGACACATATATTGAAATATATAACTCAGATTCCAAGGAATTGGTTTCGGAACAGCATAAGTTTTCTACCCCCAAGATGGTGGTTTCTAAAACTCGAGCATTGGTTTACGATCAAGGTGCAACAGGGGTTGCTGTCTATGACATTAGCGGCAAGGTGTTCAGTCGTGAGATGAAAGAGCCTGTCATTACAGCGACTGTAGGAAGAAATGGCACCTACTGCATTATTACCGACCCCGACGGCATTGCCGCCAAGGCCTATGTTTACGATAAAAGCAATAATCTTATTTTTAAATGGGAATCGGATTCAGATTTAATTAATGCCGCCGCTATCTCAACGGGAGGAAAATACATTCTTCTCTCCACAGTTAATGCTAAAAACGGCGAATATTTATCGCACATTAAGGTGTTCCAAGGAAAAGACTCCAAGCCCATAAGAAATGAGTCGGTTGACGATGTGATATATTCCATCGAGGCTATAAATAACACAAGCTTCGTAGTGAGAACGGGAAGTGAATTGCAAAGCTATGCCGCCGACAGCGGAACTTTCTCCGATATTACAGACGAAAGTGTCCGTCAGAAATATTCTGGCGCCGATGGTGAACTTGCCTTGTTTACCGATTCTGGAAGCAGTTCGGGAAACATAACCTTTTTCAATAAAAGATTTGAAAAGGAATGGGAGATGGAGGTAATCTCCTCTCCGCAAAATATTGATTGGAATAATGAGTATATTGTCTGCTCTAAAGATTACTCATTGTATGTCTATGATTACAGTGGCAAGGAAATCAATAGAATCAGCACCAATACCCCCATTGAATGGTTTGTATTAGGCGACGATAATATTTTGGCAATTAATAACACCACAGTGGTGAGCCATAGCCTTACAGGAGGGAACGGCTAATGCATTTAATTCTTGATTTAATAGTGGTTGCAATAGTTGTAATCACAACCCTTATTACAATGAAAAAAGGCTTTATTAAGTCAATACTCAGCCTTGTGAGCCTTATTTTGACCATATTCATTATATCTTCTTTCGGTGAGCCCATTGCCTCTGCGGCATATTCAGGACTTTTCGAAAAGGGAATAGTATCCTCGGTGGAGACTGCTGTCTCTCAGCAGATGGAAAAGGGCGAGGCAGCCATCGACGGAGTTATGGATGCGCTTCCAAAATTCATTGCTAATTCCGCCGAGAAAAACGGAGTGGGCTCAGACAGCATAATGTCTGAAATAAGCCAAGGAAAAACCCCGAATGAGGTTGCGCTTACCGTTAACGATCAGATTGTAAAACCTCTCTTATTGCCCCTGTTACTTATTATAGTCGATATAATAATGTTCACAGTGCTTATGTTTGTTTTCAGGTTGCTTTCAAAAATGATTTGTACCCTGTTCAAAGCACCTGTGCTGAAAAGCGTCAACAAAGTTTTGGGAGTATTTTTGGGAATCGGCAAGGGCTTGTTGATTTCTGTACTTGTTTGCTCTATAATTACATTTATTGTTAGCTATGGATTGGGTGGCAAATTTTTGATTTTCACAGAAGAGTCAATTGAAAGTTCTTATATATTTAGTAGATTAGCAAATGTGCTGAATTTAACAGATTTTATCCTGTAAAATCCATTTCAGCACAGTTTTCATAGGAAAGGAATTTTTTGGTCTTATGCTTAAAATGTGTTCTAAGTGCGGAAAAAGACCCGCAATAGTGTTCATTTCGGAAATGAACGGAAGCAGTAATGCTGAGCCACGCGGACTTTGCCTTGTTTGCGCAAAGGAAGCGGGTATTAAGCCTATTAACGACATGCTCAGTAATATGAATCTCAGCGATGAAGATATCGAGGGGATGAACGAACAACTCATGGATGTTATGAGCATGAGTGAGGATATGGACGGCTTTGAAATGGGCGGCGCTCAGCCTTTTCCTTTTTTAAATAATCTTTTCGGCACTATGCCCTCTGGGGACAACTCTGCCAAAGGAGATGCAAAATCCGACGAGGAAAAGGGTAAGTCTAAGGATAATAAGAAAAAGGAGCCTAAAAAGCCAAGATTTTTAGGGCAGTATTGCACCAATCTTACCGAGCGCGCCAAGAAAGGTGAGCTTGATAATATTGTGGGCAGAGAAGCAGAAATGTATAGAACTATTCAGATTCTGTCCCGCCGTTCTAAGAATAATCCTTGCCTTATCGGCGAGCCTGGTGTAGGTAAGACTGCAATTGCAGAGGGCCTCGCAATTCGCATTGCCTCAGGTGATGCTCCCGCCCGACTGCTTGACAAGGAGATACATCTTCTTGACATGACCGCATTGGTTGCGGGAACTCAGTTCAGAGGTCAGTTTGAAAGCAGAGTTAAGGGTCTTATTGATGATATTAAGAATGCGGGAAATATAATTCTGTTCATTGATGAGGTGCATAATCTTGTGGGCGCTGGGGATTCCGAGGGCTCAATGAATGCGGGTAATATCTTAAAACCCGCCCTTTCCCGTGGACAGATTCAGGTAATCGGCGCCACAACCCTTAAGGAATATAGAAAATATATCGAAAAGGACTCGGCTCTTGAGCGCCGCTTCCAGCCTGTAATCATTGAGGAGCCGTCCATCGACGAGTCGGTAAAAGTGCTCTTGGGTGTTAAGGGATATTACGAGGGTTACCACGGCGTTGAGATTCCCGATGATATAGTTAGAAAAGCCGTTAATCTTTCGGAAAGATATATCAATGATAGATTTCTACCCGATAAGGCTATCGACCTTATGGACGAAGCCTGTGCTTGTGCCAGCCTCAGGAACAAAGCAGTAGATAAGCTATATATGGTCAATAAGAAAATTGGCGAGTTGGCTAGTGAAGAAGCTGAACTTCTGGAAAATGTTGAAGCTCCCGACTATGAAAAATTGGCGGGTATCAAATCTGAGTTGGCAAAATATAGGGGAGAGGCAGAAACTCTTTACGGACCTGCCGCCGATAACAAGGTTACCGATGACGATTTAGCTAAGGTAATCGAGCTATGGACAGGTATTCCCGCTTCTAAAATAAAGGAAACAGACCTTATGAAGCTTTCCTCGTTGGAGGATGAACTTAAAAAGCATATAATAGGTCAGGACGAAGCAATAGAGAATGTTGTCCGTGCTGTTAAGCGTTCAAGGGTGAGCATCACAACCCATCGCAGACCTGCTTCCTTTATATTTGTAGGACCGACGGGCGTGGGTAAAACCGAGCTTGTTAAGGTGTTGTCAAAGCAGCTATTCCATACCCCCGAAACCTTGATTCGTCTTGATATGTCAGAGTTTATGGAAAAGCATTCTGTGTCCCGTCTTATTGGTGCACCTCCAGGATATGTTGGCTATGATGATGCAGGACAGCTAACTGAAAAAGTTCGCCGTAAGCCCTATTCTGTAATACTTTTTGATGAGATTGAAAAGGCGCATCCGGATGTTCTTAACATTCTTCTGCAAATCCTCGATGACGGTAGAGTGACCGATGCTCAGGGCAGAGTGGTTAATTTTGAGAATACAATAATTGTTATGACCTCTAATGCAGGTAGTGACAATTCCTCTAACCCAATGGGCTTTGGCAAAACCGTGCAAAGCGCGGTAAGAGAAAAGGCTATTTCCGCTCTGGAGCAGTTTTTACGTCCCGAATTTATCGGCAGAGTTGATGAGATAGTTGTGTTTAATACCTTAACTAAGGATGATTTTTCAAGGATAGCAGATATTGCCCTGAAAGAATTAAGCGCTGTTTTAAAAGAAAAAGGAATCTCGCTAACGTTCACTGGAGCTGTTTGCGACTTCATTGCCGAAAAATCCCATGGTGGAAAACGCGGCGCACGCGATTTAAGAAACTATGTGCGCAAAGAAATAGAGGATAAAATTGTGGGATATATTATCGACAATAGCGATATTCAGTCGATCGAATTGAGTGCCCAAAGAGATGAAATTAGCTTTTCTGTAAAATAATTAAAATTTTTTAAAATACCTCTTGATTTTTTACGGGAATTGTGTTATTATAATTCCCGTCCTCTGCAGGTGTAGTTCAATGGTAGAACTCCAGCCTTCCAAGCTGGTCACGTGGGTTCGATTCCCATCACCTGCTCCAAAGAAAGCACAGACCCGACTGGGCCTGTGCTTGTTTTTTCCAACAAATTTCAACAATATTCTTGACTTTATTTTTCATAGTAATTAGAATTAAGTTAAAATGATTGCTATTGGTGAATTATTATGTCTAAAACCAAGTTGAATATAATAAAAGTTTACTCTGTTATTTTTGCGGTCCTAATTATATTAAGCTCAATTTCTCAGGGGTTAACTGCTTATGCAGCCACTAAGATCGCGCCGCCCAAAAGCATCAAAACAAGTTTTGTCTCTACTGGCGTTAAAATCAAATGGAGCCGAGTAAAATCTGCTAAGGGTTATTATATTTACCGAAAGAAATCCACATCTTCTAAGTTCACCAGAATTGCAAAGATCACAAAGAATACCAAGCTATCTTATACCGACAAGAATGCCCAAAGCGGAAACTATTATATCTACGCAGTTAAATCCTACAAAGGAAAGAACACAAGTGCTTATAAAAAGACGAGTAAAAAGTTTTATTTAAAAGCTCCTGTCATTAGCTCGGTTAAAAACAACTATGCCTCTGTAACTATAAAATGGAAAAAGATAACGGGTGTCACGGGATATCGTCTATATAGAAAAACAGGTAGCGGTAGTTGGAAGAAAATCGCTACGCTTAAAAGCGACAGCAAGGTTAAATATACCGACAAAAAGGTTGTTAACGGAAAGAAGTACACCTATTCATTAAAGGCATATCAGGGCAGTAAATCCAGCGTTCGCGGAGCCTCAAAAAAACTTAAATTCAAGAAGACGACCATAAAGATTACTCTTAATAAAACTAAACTCACATTATATACGGGCAAAAATCATACATTGAAAGCAACCCCGTCTATATCAGGTGTCAGCGTAAAATGGGAGAGTAGTAATAAAAATATTGTGACGGTCAACTCCAAAGGAAAGATCACGGCAGTTTCTGAGGGAACTGCAGAAATTACCGCTTATTTCACATACAATGATAAGAAATATAAAAAGACCTGCAGTGTCACCGTTAAAGAAAAGGAATACAGCATTGGTGAGGCGGTTGATTTAGATGGCAAGATTTTATTTACTATAGATAGCGTTAAAGCGCATACATATTGTGACTCTGAGAATTCTCAGACGTCTGAAGATAATGTAATTATCAACTATAGCTACGAAAATATCTGTTGCAGTAATAACATTAAGATAGACAGAGGTAATTTTACAATTAGCGACGCCGAGGGAGGTGTAGGGACTTTCGTAGACGACTGTTTGCATTGCACCACTTCGCAGTATTGTGCTGAGGGCGTTAGCCAAAAGGGTATGGTAGCCGTTGCGGTGTTAGATAGCAAAGGTGATTACTGCAAATTGAAACTGACGGTCAATGTGGATAACTACGGTAAACTTACTGCTAAATTCAAGCTAAAAATAGACAGAGATTGTGACGATCTATTAAGCGATAAAATAATATTTGGAATGACAAACAGCGCTGTTTGTTTAGCAAAACTCAATGCTTATAACCCGTCTACCATAAAACTTAAAAGCACAGTATATAAAAAGAACGATAGCCTAATTCTGAATGGAAAAACAGTCAACACGTCTACCTGCTCAATCGAATATAGTTATGTTTCTAAAGATGGTAAAGCCGTTATCGAACATATAAAAGCATATTTTATCGGGGAGAACCCCAAACTTAAAAATAGTTATATATACAAAATACCCGATGGCTATGTTCTGGCAGTAGCGCAACCCCAAAAGGAGACAAGCTACGACGGAGAGATAAACTGTGAAAGCGTTTTAAAAGCCAAAGGGATTTGTTCTCTCATGACCATTATATATTAGAACAAAAAAGCAAGATGTAGTTTTTACATCTTGCTTTTAGTTTTGATTAGATTTGATTGTATTTTTGGAGGATAGCCTTTATGCGCTCTGCAGGATTGAGGAGTTGGCTGATTGAATTATCATAGTTGAGGGTATCGACAAGGTATGCAATGTATTTTGACATATCAACACTTGCGTACCACTCGCGTTTGAGTAATTCATCTGTGGAATAAATAAGGTTGGTTGTAAAGATTTTATCAATTAGACCCTTTTCATAGAATTCATCGAATTTATCCAGACCGCTTGTGAAAAGGCCAAAGGTTGTGAATGCGAAAATTCTGTTTGCTTTCATTCCTTTAAGTTTTTCCGCCAGATCAAGGAGGGAGTCGCCCGAAGCAATCATATCGTCAACCACGATAACATCCTTACCGGCCACATCGTTTCCTAAAAATTCGTGGGCTTCGATGGGGTTGCGACCATTAACTATCTTAGAATAATTACGGCGCTTATAGAACATACCCAGCTCTAAACCTAGAATGGAGGAATAGTAAATACAGCGAGACATTGCGCCTTCATCGGGGGAGATGATCATTGCGTGTTCGCGGTCGAGCTTGATATTGGGAACGGTTTTAAGCAAAGCCTTTATCATTTGATAGGTAGGTTGAACATTGTCAAAGCCGCCAAGAGGGATAGCATTCTGGATACGTGGGTCATGAGCGTCAAAAGTTAGTATATTCGAAACACCCATTCCAATAAGCTCCTGCATTGCCATTGCACAGTCGAGGGATTCGCGGGCAGTTCTTCTGTGCTGACGGCCTTCATAAAGCATAGGCATAACAACAGTGATTCTACGAGCTTTACCGCCTAATGCCTGAATAACACGCTTTAAATCCTGATAGTGGTCGTCTGGGCTCATGGGTACTTCCATACCGTACATTTTATAGGTTACACCGTAGTTGAAGCAATCAACCACTATGTAAGCATCAAGACCGCGAGCGGTGTGCTTCATAAGGGCCTTACCTTCGCCTGTGCCGAAACGGGGGCAATCCACGTTTACGATGTAGGTGTGCTCGTCCGGCATACCACGCCACTGTAAAAGGTAATAGTCTACCTTTGCCGCAATCGCTTCACAGCCTCTGAGAGGAATAATGGCAAGGTCACCAAAGGTTGAATGTTTGTTTTGTGCTGACATACTTGTCCCTCCAAAAAAATATTACGAATATATAATATCACAAATGGGAGCAATATAAAAGAGATTTTTTGTTTTTTTAAAAAATTTCGTCATAATTTGTTAAGTACAGTTGCTTAACTGCGTTTTTTTTGGTATAATGAGTTAAAGTTTTTAATATAATAGGTGATATTATGGCTATTGTAACCTTAATTGCGCATACTCCCGACCCGGAAAGAGTTGTGGCTGCCGCCGCAAAGCTTTGCTATTCCCAATCGGACGTTTGTGAAATAAGCGAAAATTTAACCGATGAAAAGGTGTCATCTTTTGTTAAGATGCTTGCCGATATTGGGCACGAAAGCCCCACCGAACACGTTTCCTTTACCTTTGGGATACAGGGTGTGTCCCGAGCTCTTTTGGCGCAGTTCACAAGGCATAGGATTGCGTCATATTCTGTGCAGAGTCAGCGCTATGTTTCCCTCGATGACTTCACTTATATTGTGCCTCCCGAAATCGAGGCAATTCCCGAGGCGATGGAAATTTTTAATGAATCTATCGAAGCCGATAAAATGTACTATAATAAGCTTTCCGAGATACTGACTAAGCACCACGAAAAGGAAATGTTAGCCTCAGGTATGGAGGAAAAGGCAGCCAAAACCGCCGCTCAGAAAAAGGCTAACGAAGATGCACGTTTTGTATTGCCCAATGCTTGTGAAACCAAGATGGTGGTAACAATGAATGTAAGAAGCCTGTATAACTTCTTCCGTCACCGTTGCTGTAACAGAGCTCAATGGGAAATCCGCGAGGTAGCGGAGCAAATGTATAAGCTGGTCTACAATGTTGCTCCAAATCTATTTGCAAATGCGGGTCCTGCTTGTGTTTCTGGCAAGTGTCCGGAGGGTAAAATGAGCTGTGGAAAAATTCTCGAAATGCGGGATAAATACAATTCTTTAAAAAGCGGTGAATAATTTTGGGTAAGATAATTGTAATAGAGGGTTTAGATGGATGTGGTAAAAGCACCCAGCTCGAAATTCTTGGTAAGAAATTGCCCCAGATGGGATACAACTGCCGTACTGTTTCTTTTCCAAACTACGATTCTCCCGCCTGTGAGCCTGTAAAGATGTATCTTGGCGGTGAGTTCGGTTCGAATCCCGACGATGTAAATGCTTTCGCGGCATCGACGCTATATGCTGTTGACCGTTTTGCCAGTTTTAAAACCGATTGGGAGAGCTTTTATAATGATGGCGGTATAATTGTATGCGGAAGATATGTCACCTCTAATGCCGTTCATCAGTGCTCCAAACTTCCCCGCGCTGAGTGGCAGGTTTTTTCGGATTGGCTATATGATTTCGAGTATAATAAGATAGGTATACCAAAACCAGATGCCGTCATTTTCCTTAGTATGCCTCCCGAAATGTCCGAAAAGCTTTTAATGACAAGATACGGCGGCGACGGTGATAAAAAGGATATCCACGAAAAGGATATTGAATATCAGATTAAATGCAGAGATGCCGCACGTTTTTCTGCCCAATATAACAAATGGGAAATCATTGATTGCACTAAGGACGGAACATTAAGAACGATTGATGATATATCCAATGAAATCATGGATATTGTTTTAAAGAAAATCAAAGGAGAATAGTTAATGCTATATATATTTCTGGCAGACGGCTTTGAGGAAATCGAAGCACTTGCCACATTAGATATAATCCGTCGCGCAGGATTAGAGATTAATACTGTGGGTGTTACAGGTGCTACTGTGACAGGCTCCCATGGTATCTCGGTTTTAGCGGATTGCACCATTGAGAATGTTACCGCTGACAAGCTTGATGGTGTGATATTACCTGGCGGTTTACCGGGCACCACCAATTTAGAAAAAGACAAGACCGTTTGTGAATATATTGAAATTTCAAACAACGGCGGACTTCTTATTGCGGCTATTTGCGCCGCGCCGTCAATTCTTGGTCACATGGGGATCCTAAGCGGTAAAAAAGCCACCTGTTTTCCTGGGTTTGAGGATGAATTAAAGGGAGCTTTATGCAGTGAAGAATTCGTGGTACAGCAGGGCAATATCATAACGGCCAAGGGTGCAGGCGCTGCTCTGGATTTCGGGCTTAAGATTGTTGAATATTTTAAGGGCACAGATTTTAGCGAAGAATTAAGGAAGACCATGCAATGCGTCCGTTAGATATCAGAGAATACAAGCAAAATCTTCGCAACTGCGTAAAGCAACAGCGTAGGGAATTAACAGCGGAAGAAAAGTCTGCTCTTGATTCAGGTGTTCTCGCAAATGTTAGGAAAATGCGGGAATACCAGCGGTGTTCAACAATATTTGTATATGTATCTACCCCCATTGAGGTGGATACAAGGAAGATAATAGAAATGGCATGGGAGGACAACAAAAGAGTAGCTGTGCCCAGATGTATACCCGAAACCCGTCAAATGACCTTTCATTATATAACCTCTTTTGACGATTTGTCCCCAGGCACATTTTCTGTCCTTGAGCCGTCACCCGACGCACCTTTAGCCGATAACTATGATAAGTCTATAATGCTTGTTCCTGCATTGATTATAGATAAATACGGATATCGTTTGGGATATGGCAAGGGCTATTACGACAGATATATTTCAAAATATAGCGGTCTTACTGTGGGACTTTGCTATATAAGCAATATTAAAAACAGACTTTTCCACGGCCGTTTTGATAAAAAGCTGAATTATATTATAACAGAGAAATATATTAAGAGAACTTTAATGTAATTTATATTGTGAAAGGACTGAGAATAAGTGGAGAACAACGGCAACACAGGTGAATTTATATTAAATGACGCAATACAGTCTGATGATAGCACCAAGACCGATGCAGTCAACGATGAATATGTTATCGGAAGCGGTTTTAATATAGCTGAGGTAGAGGCTCCAAAAGAGCCAGAAAAGAAAAAGCGCAAAAGAACCAAGGGTGTGTGGCGCACTATCGTTTGGATAGTGTGCATTTTAGCTGTTTCTATATTTTGTGTGTTAGCAGGTATGGCGGCTGTGGCTGATTATATGGGACTTTTAGGTGATGTTACAACCGCAACCGTAACTATAGAAAAAGGTGAAAGTCTCGACAGTGTAGCTCAGGAGCTTAAAGATGTGGGTGCAATTAAATTCAAAGCATTCTTTAAGTTTTATGCAGGTAGTAAAAACTATTATGAGCAGTTCACCGAAGGTGTACATACCTTCAATGTAGAAAGCGGATATTCTGGAATAGTATATGAATTCACAAAGGTACCGGGTTTCAGCACCGAAACCGTGGAGCTCACAATTCCTGAATTGGCGACAATAGACGATATAGCAAAGCTGTTTGATAAAGAGAACATTTGCTCAAAGGAAGACTTTTACGAAGTGGTGGAAAACACGGACTTTGATTACGATTTTCTTGACGATATCCCCGTCAAGTCGGTCCACTATCGTCTGGAGGGTTATCTCTATCCCGACACCTATCAGTTCTATGTATGGGATTCAAAGGACGGAGCCGAGCAGGCTGTCAAGAAAATGCTTGATAATTTTGCCTCAAAAATAGAGGATGACTACTATGAAAAAGCTGAAAAAATGGGTTATAGTTTCCACGAAATCATGACCATGGCATCCATTATAGAGCTTGAGTGCAACGGCTATCCCGACGAAATGCCAAAGGTTTCTGCTGTGTTCTATAATAGGCTTCTTAACTGGGGCGGTGAGCCTAAAATGTTGGGATCCTCTCCAACCGCGGAATATCCTTATGGCGGTGGCAATTATGACACCAATAAAAAAGAGGGATTGCCCCCAGGACCTTTCTGCGCAACAGGTATAAATGCCATCAAGGCGGCGCTTAATCCCAAAAAGGATTTCGACAGTAAGTATTTTTACTTCGTTACCGATACCGATTTCAATTTCTATTATAACGAGACCTTGTATCAGCACGAAAATACAATCTACAATCTGCGGATGCAGGGCAAATGGGGAGAGGACTAATGCGCGACAACAGTATAAAAGCGCTGGAGCTGCTCTCGCCGTCCGGCGATTTAACCCGTCTGAAAGCGGCTGTGGACTACGGCGCTGACGCGGTATATCTTGCGGGTGAAGAATTTGGAATGAGGACTGCAACCGCTAACTTTTCAAAGGAAGATTTGCGGTTGGGTGTTGAATATGCCCACATGCGCGGTGTTAAGGTGTATGTAACCTGTAATACCATTCCTCATAACGACGAGATTGCAAGATTGCCCGAGTTTATTGAATATTGCGCCGCAACAGGTGTAGACGGTCTCATAATTTCCGATATTGGTACCTTTAACCTTTGCGGTAAATATGCTCCCAATGTGGAAAGACATGTGTCGGTGCAATCAGGTATAACTAACTATGAAACCGCACGAGCATTTTACGAAATGGGCGCTAAACGTATAGTCGTTGCCCGCGAGCTGTCATTAGATGAGATTGCTGAAATTCGCGCAAAGACCTCGAAAGAACTGGAAATAGAAGCTTTTGTTCATGGAGCAATGTGTGTTTCCTTTTCAGCGCGTTGTATGCTTTCAAGCTATATGACAGGCCGTGATGCCAACAGAGGAGACTGTGCTCAACCCTGCAGATGGAGCTATTCTCTCATGGAGGAGAAGCGTCCGGGTCAGTATTTTGATATCACCGAAACCGAAAAGGGCACATATATCCTCAATGCAAACGACCTTTGCATGGTAGATTATATAGACAAGTTGGCTAAAGCGGGTGTTTATAGCTATAAGATTGAGGGCAGAGCCAAGTCCCATTACTATACAGCTGTTGCTACCAACGCTTACCGCGGAGCAATAGACGAATATCTCAAAAACCCCGATGCATATAAAACTCCCCGGTGGGTTACCGAGGAGCTAAATAAAATCAGTCACCGAAACTATTCCACAGGTTTTTATCTTGGCAAACCCGAAAATAGCCAGACCTATTCCCATGCGGGATATGTCAGGGACTATTTTGTTGCTGCTGTGGTTGAGGGCTATGAGGACGGTTGCATATTGGCAAGACTCAAAAATAAGTTTAGCCTTGGTGAGACTCTTGATTGTCTTGAGCCCAAGGCGGCGCCAACGCTTATTAAGGTTGATAAAATGTTTGACCATAACGGAGACTCCATTGATGTGGCACCCCACCCAATGAGCCTTATAAAGATACCCTTTAACCGACCCTTGGAAATCGGCTCTCTGCTCAGAATTAAATCATAATAATAATTAAAAGGTGCTTAGTTGAGACACACTAAGCACCTTTATTTTAGTTGTAGCTTGATTGAGAAAAATAAACCATCAGATTTTGCTTGTTTATTTGTGGGATGACATCCTCTTTAAAATAATAAGTTTTTGATGATACAAACAGGGGGGAGAGGTATTCATATTCACCTAATAGCTTGACAGCTTTTTTGGTTGCGCTTTTTAATTTATCTCCTGAGCTACTGTTCATTTTCTTTATGGCATTATCAAATTCTTTGTTTTTGTGACCTATCAGATTTGTGGTAGAGTTTGAGGTGAATTGTTGCAGATATGCTGTGGGTGACGCCGATATCGCTTTAGAGGGCATAACGGCGGCATCGTAGGCTCCAGAACTTATAGCGGAATTAAAGGCTTCCTCGCTTTGGAGGGCGGTAATATTTACAGTGACGCCAAAAATGTTCTGCCAGTTAGCCGCGATTTGTTGGGCGATTGATTCGGTTATATCGTTGCTGATATATACAATGGAAAAGGTTGGGAAAATTCTTTCTACCCCTAATTCTTCGCACCCTTTTATAAAGTAGTCCAGAGCTTCATCATTCGCGAGAGTAGACTTTTTGTTTGTGATTTCGTCTGAATAATTCACAATGGTTGGCAGTATAGATCCCGCATTTGTTATGCCGTATTTTACAGTAAGCTCATTATCAATTTCATAGCTTACAGTTCCCATGAGAGCCTTCAGTATGTTTTCCTCGGCTATCTGAGATTTGGGGTTAATTATCAAGGAATTCATAACATTGCCTATGTGGGTGGGCTCAATATTAATTTCAGAGGCACTTAGTCTGTCGATTAGAGACTTGTCTAAAATAGTGAAATCGGGCTCATCCTTTTCTATATTTTCAAACAGCTCATCTTCTGAGTTGAAATATATGTATGCAGAGCGGATTTCAGCGGATTTATAAAGCTCGTACTCTTCGTTAGCTTTGAGAGAACAATAATCCTCGTTCCAAGCGGTTACACTGTAGTAGCCGTTCGAGAGCACAGAATCCTCATTCAGTCCGTAGTACCCCTTGCAGGAATTAAAAAAATCCTCATTACAGGGCATGGCAACGGGGGTGGTAAGTAAATCTAAAAAGCCTGAATTAACGCTGTCAAGCTGAATTTCCAGCTCGTATGCACCGTTGACCATAACACCAATGTTATCGGCAGACTTTTTGCCGCTAAGAATTTTGGAAACATTCTTTATTGGAAGCAGGTTGGCGGCATAGGGGGAGGCGGTCTCTTTACTCACTGCTCTTTTAAAAGCAAAGAGAAAATCCTTTGCCGTAAGCGGTCTGCCATCAGACCATTTTGAGGTTTCTTTAAGTTTGAAAGTATAGGTTTTTCCATCCTTGCTAACGCTATAACTTTCTGCCACACCACAGGTTAGAACACCTGCTTTGTTGTATTTCATCAGTCCCTCGTAGGTGTTGTAGACTATATGGAGCTCTGTATCGTTTGTGGCAAGTTGCGGGTCAATATTTACAATATTAGTGACTGTCTCATATATTAGCGACCTGTTTAAATTCGGGTCACTGCATCCGCTTACACAAAAAAGTGTGCAGAGGATTAGAGCCGACGATATTATTCTTAATAGATTTTTCAAAACAGGCTACCTCCCGTGCTGTCAATACCCACAAGTAGAGGGAAGCGGTTGAAGTGAAGCTTCTTTATAGATTCACAGCCTAAATCGGGGAAAGCTATTACCTCGCAGTAATCAATACATTTTGAGGCAAGAGCACCCGCTCCGCCTAATGCACATAAATAAACGGCACCATTTTTTACTATTGATTCGACAACCTCGCGGGAACGGGGCCCCTTGCCTATCATGCATTTAAGTCCCAGTTCTAAAAGGCGGGGAGAGTAAGGGTCCATTCTGCTGGAGGTTGTAGGTCCGCAGCTACCAATGGCAAGTCCCTCGGGTGTGGGAGTGGGACCAGCATAGTATATCGCCGAGCCGTTTAATGAAAAGGGTGGGACCTCGCCGTTATCAAGCATTTGGATTAGCCTTTTATGTGCGGCATCCCGTGCAGTAAAAACAGTGCCGGAAAGCAAAATTTTGTCTCCGGCACACAGTACGTCTTTATATTCTTCTATTTGATTTACATCAATTATGTATTCTTTCATGGCTTATTGTTTTGAAGTAACCTCGTTTACCTTTTCTGAAATATTGGTTATTGTCTTTTTAGCAGCGTCAAAGGATTCAAAAATATATTCTAAGTCGCTGTTGTATTTCTGAGAGGCTTCGGAGATTTCCAACTTTATATCTTTGAGTTTTTCCTGCATATCTTCGAGAGCCAACATGGTGCGATTAATCTCATAGAAAGCAAGTTCGGAGCTTTCTTTAGTGGACTTATTAATAGCCTCGGCGTTGGATTTTGCAACCAAATACATTTTTGCAATATCCTGTCCTATTTTCTCAACCTCGTCTTGCTTTGCGCGTAAAGCGGCAGCTTCGCCTGAAAGTCTTTCAACTGTTGCTTCACTGAGTCTGAGACTTGCCTCGAGCTGGGGTATTTGTTTTAATTCATCAATAAGCTCTGCATTACGACGATTAAGCTCGTCAATATTATTAACAAGCTGGGTTTCCTTTTCGGAATTGCTTTTCTGCATTTTTTTGATGTATTCAATAACATCTTCGCGATTGAAGCCCAAAAGTTCTCGTCTAAACCCTACCTTAGCCATGTAAAACCTCCGTTAAAATACCTTTTATAAAATCATTATATCACGCTTTTCTCGACCATTCAACAAAAATTTATATTATTTTTAATATTACTCTTTTAATACCGATTGAAATAGCTGAGTTTGTGTGTTAGAATATAATAAATAATACCATGGAGTTTAATATATGAACAGAGTTGTTATTATAGGCGCAGGTCCCGCAGGACTTACCGCCGCATTTGAACTTTTAAAAAACGGTACCGATTTCGATGTGGTTGTTTTGGAGGAGACCGATAGCATAGGCGGCATTTCCAAAACCGTAAGGCACAACGGCAACCGTATGGATATCGGAGGACATCGTTTCTTCTCAAAGAGCGACGAGGTCATGAATTGGTGGAAGGAAAGAATGCCGCTTCAAGGCAAACCCTCCTTTGATGATATTGCTTTAAAACGCGAAAAAAACTTGTCTCCAAACGGTCCCGATCCTCAGTTTGAAGACCGCATTATGCTTGTGCGCAATAGAGTATCCCGAATCTACTACAACAACAAATTCTTCGATTATCCCATCAGCATGAAACCCTCAACCTTTTCCAACATGGGGTTATTCACAACCATTTGCGCTGGTTTTTCATATCTTCGTTCCGCCATCAGTAAGCTTCCCGAAGACTCCTTGGAGGACTTTTATATTAACCGTTTTGGAAAGGTGCTCTACAGCATGTTTTTCGAGGATTATACCGAAAAACTTTGGGGAAGACATCCCAGTGAAATCTCGGCAGACTGGGGTGCCCAGCGTGTAAAAGGGCTTTCAATTTCTGCTCTTTTCAAGGACATCTTCAAAAAGATATTCGGAGGCAAAAGCAATAAAAACTCCGAAACCTCGCTTATAGAAGAATTCTGGTATCCTAAATATGGCCCAGGTCAGCTTTGGGAAGAAGTGGCTAAAGACATTGAATATATGGGCGGAAGAATTCTCAAGAATTGCAAGGTGCTGAGCCTCAATAAGGTTGAGGATAAAATTGACTATATCGTCTGCGAGACCGAGGGTAAGAAATTCAAGGTGCAGGGAGATATCTATATTTCCTCTATGCCTGTAAAGGACCTTGTATGCGGTATAAAAGGTGATAGACCGGACCGAGAAATCAACTTCATAGCAGAGAATTTGCCATATCGGGATTTTGTGACAGTGGGTGTTCTTGTTAATAAGCTTAACCTGAAGAATAAAACCAAGATTAAAACTCTTGGTAACATCGTCCCCGATTGCTGGATTTATGTTCAGGACAGAAACGTGAAAATGGGACGAATCCAGATATTCAACAACTGGTCGCCCTACATGGTAGAGGACCCTGAAAACACAGTGTGGGTCGGCTTGGAATACTTCTGTAAGGAGAATGATGATTTCTGGTCTCTTTCCGACAGTGAACTACTGGACTTTGTAGCGGGCGAGCTTGAGACCATGGGAATTGCTAAGAAATCGGATATATTGGACTATCATTGTGAACGCATCAAGAAGGCTTATCCTGCATATTTTGATACCTATAGCCAGATCGATAAGGTAATTGATTATCTTAACGGAATCAGCAATCTTTATCCCGTAGGCAGAAACGGTCAGCACAGGTACAATAATATGGATCACTCAATGCTAACCGCTATGAGGACTGTAGACATACTCACCGGTAAGGAGCATGACAAATCCTTAGTTTGGAATGTTAACACAGAAAAAGAATACCACGAAAAAAAGTAAAGGTAGTGCCAAATTGCAAAAGCGGAATACGACCGAGCTAATTGATAATTTTATTGACTGTTTTTCAAAACACCCCATTCTATTCATAGGGGTGTTTTGCGCATTTTCTTTTTTGCTGGTAATCATGGAAATCAGTTGGACGATTGTATCGATAATCGGATTTTCTCTTATTGTAGTTACTGGAATTTTGCTTTATTTTAAAGGCAATCTTAATCAAAGAAACATGGTGCTTTTACTCTTCTTTGCGGGATTTATCTTGCGACTGCAATATATCCTCTATACAGGATGCATGGAACGTCAGCACGATGTGGAGGTTTTCGGCAGTGGACATGGTCACTCGGGGTATATTGAATATCTTTATAGTGAGCTGAGACTTCCCGATTTCGATGTACGGGAAGTGTGGCAGTTTTATCACCCTCCGCTTCATCACGTAATTAGCGCAGTATTCTTGAAGTTTTTCTCCGCTTTGGGTGTGGAATATAACCTTGCATTAGAGGGTTTGCAGAGCCTTACGCTGTTTTATTCATCACTTTGTATGCTTATATCCTACCGCATAATCAGAGAACTGGGTATCAAGGGTGGCGCTGCCTTGGCATCATTTGCCGTCATAGCTTTTCACCCTACATTTATTATTTTTGCGGGAAGTATAAACAACGACCTGCTTTCGCTAACCTTTCAACTGGCGGCGATTCTTTATACTATCCGTTGGTATAAAAATAAAACCCTTTGTAATATAATCGTAATCGCCCTTTGTATAGGTCTGGGAATGATGACAAAGCTTTCCGCTTGGATGGTTGCTCCCGCCGTAGCTTTTGTTTTTTTATATTCCCTGATTGAAGATTTAAAAGCTAAACGAAACAAACTAAGCTTTTATATTAAGCAGTATTCTGTGTTTGCTATTGTTTGTGTGCCCTTGGGTCTTTGGTGGAGCATCAGAAATTATATTCTATATTCTGTACCACCCAATTATATACCGCTTTTGGAGTTTGACAACCCTCAGTATATCGGTTTTCATTCGGTGTCCACTCGACTTTTTGATTTCGGTTGGCATCAGTTCCAAAGCGTATTCGATATGTGGGGTAACCCCTATTATGAATATAATCCAACGGTGGGACTCCTTAAAACCGCAATGTTTGGTGAAAGCATAAATGACAGTACCTATCCTCAGATTTCGATTTCTGGAACGGCACTCTTTTGGCTGGGCACGGCTCTTGCGTTAATCGGATTTGCCTATATGCTGTATTTCCTGATAAGTTCTAAGTGCAAACTTGAGCTTACCGACTGGTTTCTACTGGGCTTGTTTATTGTGATTTTTGTGATGTACTATTATTTTTGCATTTCTTTTCCGTTCACATGCACTCAAAACATTAGATATGCCTCTCCGCTTATATTGGTTGGCAGTATATATATCGGCAAATCGGTTGAGCGGCAGAAAGCAGGAAACGGCAGGGGAAGGGTAGCATATTTATCGATTATATATTCTCTTGTCGGATTGTTCTGTTTGTTCTCAATGGTAACCTATACACTTATTGGCGTATAATTCGGGGTGATTGCACATCATTTTGCGCAGTCACCTAAATTTTTTATATTATTATGTAAATAACCCTTGTAACATAGTCGAATATTTGGTATAATATTATGTAAAATTATATAAAATCAGTTAATACTAAAGGAGTCTTAAAATGTTGATTCTGGCTTCTGGATCTCCTCGCCGTAAAGAGATTCTTGAAAAGCTCGGCTTCGAGTTTAAAACTGAGAAAACAAATGCAGATGAATCGGTCCCTGATAATATGCCTGTAGCACAAATCGCAGAGCATTTAGCTCGGGTTAAGGCTGAGACTTCTTTAAAGCATAATAAAGCCGACACAATCATCGGCTCAGACACCATAGTGGTACTGGATGGCAGTGTGTTGGGTAAGCCTCAAAATGAGGAGGATGCAAAGGACATGCTCTGCGCCCTATCGGGCAATACACACAAGGTTTATACGGGTGTTTGTGTTGCGTCAATGAGTCTTATCGAAAGCTTCACCGTAGAAACAGATGTAACCTTCGGAGAATTATCCCAGGAGGAAATAGAACGGTATGTAGCCTCAGGTGAGCCGATGGACAAGGCGGGAGCTTACGGCATCCAAGGACTTGGATGTAGATTTGTAAAATCCATAAATGGCGACTATTATGCGGTAATGGGTTTACCAGCTAATAAGTTATATGAGGTTTTAAAGAAATTTAATTTGGAGGGAAATATATGTTCTCAAGAGATATAGGCATAGATTTGGGCACTGCCAATACCCTTGTATGCATTAAAAATAAGGGGATTGTTATGAGAGAGCCGTCTGTTGTGGCTTACGACGTAAGAAACGATGCGGTTAAGGCTGTGGGTAAGGAAGCCAAGGAAATGATAGGACGTACACCAGGAGCTATAGTTGCTGTTCGCCCCCTAAAGGATGGTGTTATCGCAGACTTCCACGTTACAGCCGCAATGCTTAAGAGATTCATCAGACAGGCGCTGAGAGGCTCTGTGTTCTCCCGTGCCAGAGTTCTGATTTGCATTCCCGCAGGTGTTACCGAGGTTGAAAGCAGAGCTGTTTACGATGCCGCAAGAATGGCAGGGTCTGTGGATACCGATTTAATTGAAGAGCCTATGGCAGCTGCTTTAGGCGCCGGTATCGATATTGAAGATGCAAAGGGTAGCATGATTGTTGACATCGGCGGAGGTACCTCTGAGGTTGCTGTTATTGCCCTGGGAGATATCGTTACCGCCCAATCCGTTCGTGTTGCAGGTGATGATTTGGACGAAGCCATTATCAACTTTGTCCGCAAGAAACACAATATGTTAATCGGCGAGAGAACAGCCGAGGATATTAAAATTAATATCGGTTCTGTGCTCCCTTATGAGGGAGAGCAGACCATCGAGGTGCGAGGAAGAAATCTTCTTGACGGACTGCCCAAGAACATCGAGATTAGCTCTGAAGAGGTACGTGAGGCAATTTCCGACACAGTTATGCAAATAGTGGATGCAATTCGCTCCACCTTGGAAAAGACTCCGCCCGAACTTGCCGCCGATATTATCGACAGAGGCATAATGTTAACAGGTGGCGGTGCTTTGCTTCGCGGCATTGACCAGCTTATTTCTCAGGAAACTGGCATATTCGTAACTGTAGCGGATAATCCACTGGATTGTGTTGTTCTCGGCACATCAAAATGGTTAGACAACGCCACTTCTTTCGACACTTATGCCACAAGAAAAAGTAAAAGATATAGATAAAGGTGTTATAAAATGCGTTTTTTCTTTAGAAGCAGACGGTTTAAAATTATATGCGGCATAACTGCAGGGTTGCTGATTGTTTCCATTATTGTGAGAATAGTCGGCGGTACCATTGCGCCTCATGCCAGTATATTAGGAGCTATTGCTCAACCTTTTCGCTCGTTAGCCACCTATATCAGCAATGAAATTGAGGATTTCAGGATTAAGCTTAACGAGAGCGAGGCTCTGCTGGAGGAAAACAATAAACTGCAAATCAGGGTAGACGAGCTTACTTCTCAGGTTGTTGAATACGATGAACTCAAAAAAGAGAATGAGTTTTTAAAAGAATTTTACGACATCAAGGAGAAACATGATGACTTCATGTTCCAACCCGCGACCCTAATTTCAAGAGATAAGGGCGACTCGGGATATATGTTCACCATAAATAAAGGTTCGGTTAATGGTATTTCTGCCAAGGACCCTGTTATAACTGCTTCGGGATTAGTGGGATACATATCCGAGGTAGGCCCCAGCTATTCAAAGGTAACCACAATTCTTAGCGACGATATGAACGTGGGTTGTGTTGACTATAGAACTTCTGACGTGGGAATAGTAACCGGAGACTCAAGCATTTCATCAAACGGACAGTCAAAGTTTCACAACCTCCCCAGAAGCTGTACGGTAGCTCTTAATGACATTATAGTTACTGCTGGCGGTGGAATTTTCCCAGAAGGCTTGGTAGTCGGCACTATAAACAGCATTTCCTCCGACGAAAATCAAACCTCTATTACTGCAACTATCGATTGCGCCGCGGATATTCTTGACCTTAGGGATGTAATGGTAATTACCTATTTCGACGGGCAAGGCTCCATAAACGAAAGCAGGGATTAAGATGAAGCAGAGAAACAGCTACGATTATCCCTTGCTTATAGTTTTCGGGTTTATTTTCTTTTTTATATACATCATTCAGTATACCGACGGTATCTCTCATGAGTCGGCAGGTAGCTTTCCTCAGTTGATGTTACCTGCGGCAATCTTTTGCGGAATGTATTGGGATGATAAGATTGGAGCAATATTCGGTTTGGTGTTAGGAAGCGTTGTTGATGCTGTTAGCGCTAATACTATATGCTATAATTCAATTGTTCTAATGCTTATGGGATATATTAGCGGTGTACTCATCACCAAAATTATTAATAATAATTTTCGAGCTTCACTTATACTCACTTTAGGCTCCGCTCTTGTTTATTATTTCGGATATTGGTGCATAAACGGATTTGAATCCCAGTATCTTTCGCAATACTATATAAAGTTGGTATTTCTTACTGTGGTTGCTTCTATTCCTCTGTATTGGGGAATGAAGCTTATTATCGGCATAAGAAAAAAGATGCTTCCAAACTAATAATTTTTTAAAAGGTAGGTGACAAAACAATGAGAAGCAAGAAAAAAGCAGACAAACGAACTGTTGTTTTGTCGCTTATATTAGTCGCTGTAATAGTTGCGTTCAGCTCACGTGTTTTTCAACTTCAGATTACCGACCGAGATTTTTATCTTGCACAGGCGAATGGTATAACAAGAAGAACCACTGTAATTAAAGCGCCCCGCGGTGAAATACTCGACACCTACGGCAGACCAATAGCGGTAAACCGAGATGGATATAATATCACCTTCAACCGCGCCTACATTGATATGGATAATATCAATAATACCATAAGCATTTTAACGGGTTATTTAAAGCAAAAGGGTGTTGAATGGATAGACGAGCTTCCCATAAAACTTAACTCGGTTGCATTCGATGGTGAAGATAGCGAAGTTGTTACCCTGAAATCTAAGTTGGGACTCAATAGCTACGCCACCGCCGAAAACTGTTTTGACAGTATGGTAAAGCGGTATGAATTAGAGGGAGTTGATAGGGAACTTCAGCGTACCATAATGGGTGTTAGATACACCATGGAGTTAAAAGATTTTTCTGTTTCCTTGCCCTACACCTTTGCAGAGGATGTAGGAGACGAGATTATGACCGCCATCTATGAAACTAAAAGTGAGTTTCAGGGGGTTGAGGTTACAACAGTTCCCATGAGAGAATATATGGACGGCAATATTGCCACTCATATAATCGGAAGCGTTGGCTCGATAAGAGCTGAGGAGTGGGAGGACTATAAGAAAAAAGGCTATTCTTATAACGATACTGTTGGTATCAGCGGAATAGAATATGCCTATGAGGAGTTTTTAAGAGGTAAGGATGGAGAGGTTACCTACAAGCTGGATAGCACAGGTAATATCATATCTTCTGAAATTACCAAAGAGGCCGTTGCAGGAAACACCCTTATCCTCTCGTTGGATAAGACCCTTCAGCTTGTTGCTCAGAACAGCCTTGAAAAGCTTATCAAGGAGCTTAATAGCAAGAATAGTGAAATCACAAGTGGCTCGGTGGTGGTTGCAAATGTAAAGACCGGTAACATTCTCACCGCCGCAAACTATCCCAGTTATACCATGGAGCAATACGAGAAAGAATATGATAAGCTGGTTGCAGATGAGGATATGCCGCTTTTAAATCGTGCATTCCAAGGTGTTTATCCCCCGGGCTCTACCTTTAAACCAGCCATTGCTACGATAGGTCTCCAGCTCAATAAAATCACCGCATCAGAAACCCTATATTGTAGCAGTGTATATAGATATTTCGATGACTACCAACCGGTTTGCATGGGCTATCATAAAGATGTAAATCTTACAAGTGCGCTTTCGGTTTCCTGTAACTGCTATTTCTATGAATTAGGCAGAAGAATAGGCATAACCGATATGAATAAATACTGTCTGCAATATGGACTTGGCAGTAGCACAGGGGTGGAAATTCCCGAGAGTACAGGTGTCCTTGCAGGTTCAGATTATTCCGAAAGCATCGGCTCAACCTGGTCTCCCGGTATGACACTTCAGGCGGCTATCGGTCAGTCAGACAATATGTTTTCACCGTTACAGCTGTGTATGTATACTTCCACTATTGCTAACAATGGGGTGAGATACAAAGCAAGTCTCTTAAAAAAAGTAATGAATTATTCATTAACCAAGACTGTATACGAATACGAGCCTACTATTCTTAATAAAATTGATTTTAGCAAATCTGTCTTCTCCACGGTAAAAGAGGGTATGCTTTCAGTTACAACAGAGGGTACAGGTAGCTCAATATTCGATGATTACGACATCAAAGTCGGTGGTAAGAGCGGTACTGCGGAAAACGCGGGCGGTGACCATAGTGTGTTCGTTGCATTTGCCCCCTTTGATTCTCCCGAAATTACAGTTTCGGTTGTCATCGAACACGGATTGAAGAGCTATGTCAGCGCATCTCTTGTTAAAGAAATATTTGACGAGTACTTTTTAAAGCAATACGGCAAGGAAAATGATCCCTCTCTTGATAAAATTTTGCAATAAGTAACTTTACATTTTTTTAAAGCTATGCTATAATTAACTATACAATTTTGGAGGTAACCCTATTGGGACTTTTAACAGTTATTGCTTCGGGAAAGGGTGGCTCAGGTAAATCTACCTGCTCTATTGGTTTAGCCACAGCCCTTTCAAAACGGGGACGCAGGGTTTTACTGATTGATATTGATGAGGGTTTGCGGTGTCTTGACCTTATGCTGGGAGTCAGTGATAAGTTGGTTTTCGATTTGAGCGACATTCTTAACTACAATAAAGAGCTTGAAGATGTTGTGCTGAAGGTCAATGATAAGATTGATTTAATCGCTGCGCCAAGTGAAATCAACGCTTTCAGTAAAACTGATTTTGGCAAGTTCCTTTATAAAATGACCGACATATACGACAATGTATTGGTGGATTGTCCCGCGGGTATTGACCCTGTTTTCTATAAAGCAATCCCGCCTTTTGCAGATGTTTTGATTGTTGAGTCTCTTGATATGATTGGCTGTAGAAGCGCATCGGTTTTATACAATATGCTTGAGGAAGCGGGAATTAGGCATAAATATCTCATCATCAATAAGTTTGATTATTTTGTTTTAAAGAAAAACCCGAATCTCACCTTGGACGAAATAATTGACAAGTCAGGACTTATGCTCAAGGGTATCGTTCCTCTGGATACTTCTCTTGGCATACTCAGTCTGGAGGGTAAGCTATATACAAAAAGCTATGCGTATAAGGCCTTTTCCAGAATTGCAGACAGATTAGAGGGAAAGAATGTTCCCTTGCCATCACTGAACAATTTGTAATTTATCTTAGGAGTGATATAATGAACATTGCATTGATAGCACATGATGCAAAAAAAGAATTGATGGTACAGTTTTGTATCGCTTATTGCGGAGTTCTTAGCCGTCACAATCTGTTGGCAACAGGCACCACTGGTAAGCTCATTTCTGAGGCAACAGGTTTGGAGGTTATCAAGTTTTTAAGTGGTGATCAGGGCGGAGCACAGCAAATAGCTGCAAGAATTGGTTGCGATGAGATAGATTTAGTTCTTTTGTTCAGAGATCCTCTTAATCCTAAGCCACACGAACCCGATGAAATGTCAATATTAAGGCTCTGTGATGTACATAATATCCCTGTAGCAACCAACATCGCCGCCGCTGAAATGCTTATCCATGGTCTCGAAAGAGGAGACCTTGATTGGCGCGACATTGTCAGGGCTGACAAGATATAACTATAATAGGGCGGTGTGTTGCCGCCCTATACTTGTGAAATACTTTTGATTGGAAGATTGATTATGGCAGAAATTAATAAAGCTCCTCGCGGTACTGCTGATGTATTGCCCGAAGCATCCTATAAATGGCAATATGTAGAAAAAGCTATGCTGGAAACTGCGTCTTTGTTTGGATTCCGTGAGGTACGCACCCCTATATTTGAACATACGGAGGTTTTCTCACGCAGTGTAGGTGATACCACAGATGTTGTGCAAAAGGAGATGTACACCTTTTTAGATAAGGGTAACCGCTCAATAACCCTACGTCCCGAAATGACAGCTGGTACTGTGCGCTCGGTTATAGAGCATGGAGTTATTAACAGCGCTCTCCCTGCAAAGACCTGTTATATTGGTCCTTGTTTCAGATATGAAAAGCCACAAGCTGGTAGATTGCGTGAGTTCCATCAGTTTGGCGTTGAGTGTTTCGGCGCCGCTTCACCTGCGGCTGACGCTGAAATAATTCTTTTGGCGAACAGTATACTCAACCGTTTGGGTATAAAGGATATTTCCTTAGAGATAAATTCCATTGGCTGTCCCGAGTGCCGTGCCAGATTTAATACCGCATTAAAGAACTACTTCAATGAGCATCTCTCGGAGCTTTGCGGTACCTGTGCTGAAAGACTGGATAGAAACCCAATGCGTATATTTGACTGTAAATCACCTGTTTGCGGTGAAATCTGCAAGGACGCTCCCGTTATGCTGGAGTTCCTTTGTGACGAGTGCAAGGAACATTTTGAGGCTGTTAAACGCCACCTCGATGCGGCTGAGATTCCCTTTACTATTAATCCAAAGATTGTAAGAGGACTTGATTATTACACTCGCACTGTGTTCGAGTTTGTATCAGGCTCTATCGGCGCCCAGTCAACTGTTTGCGGAGGCGGAAGATACGACGGACTCGTTTCTCAGATGGGAGGTCAGTTCACTCCATCTTTAGGCTTCGCCATGGGTATCGAAAGACTTCTTATGGTTATGGAAAATCAGGGAATAGAATTTCCTGAGCCTGAGAAGTGCGATGTATATATTGCCTCTATGGGTGATAACGCCGGTGTTTATGCCACAAAACTTGCATCTATGCTGAGAGCAGAGGGCTTCTCCGCCGAGGTTGATTTGGCTGGTAGAAGTGTTAAGGCGCAGATGAAATATGCCAATAAAATCGGCGCTAACTTCAGTATTGTTATCGGTGATGATGAGTTGAACTCAAAAAAGGCAACCCTTAGTAATACAGAAACTTGGGAAAAAATTGAGGTATCCCTGCCTGACGGTCTGGTTGAGGCAGTCTATAAAAACAAGCTTGATTCTGCTTTTGAGGATTTGGCGGATTCTGTGGATTTTCTACAGAATAAAGAATAAATATTTTATATCCACAAGGATTGGTGACTTTTATGTTAGATACAATGAATGGCTTAAAAAGAACCCACTATTGCGGCACCCTCACAACCGATAATGAGGAGCAGGAGGTTGTCGTTTGCGGATGGGTTCAAAAGCAGAGAGACTTAGGTCAGCTTATTTTCATTGATTTGAGAGACAGAACCGGTATTATCCAGTTGGCTTTTGACGATAATACCGATAAAGAAATTTTCGATAAAGCCTTTGTTGTTCGTTCCGAATTTGTATTGATGGCAAAGGGTGTGGTACGTCATCGCTCTGCCGAAAACAACGAAATTCCCACAGGTAAGATTGAAATATTTGTTACCGATTTAAGGGTGTTGGGCAAGGCAGAAACTCCGCCCTTTGAAATTCTTGATTCAACAGGCGCAAAAGAGGAACTTCGTCTTAAATACCGCTATCTGGATTTAAGAAGACCCAGTCTGCAGAATAATCTTTTGCTTCGTCATAAGATTGTTAAGGTAGCACGGGATTACTATGACGAGCAAGGCTTCATCGAGGTAGAAACTCCTGTTCTCATTAAGTCTACCCCCGAGGGTGCGAGAGACTATCTTGTACCATCCCGCATACATGAGGGTAAATTCTTCGCCCTTCCTCAGTCTCCCCAGATGTACAAACAGTTGCTTATGGTGTCTGGTGTAGACCGATATATGCAGATTGCCCGTTGCTTCCGCGACGAGGACCTACGTGCAGACCGCCAACCTGAGTTTACTCAGATTGACCTTGAAATGTCTTTCGTTGATATGGAGGACGTGCTTTCCTGTAATGAGGGCTTTATAGTTCGTCTCTTTAAAGAGGTTATGAACATTGATATTCCCACACCGTTGCCTCGCATGAGATATGTGGATGCGATGGAGCAATACGGCTCAGATAAGCCCGACACTCGTTTCGATATGAAAATTGTTGATGTGTCAGATGCAGTTAAGGATTGCGGATTCTCGGTATTCTCAGGGGCTATTGCAAACGGTGGAACAGTTCGCGCAATAACCGCTAAAAACGGAGCTTCTGTTCTTACACGCAAGGAAATCGATAAGCTTACCGAAATGGTAAAAGGCATAGGTGCTAAGGGTCTCGGCTATATCAGATGGGTAGAGGATACCCCAACCTGTTCCTTTGCTAAGTTTATGACCGAGGAAGAAATGAACGGCATCTACGCATTGACTGGCGCCGAAAAGGGCGACGTTGTATTCTTTATTGCCGACAAAAAGAGCCTCACTCTTTCGGTGTTGGGCGCTCTCCGTTTGGAGGTGGCAAAGAAGCTGGATATTATTCCTGAGAATAAGTGGAACTTTCTTTGGATTACTGAATTCCCATTCTTTGAATACGATGAAGAAACAGGCTCATATGTTGCAATGCACCATCCTTTCACTTCGCCTATGGATGACAGTATTCAGTATCTTGATTCAGCGCCTGAAAAAGTTTTCGCTAAGTGTTACGATTTAGTGCTGAATGGTGTTGAGCTTTCCAGCGGTTCGATAAGAATTACTGACCCCGCGCTCCAGAACAAAATGTTCTCGGCTCTCGGCATGAGTGATGAGGAAGCAAATGAAAAGTTTGGTTTCCTTATCGATGCTTTCAAATACGGAGCTCCTCCTCATGGCGGTATGGGTATAGGTCTCGATAGATTGTGTATGCTGATGCTGGGTTGTGAATCTTTACGAGAGGTTATCGCATTCCCAAAGGTTGCCAATTCCGGAGAGCTTATGAGTGGCGCACCTGCTGAGGTTGATGAGCAACAGCTTCTCGATCTTTCAATTGCAGTCGTTCCATCAAAATCTGAGGAATAAGCAAAGGTAAAAACTAATAATAATTAATTAGATAAGAAAAAAGCTATCGGATTTCAAGCCGATAGCTTTTGGTTTGACTGTTACATGTTTTTAAGAATATCAAGACAGCTTTTGCAAACAAGTCTGCCTGAATATTCTTCGGTGTTTGTTGTTTTTCCGCAAAACACACATCCGCATGGTTTACGCACGAGCACAACCTTTTGTCCCTCAGTGAAGATATGAAACCTGTCGGTGTTTATGTCGAAATTCAAGGTTTTTAAAATACCTCTTGGTATAACGATTCTTCCAAGTCGGTCGATTTTTCGCGAAATATAAACCTCGTTTTTAACTGTGCCGTGCTTTATACAGTAAAGCTTGTCACCAATAAGATACAGGTCTGCTGAATCCTTGTCGTCTTCAATGCCAATTACACTTCTTAGCTCTTTGGGTATGACAAATCTACCGAATTCATCAACGGCACGATATACTCCTGTGTCTTTCATCTTTCGACCTCCCGTGCTTTATTTTACCTAATTATAACATTTTTTGACAAAAATTCAAGTACCTATTTGAATAGTAAAATAAATTAAATTTATAAATTTTTAACACTTATTATATAAAAACTTCCAAAATTTATAGTATATTTAATTCAGGAGGTAATATGGATGAATAATCTAGAACCTGTACTCGTGTGCGTTACCGCCCAGCTTAGCTGTGAAAAGCTTATCAACAGGGGTAAGGAATTAGCCGAAAAATTAGGTCGCCCATTACGGGTAGTGACTGTTCTTAATAAAGAGGGAAATGCAAAGGAAAAAAGCACAGCTCTTAAAAATCTTAATGCACTTTCTAAAAAATCAAAATGCAATATAGATATAGTGTACAGCGAAAATGCTGCTCAAAGCCTTGGTTTTCACATAAATAAAATTAACCCTTGTCATATTCTCATTGGGAATCCTATCGAGGGCGGTAGGTTCTTTGAGGAGTTTATGTCAAACACATACACCGCACCTGTAAGTGTAGTAGATAGTGAGGAGAAGATAATATACACCTTACCTTCCGCTAATTTTGAAGCAATACATTGATAATACATAATTTAAGGCTCTCGGTTATTTTACCGAGAGCCTTAGATGTTTATTTTAAAGTTTTGCTAACATCTATATATTCTGAGTCCTCTGAGGGGTAGCCTTTAGCCGCAAGACGTTTGTTAACAAATCTTCCTATAATATTGTAGATTATAGCAAATAGGGGAGCGCCGATTATCATACCAAATACTCCGAACAGTCCGCCGAACAGCATAATTGAAAATACAACCCAGAACGAGGAAATACCCAATGAATCCTTTAAAATTCGGGGGCCCAATATATTGCCATCGAATTGCTGAAGCAAAATTATAAATATAATAAAATACAAGGATTTAATTGGTGTATCAAGAAGTATGAGGAATGCCGAGGGAATGGCACCGATAAAGGGACCGAAGAAAGGAATTACGTTTGTTACACCAACAATAAAGCTTATCAGCAGAGCGTAGGGAAGACCCGTGATTGACATTATTATAAAACAAAGAATACCAATAATCAGGGAGTCAATTAATTTTCCCACAATAAAGTTGGTGAAAATGCGATGGCTTTCTTTTGAAATTTCTACAATTTCCAGAACTGTATTTTTCTTGAAAATCACGCAGAGAATCTTCTGAAATATACGTTTGAAATAGTCTTTACTTGCTAACACATAGAAAGAAACTATTACACCAACCACAATGTTTATGAATGCATTGTATACACCCATAACGCCTGTTGTAAGGATGCCTGCCGCGAAGTCAAAGGATTTAAGCAAATCCTCAGACAGGAGGGTGTTTATGTAGCTCAGGACTTTTTCTTCTGCTATCATTAAAATGTTAGAAGGAATTATATCCCCAAGCCATATAAAGAGGCTTTGAGCTTTTTTGGGAAGATCGGAAGTTAGCTGCGATATGCTTGTTATAAGGTTTGGGATAATAATTGCAAATATAACCGCTATTATTAAAATCCCTGAAATAAGAGAAGCGGTTATGCTCAGATATTTAGACACCTTTTCAGATCTTAAAGTGTTCTTAATCCGTTTACCCATGAATTTTTTAAATATCTTTTCATAAAAGAGCATAAAAGGATTAAGAAGAAAGGCTATAATCAACCCTGAAATAATTGGTGTGAGAATGGATAATATCTCTTTTATAAAGCCAAATACGGCTGATGGCTGGTCTATTAAAAAATAAAATGTGATTGAAGCTGCAACGACAAGAAAAATCGTCAAACCATATGTAGCGCAACGGTGTAATAGTTCTTTGTCTTTAAAAACCTTATGCTGTTTGTTTTCGGGCATTGAGGACATCCTTTCTAAGCTAACTTATATAAAAATCTTACTGCTAACAACGGAGGTAATATTTCCATACCAATGTTAAGCTTTACAACATTTTAAATATTACCGTGTCTGTTTGTATGCGACCAACATAATGTTCAAAACAGGAGATGAATTAAAATTTAATCATAAATTCATGCTCCTATTTCTTAATTAAACCTCTGGTGTAATCCAGCCCACAGGGTGAGGGATTTCTCAATAGCGACATATATACGTCGTTTCGTATACATTCTTTGTTTAATAATAGCTTTGTTTTTTCGTCAAGAGTTTTGTTGGGTTTGCAGGAAACAATAATCGGTAAATCTGTGGCTTCTGCAATTTGCTTTAAGGCCAACTCACCTTTCTTTGTAAAACCAAGGACATTGATGTAGGGAACTTCCTTTAAAAACCAACTATTATCTAAATCTAAATATGCCGAAAGTAATAATCGGCGAACTCTGGCTAATGTATATCTTTTTGATTTGATTGCTTCAGCTAAATCATTGAGACTGGTAGCTGTTTTTAGTTCTTTTTTTAGCTTGTTGTCAATACCCTCAGATATGTCGGGAAGGTCTGAAAAATCATCAAGTCTTCTTAAGTGTGAAACAACAGATTTTTCATACAGCGTATAGTCAATATATTTGCCGTTTGTTATACATTCACGATAAAGTGTTGAGACCACATCAGGAAGGTAAGCTTCGTAGTCACCGTTTTTACATATTATCTCTCTGAGATAAGTGGCTGAGCATATATTTTGGGTGGTTTCGCGGGAATCATGCCCCGCTCCGAAACGTTTTATGGTATTGGTAATAAAGTCGCATTTCAAATCCAACATAGCTTTGAGGTACTCAACCGCAAGATTGTTGTTAGATCCATTTAGGTGTTTTCGGAAAGAACTCCCCAATATATTTGTCAGCTTATCCTGTCTGATTTTAGCATAGGTCTTTCCGCTTTTTAGATCTTGATCGGTTAATTCTAATTCTTTATCGACTTTTGCTATCGACTGCAAGACCTCAACATCACCCGATTCGCTGCCAAAAAAAAGATTATCAACACTGCAGTTTTTTAATAAAGACACAGCACCGTATGCAAAATTTTGGGCACAGGAACAGGACCATGGCGAGGGAAGCTCTATGACTAAATCCACACCACAGTTAAGCGCTGCCTCAGCTCGGGTAAATTTTGACAGCAATGCGGGTTCACCCCGTTGGACATAATTACCGCTCATAACGCTTAGAATACAGTTATCATCGGTCTTTGATTTGTTGATAATGTATTGATGTCCGTTGTGAAACGGATTGAATTCAGCTATAATTCCACAAATCTGCATAATATAACCTCATTGGACTTGAAAAATAAGGAAATCCGTAGTAAAATATAAAGGTATGTTAATGTTTGAACAATCTATAATATTATAATACAATATTATTCACCATTGTTCAACAATAAATTTTAAAGGAAACGGTGACAATTTATGAAAGTATTGGTTATTAATGCGGGTAGCTCATCCCTCAAATATCAGCTCATTGATATGGAAGTCGGAGAAGTTCTGGCTAAGGGTAATTGCGAAAGAATAGGCACATCTGGTGAGATTAAGCATAGCGCTAAAGGTGAAACCTATAAAAAGGAAATACCTATGCCCACTCATATCGAGGCGTTCAATGTGCTTTTAGATGCATTAACTAACGGCGATCTTAAGGTTATAGATAGCATGGATGAAATTTCTGCTGTTGGCCACAGAGTAGTTCACGGTGGTCAGATTTTCAAAGAGTCTACCCTTATAAACGAAAAGGTTATGGAAACCATCGACGAGCTCAGCATTCTCGCCCCGCTTCATAACCCCGCAGGTCTATTGGGTATCAAAGCCTGTATCGACGTTTTAGGTAAGGATGTTCCTCAAGTAGCGGTGTTCGACACCTCTTTCCACAGTTCAATTCCTGATTACGCATATACCTACTCTATTCCTTATGAGTATTATGAAAAATACGGCATTAGAAAATACGGCTTCCACGGTACCTCTCATAAGTTCGTAAGCAACCGTTGCGCCGAGCTTATGGGCAAGGATATGAAAGACCTTAAAATTGTTACCTGTCATTTAGGTAACGGTTGCTCTATTTCTGCTGTTAAAAACGGTGTTTGTGTTGATACAAGCATGGGCTTTACCCCGGTCGATGGATTTATGATGGGTACCCGTTGCGGAACTATGGACCCCTCAGTTCTTACTTTCCTTGGTGAAAATGAGAACATGAGCTTTGCTGAAATCAACGACATGTGCAATAAGAAGTCGGGTCTCCTTGGAGTTTCGGGTATTTCTAATGATAGCCGTGACGTATGTAATGCAGCAGAAGAGGGCAACTACAGAGCACAACTTGCAACCACCATGCAGGAATATCAGATTCTTAAGTTCGTTGGCTCCTACATCGCAGCTATGGGTGGAGCAGATGCTATTGTGTTCACCGGTGGTTTAGGTGAGAATAATTCAAGAATCAGAGAGAACATCTGCAATAAGCTTTCTTTCCTTGGCATTACTTGCGAAACCGAAATAAACAAGCAGAGAGGCACTGAAATCAGAATTTCTACCCCCGATTCTAAAGTTGCTGTGTTTGTTATTCCAACCGACGAGGAGCTTGTTATTGCCAGAGATACTGTTGAGGTTATTTCTCGGTAGTAAATCTGTTTGAACTAACGACAAAAGCGCAGTAATACTTTATTTTATGTCATTTGTGTGATTACCACTAAAATATGCTACGCGAGAACACGATGACATAATGATGCTTAGCGATTTACAAGAAGCTATAAAAAGTGGATCATATATATCAAACCAGTTGGTGGTTACGCTTTCAAAGCTTAAAAATTTTAGTAAAAATCGTTGATTTATAGGTAATAATGGTATATAATATTCTTAATTTGAAATATTCCACGGAGGTAAATTATGTTAGAAAATCCGTTATTTAGTTTAATACCCGCGATCAAAAGCGGTACCATTGGCAATGGCTACGACTGGAATCAGGCATCAGTAGTAACAGCCAGCGGCATCGTGATAGTTTTTGCAATGCTGGTATTATTGGTTGTTGTTATTACCATATTCGGTGGAATCATGGACAGGATCAAGGGTGTTAAAAAGGAAAAACCTGTAAAAAAAGCAGACCCTGTTGCTATAACTCCTGTTGCACCCGTTGTGACTGTTGAAGAAGATAATGACGAGATCATCGCTGTTATCGCGGCGGCTGTTGATGCTATTTATTCCGACACTGGTGTTAAACCTGTTATCCGCAGAATAAGACCTGCCGCATCAAAGGGCACAAGGTCTCCTTGGGCATCGGCTGGTGTGTTTGAAAACACCAGAGCGTTTTAAGAAAGGGGACTGACATAATGGGTGCGTTTTTAGACACAATAAAAGAAATATTAGTTAATTCGGGCTTTGCCGGATTTTTTGATTTTTCAAATGGCGGTCATCTTAATCTTATAATGGTTATCGTTTCCTGTGGATTGCTTTACCTTGCAATCAAAAAGCAGTTTGAACCGTTATTGCTCCTTCCCATTGCTTTTGGTATGCTCCTTGCTAACCTTCCTTTTGCTGGAATCTACCACCCCGAGCTTTTCGATTTGGAAAAAGGTCTTAATTTCGGTCAGATTCTCCACGAAGGCGGACTTCTGGATATACTTTACCTCGGCGTTAAATTGGGCATCTATCCGCCCCTTATCTTCTTAGGCATTGGTTGTATGACCGATTTCGGTCCCCTTATCAGCAACCCTAAGAGCTTCATTTTAGGTGCTGCCGCCCAGTTGGGTATTTTCATTGCTTTTGTGGGTGCTTTGGCTTTTGGTATGCCTGCAAATGTTGCTGCCTCTATCGGTATTATAGGCGGTGCCGACGGTCCTACAGCAATATATGTTACTTCTCAGTTGGCTCCCGATAAATTAGGTCCCATAGCTGTTGCGGCATATTCATACATGGCTCTCATACCTGTTATCCAGCCGCCCATTATGAAGCTTCTTACCACCAAGAAAGAACGCGAAGTTAGAATGGAACAGCTTCGCACAGTTTCAAAGACCGAGAAAATCATTTTCCCGATTCTTGTTACTATAATCGTTTCCTTGCTTCTTCCCGATGCTGCAACTCTTGTTGGTATGCTTATGCTTGGTAACCTCATGCGTGAGTCGGGTGTTGTTGACAGAATCTCAAAAACCGCCCAGAATGAGCTTATGAATATCATAACCATTTTCTTAGGCCTCTCTGTTGGCGCTACTACCAATGGTAAAACATTCCTTACCATAGATACCCTTGTTATTGTAGCAATGGGTCTTGCCGCATTCTGCTTTGGTACTGCAGGTGGTGTGCTTCTTGGTAAGCTTATGTATATCCTCACAGGCGGTAAGGTTAACCCCCTTATAGGCTCGGCAGGTGTTTCTGCAGTTCCTATGGCAGCCCGTGTTTCTCAGAAGGTTGGACAGCAGGCTGACCCCGGCAACTTCTTGCTTATGCATGCAATGGGACCAAATGTTGCGGGTGTTATAGGCTCTGCAGTTGCGGCAGGTATATTAATAACCATGATTGGCTAATAATTTCGAATGAGGCAAAAGGTTTTCCTTTGCCTCATTTGTGTATATCCCTGATTAACAATAATTCCCTGATTGAGTAATATGTAATGGGTGATTATTGATGTTATTCCGCAGAAAAATGTTTAAAAAGCGAAATCGGCGAATCTGTCGGAATATCAAGCTCTGCGTTTTCTTATCTTTAGTTATCTCGATGACTATATTTATAGACTCCACGGTTTCAGATGTGATAGGGCCACTGGCAATCAAAAATGCCGAGGAGCTTATTAATAATAAAATCAATGCTGTGGTATCCCAAGTTCTTTCTGAAAAAGAGCTGTCATATAAAAGCCTGATTCACGCAGTAACGAGCAATGATGAAGTTTCTTATGTTCAGGCAAATTCTGTTGTGATTAATCAGCTAAAATCTGAAATTGTAACAAGGGTTGATAAGGAACTTGACAGCAATAAAAATCTTGAAACAGTTGTACAAATTGGCAGTATATTCAATAGCTCCTTGCTTTCAAACCGAGGACCTGAGATCAAGGTTTATTTCGATTTGTACTGTAGCACAGGCTCAAAACTTTATGGCGAATTTACCGATGCAGGACTCAATCAGACTCTACATAGCGTCAAGCTGAACGTGGTAACCGAATTCTGCTTGATGATTATAAATGACCAATATTTTGATAAAATAATAAATGATTATATTGTGGCGGAATCTGTTATAGTAGGGGATATCCCCTCGGCTTACGGAAGTATCTACGGATTATCCGCCAAAAAGGATGAATAACCGATATGTCAAACCAAGATGTTAAAAAACGAATCGATGAACTGACAGAGGAGCTTAAATATCACAGTAAGCTTTACTATGAAAATGATGCTCCCGAAATCAGTGACAGGGAATATGATATGCTCCAGCGTGAGCTCTTAAAATTAGAAGCAGAATATCCCAAATTCGCCCATTCCGATTCTCCAACCAAAAATGTCGGCGGTAGGGTTGGCGAAAAATTTTCCCCTGTCGAACATAAAGTAAGGATGGAAAGTCTACAGGATGCCTTTAACTATGACGAGCTGAGAGCTTTTGATAGGCGTGTTAGAGATGTTTTCCCTGATGCAGTATATTCCGTAGAGCCTAAAATCGACGGACTTTCGGTTTCTCTCCAATATGAAAACGGTGTGTTTACTATCGGCTCAACCCGCGGTGACGGTGATGTAGGCGAGAATGTTACCGAAAATTTAGCCACCATTAAGACCGTACCCAAAACCATAAAAACCGACTCCCGCCTTTTAGAGGTGCGGGGTGAGGTATATATGTCCCACAAAAGCTTTGAAAGGTTTTATGCATATCAGGAGTTGAACGACCTTAAATTGCCTAAAAACCCAAGAAATGCTGCGGCAGGTTCACTTCGCCAAAAGGATGCTAAGGTCACAGCTTCGAGAGACCTGGACATTTTTATATTTAATGTTCAGCAAATAAGCGACACCCAGCTAAACACACACATTGATTCGCTGGAATATTTGAAAGATATTGGTTTTAATACTCTGCCTTTTTATACCCGTTGTAACACAATAGACGATGCCATAGCCGAGATAGAAAGAATCGGTAATATTCGCGGTGAACTGAATTTTGACATCGACGGAGCGGTTATTAAGGTGGATGACTTCAGTATGCGCGAGGCAGTCGGCTCCACCTCTAAATTCCCTAAATGGGCAATAGCCTATAAATATCCACCCGAAGAGAAAGAAACCGTTTTAAAAGATATTGAGATAAACGTGGGCAGAACAGGCGCGTTGACCCCAACTGCTGTCTTTGATACCGTTCTATTGGCAGGAACTAGCGTCAGCAGAGCCAGTCTCCACAACGAGGATTTTATAAAAGAAAAGGGAATAGGTATCGGTGACACTATCATTGTTCGAAAAGCTGGAGATATAATCCCTGAGGTTGTGGGAGTAAAGAGTCATATAAGCGGAAACCCTGTGTATGAGCTCCCCCGTGTTTGTCCTTCGTGCGGCGCTGAAGTTCATAAAATTGATGACGAGGCGGCTTTAAGGTGTACAAACCCCGCATGTCCCGCTCAGCTTCTTCGCAATCTTATCCACTTTACATCCCGCGATGCTATGGATATTGAGGGCTTAGGTCCTGCAATTCTGGAGACCCTTGTGGATAACGGCATTATTAAAACCCCTGTGGATATTTACGATATCAGAAAAGAGGATTTGTTAGGGCTGGAAAAGTTTAAGGACAAGTCCGCCACAAACATTGTTAATGCTATTGCAAAATCAAAGGATAATGAGCTTTATCGCTTTGTCTATGCTATGGGTATACGCCATATCGGTCTCAAGGCATCAAAGCTGATTTGCGATCAATTCGGTAGTATAGATAATATTCTCGCCGCAACCTATGAGCAGTATATGGACATCGAGGGGTTTGGTGAGATTTTGGCGAGGAGCGCCTGTGAATTTTTCTCCCATCCCGAAACCGCCCTTTTGATGGGTAAATTCCGCGAAAAGGGAGTAAAAATGGAGTCCACAGACAATTCCATTGACAACCGTTTCCAGGGCATGACCTTTGTACTGACAGGAACTCTGGATGGAATTACCCGAGACGAAGCCTCGGAAATCATAGAACAGCATGGTGGCAAAACCTCTGGTAGCGTTTCAAAGAAAACCACCTATGTTCTGGCTGGAGAAGCCGCCGGAAGCAAATTGACCAAAGCCGAAAGTCTTGGTGTAAAGGTTATCAATTTGCAGGAATTTTATGAAATGTTAAAATAGTGTTACGGATGGCGCGTCAGCCTTGAAATCTGAGGCATCCCGTGATATAATTCTATTAAAATAAGATATTGTTTTAAATAATACAGACAGGTGATATTATGGATTCATATAAAGAACAAATTATCAAAGTAAAACCCAACGTTGCTACCTATATTTGCAAAGCTTTGATATGGGTTTTAGCCTTGCTTATAGCATTCGGTAGTTTCTTTGTGGCTTTACAACTAAAATTACCATTCATAATTCTTATTTCTGCCGCTATTATTTATGCTGCATATAAAGCAAACTCAATGCTTAATATTGAGTTTGAATACATAGCCACTAACGGCTCTGTGGATGTAGATAAGATTATAAACAAAAGCTCAAGGAAACGATTGGTTTCTTTCGATTGCTCCAAGGTGGAGGAGGTTAAGAAATATTCCTCTGATATAATCAAGAACAAGGCGGTTAAAACCTTTACATGCACAGACAACTTAGATGATGCTTATGTTTTCACAACCTCAACTAAAGAGTTAGGGAAATGCAATATAATTATCTCGCCCAATGATGGGTTTATCAATCATATCAAGCTGTTTATTCCGCGTTCACTTGTTTCTGACTGGTGGAAGTAACACATGTGGCCGACGGGAGACCGTCGGCTTTTAAATTAAAGGAGATTTCTAATGAATGTTTTATTTAATGACAGCGTCCGTGAAATAGAAAACAGAGCCATTAAAGAGGGCTTTAGCGGACTTCGCATGATGGAAAATGCAGGTGCCGCGGCTTGTGGTGTTATCACAGAGAAATTTGAGTTAAGAGAAAAAAGTGTGGTAATAGTTGCGGGTAACGGAAACAATGGCGGAGATGGCTTTGTTGTTGCCCGTAAACTGTATGAGGCGGGTGTCAGTGTTTGTGTTGTTTTAGCGTCGGGTATGCCGAAAACCGAAAGTGCCAAGGAGACACTGTCTAAGCTTTCTGCATATCCTGTGAGGGTTTACGGAGCTAACGACCCTGAAGTCGCCGTTAAGATTCACAGTGCGGATTATCTGATAGATGCTATATTTGGAATTGGTTTCCATGGTATGGTGGACGATGGTGTTTCAGCGTTGATTGAGAAATTCAATCGTTCTAAAGCTTTAAAAATTTCCTTGGATTTACCCAGTGGTTGCGAATGTGACACCGGTAATGTTTCCAATGCCTGTATAAATGCCGACATAACCATTACATTCATTGCAGTAAAGCCCTGTCATGTCCTGTATCCTGCATCGGATTATTGCGGAAAACTTGTAAAAGTCAGCATAGGAATTTCGAAAAGTATAATGGATAGTGTGACTTCCAACATAACAATTATTGAAAATAGTTATGTAGAATCGGCGCTGCCCAAACGCACTAAGAATTTCCACAAGGGCATGGGTGGTACCGCCTTGCAGTTATGTGGCTCTTATGGTATGGCTGGGGCGGCAATGCTATCGGCAAAGGCAGCCCTTCGAAGCGGTGCGGGACTGGTAAAGGCTCTGCTTCCTGAATCTGTTTATCCAATGGTTGCCACCTATCTGCCCGAAGCCGTATACCTGCCCTGTAAGGATACAGACGATGGCTCGGTGGGTCTTAACTCTTTGGACAAAATCATAAAATCTATCGCCACCGCCGATTCTATTTTAATCGGTTGTGGGTTATCACAATCAAAAAGTTCTAAGGAATTGCTTTACACCTTGCTTCCTAACATTAAAATCCCAACAGTTCTGGATGCGGATGGTATAAATATTGCTTCCAAAAACATAGATATATTATTGAAAAGTGAAGCGCCGATGATTTTAACCCCCCATCCCGCGGAAATGGCGAGACTCATGCGTGCATCGGTTGAGGATATCCAGCGCAACCGCTTTAAAGCCGCCCATGCTTTCAGCACCCGTTTCAGCAAGATAGTTGTGCTAAAAGGCGCCAACACCATTGTAGCTTTACCAAACGGGGAAATGTATGTTTGCATGGCGGGTAATCCCGGAATGGCAGTTGGAGGAAGCGGAGATGTTCTGGCTGGTATAATTAATTCTTTGTTAGCTCAGGGGATGTCCCCCGAAAATGCGGCAATATGCAGTGTTCAAATACATGCCGCCGCAGGTGATATGGTTGCCTCTCAGAAATCCATGCGTGCCATGCTTCCTACAGATATCATAGAAGCATTACCCTCACTTTTCAAAGAATACGAGGTTTAAGGCGGGGTAGTTATGCTGAAGCTCATTCCCTTGATTTTGTCTTTAATTCTGTCGCTATGCTCTTGTGGTAATCAACCACCCAAAACTGTGACTGTTGAAGACAACCCTTTCACCGCGCAAATCAGCATTGATTGTGACGGTGGGGTATATGAATACAGTTATTCATATAAGGGATTGGGAGCGAGTCAGTTCAGATCTATTAATAACTCCTTACCCATAGATTTTTCTTGGGAAAACGGCATCTGGACCGCATCAAACGGTGGTGCCAATTATATAGTTCCTGAAGATATTGTAGCACCAATTCCAATTGTAGTTTCTCAAGCGGTGGATTCAACCGTGGGAGAGGAGCTAACCGCCGATTATAACGGTGAGTTTAAGCACTACGGTACCTGTAGCGCAGGTGAATATTGCCTTACTGTTACTGAGGAGTCTAAGATAAAGAATATAATAATCGAAAGCCTTAATTTAAAGGCGGAATTTTCATAAAAAAGGAGGGACTGTATGCAAAACACTTTAATCGGTGAACTTAGAAAAAAAGCAATGGATTTACCCCCAAAACCTGGGGTTTATATAATGCGGGATAAATCCGATAAAATCATTTATATCGGCAAGGCAAAGATGCTAAAAAATCGCGTTAGTCAGTATTTTGGCAGTCCCACCAATCATACCGACAAGGTGCGTCAGATGGTCTCTAACGTGGAGCGCTTTGAATATATAGTGTGCGACAGTGAATTTGAGGCTTTAATCTTAGAATGTTCTCTTATAAAACAACATCAGCCTAAATACAATGTTTTACTTAAGGACGATAAGGGGTATCATTATATTAAGATTACAAAGGGTCCTTGGCCTAAAATATCCAGTGTAATGCAATTAGAAAATGATGAGGCTGAGTATCTTGGTCCATATAATTCTGGCTGGGTGGTTAAGCAAACCGTTAATGAAGCCTCGAAGATTTTTAAGCTACCTAAATGCAACAAGGTATTTCCGAGGGATTTCAATAAGTCAAGGCCCTGTCTTAACTTTCATATCGGAGTTTGCAGTGCTCCTTGCGGTGGCAAAATAAAACAGAGCGAATATAAAGCAACTGTGGATGAGGCTATCGAATTTATAAAAGGCGGCTCACGGTTTAATCTCAATCAGCTTCGCGACGAAATGGAATCAGCCGCTGAGGCTTTGGATTTCGAAAAGGCGGCAAGAATTAGAGACAGAATTCGCGCCATTGAAAAGATAAGCGAAAAGCAAAAGGTTATGCTTTCAACTTATGAAAATCAAGATGTAATAGCCTTTGTTTCTGGGGAAACCCGAGTGGCAATTGAAGTTTTTATATTCAGAAATTCAAGACTTTGCGACCGCAAACAATTTTTGCTTGATATAACCGAGCCATTGCCTACACTGCGTAGCTCATTCTTAAAGCAGTTTTATTCTTCTGACAACGAAATCCCCAAAAGAATTTTGTTGGACGAGCCATGTGATGACATGGAAATGCTTACCCAGTATTTTTCTCAGCGTATGGGCAGAAAGACGGAGATTGTTATACCAAAGATTGGTGAGCAAAAACAGCTTATAGAAATGTGCAGGAACAATGCCTCGCAATATTTAGCCGATTCTATGGGCAGAAAGGGTCACGATGTAGCGGCGTTGGACGAACTTTCAAAGCTATTGGATTTAGATGCTCCTCCTGTTTATATCGAATCCTACGATATTTCCCACACCGCTGGTAGTGAAAATGTTGCAGGTATGGTTGTATTTAAGAACGGAGTACCCTTTAAGTCGGCATATAAAAAATTCAAGATTAAATCTTTCTTAGGTCAAGACGACTGCCGCTCCATGCAAGAAGTGGTTGAGCGGAGATTTAATGAATATTTAAAGGGCGAAGACGAGGGATTTTCAAGGCTCCCAGACCTTATTTTGCTGGATGGTGGACATGCTCAGTTGGGTGCGGTGACATCTGTACTCAAAAGTTTGAACATAAATGTTCCGGTTTTTGGCATGGTTAAGGACGGCAAACACAAAACAAATGCTATTGCTTCGAGTGGCGGAACAATAGTCATTAAGTCAAATCGCGCAGCTTTCACCCTGCTTTCAACCATACAAGAGGAGGTCCATCGATTTGCCATCGGTTATCATCGAAGCAGAAGCTCTAAATCAATGCTGACATCAGAGCTGACCAATATCGACGGAGTTGGTAAAGCAACTGCTGAAAAGCTCTTAAAGGAGTTTAAGACTATATCTGCAATTAAAAAAGCATCGGCTGATAGACTGGCTTCAGTAAAAGGAATTTCCAAAAAGACGGCTGAAAATATCTATATGTATTTTAATACTGAGTACTGATTTAGTACTCAGTATATTTTTGTCCATTTTTTCATATATTCCAACAAAGGGAGGATTGCTATGAATAATTTCGCAGAAACCGAACAACGACTCACAGAAGGAATGGAACCACAAAAATTCGACAATATAGGATTTATTGTTTTTCGCTTAGTGTTTGTAATACTGATAGCTATATTTATACTGTGTATGAGATATTTTGTGCCTGATTATTATAAAGAAATTAAATATTATTATGATAATTATGTATCGGTGAATATCACAGCTGACTATTATCTGACAGGGGATTGATAGGTGGTTACTTTTCGTCTGTTTGGAATTAACGTATCTGTATCTTATTTCTTTCTGTCAATACTTGCAGTATTGATTTTAATAGACAGAAGTGGAATGTTGTCAATCTCTTTATTGGCAGTGGTATTCCATGAACTCGGGCATCTTTGTATGATGAGATTCTTGAAAGTTACTGTGTCTATTATAGAGTTTTCCCTGTCAACTGTCAGAGTAACAACAATAGGTATGATGGACTATAAAAAAAGTCTGATAGTAGCCGTCTCAGGTCCTTTTGCTAATTTATGTCTTTCTTTTTGCGTATTGTCGAATTGGGAACTTGCAGCGTATTTTGGTGTGGCAAATCTTGTGATGTTTGCGTTTAATATGCTGCCCGCAAAGGGGTTGGACGGGGGAGATGTACTGTATTATGCATTGCTTTCCCTTGGGTTTAAGAATGCCGTTAAGATTTTTGCTATCATTTCTACTCTTTCAATAGTTGCAATAATTATGCTGGGTGTGGGGCTGTTTGTTGCTACCCGTAGTAATATTACATTGCTTCTGGTGGGAATATATTTATTAATTTTGTCATTTAAAAAGATTTGAGTTGAAACTTTACTCCAAATGCATTAAAATAAATACAGTGCATTGGAGGTAATGTAATGACCGAAGAAAGATTGGAACAGCTTTTACTTTCTGTTCAAAAGCCCGGAAGATATACAGGCGGAGAACAGGGAAGTGTTATAAAGAATAAGAGTGAGGTAGATGTGCGCTTTGCGTTCTGCTTCCCGGATACCTATGAGATTGGTATGTCCCACCTTGGAATGAAGATTTTGTATTCACTCTTTAATAGCCGAGAGGATATCTGGTGCGAAAGAGTCTTTGCGCCTTGGGTGGATTTCGAAGCGGTTATGAGAGAGAATAATATTCCGCTTTTTTCCTTGGAGAGTCGAGACCCGTTATATGATTTCGATATCATAGGCTTCACAATGCAATATGAAATGAGCTATACTAATCTTCTCAATATGTTGGACTTAGGCGGTGTTCCCATCCGGTCCAGTGACCGTAAAGAGCTTAAAAATCTGGTGGTTGCGGGTGGTCCTTGTGTCTGCAACCCCGAACCTATTGCCGAATTTGTGGATATATTCTTCTTAGGAGAAGGCGAAGAGGTGGATTTAGAGGTAATCGACCTCTATAAGAAGTACAAGCTTTCGGGAGGAAGCAAACAGGAGTTCCTTATAGAAGCTTCAAAAATAGAGGGCGTTTATGTGCCCTCGCTGTATGATGTTTCGTATAATCCCGACGGCACTGTTTCAGCCATTACCCCAAAGCAGGGCGCACCCAAAACCATAAGGAAAAGAATCATAAAGGATTTGGATAGCGTTCACTACCCCGAAACCTTTGTTACGCCCTATATAGAAATTGTGCACGACCGTGCAGTGCAGGAAATATTCCGCGGTTGTATTCGAGGTTGTAGATTTTGTCAGGCAGGATATATCTACCGCCCTGTTAGAGAGAAAAGCGTTGACACCATCAACTCTCAGGCTAAGTCCCTTTGCGAGACGACTGGCTACAACGAGATTTCCCTCAACTCTTTAAGCACCAGTGACTACAGAGAAATAGAACCGCTTCTTAATTCGCTCCTTAGCTGGACCGACGAAAGCCATATAAATCTCGCATTGCCCTCTTTGAGAATTGATAATTTCTCCGACGAGCTTTTGCAGAAAATTAGCTCGGTAAGAAAAAGTGGTCTTACCTTTGCTCCCGAGGCTGGTACCCAAAGGCTCCGCGATGTTATAAACAAAAACATCACTGAGGATGAAATCATGAATACCTGTATCACCGCCTTTAAGGGTGGATATACATCTGTTAAATTGTATTTCATGTTGGGACTACCCACCGAGACCGAGGCGGATTTAAAGGGCATTTTAGAGCTTGGACAGCGCATAGTAGACGCTTATTACCACCTTGAAGAAAGACCGAAAGGTAAGGCTGTAAGTGTTTCTATAAGCGTGTCTTCCTTTGTCCCCAAGCCTTTCACTCCTTTCCAGTTTGAGCCACAAGATACCTTAGATACTATCAGAGAAAAGCAGAAGCTTCTGCTGGATTCTGTTACCACCAAGAAAATCAGTCTTAGTTGGCACGATTCTTCCACCAGCTTTTTAGAGGGTGTTCTGGCGAGGGGTGACCGCAGAATTTGTGATGTTTTAGAGTGGGCTTGGAAAAACGGTTGTAAGTTCGATAGCTGGAGTGAGGAATTTAAATTTGAAACCTGGATACAGGCGTTTGAAGAATTCGGCTTAGATCCCACGTTCTATGCTAACAGAAAGAGGGAATACGACGAGATAATGCCCTGGGAGCATCTTGATTATGCTGTCAGCAAGGAGTTTTTAATTCGCGAAAACAAATTAGCCCACGGCGAGACCACCACACCAAACTGCAGGGAGAAGTGCGCCGCCTGTGGTGCAAATTGTTATTGGGAGGGTGTCTGCTTTGAGAAACGTTAGAATTTTTCTTTATAAAAAGGACAGGCTGAAATTCGTATCCCACCTTGATATGAACCGATTCATGACCCGTATACTTGGACTTTCAAAAATTCCTTTCTGGTATACCGAGGGCTTTAATCCCCATCCATACCTTACGTTTGCTTTACCTCTTTCCTTAGGCTTTGAGAGTGAATACGAGATTCTGGACATACGCATTGTTGACGATAACTTCACAAATGATATGGTTAAGGACGCCCTTAACCGAGTAATGCCTGAATATATACAAGCCTATGAGGTTTGCGATGCAGTTTTAAAGGTGGGGAAAATTGGTTTCGCAGAATTCAGAATCACTTTTTCTGAGTATCCCGAAGACCTGCCCCAAAGGCTCACTGCTTTTCTTTTGCAGGATTCAATAGTGGTTGAAAAAACAGGGAAAAAGGGCAAGGTATCTCAGCTTGATTTAGCTCCTAAAATCAAAAGCTTTACCCTCGATGCTGATGACGATGGGCTGAAACTAACATTAACGCTCCCCGCAGGCGGAGCCGATAATGTTAATCCTACGCTATTATTGGATGCTTTTGGAGACCTGCCTTATTACAGAGTCTGTCGCACGAAGGTTTTTGATGTTGATATGAACTTATTTAAGTAAACAAAGAAGTCACAGGTTATCCTGTGACTTCATGCTATTTACTATTTCTTTTTTCTGCCTCAATTTTGGAATATACACACCCGCAGTAGTCCTGGCGGTATAGGTTATATTTTACGGATAGTTCGCAAGAACGCTTGTATCCGTTTTTCTTTTTGAAATCTGAGTATAGATAACTAACACCATATTGTTCACTCAACTCCTCGCCGATTTCATTCAGCTTTTCCGCGTTCTTGTGTGGACTGATTGAAAGGGTAGTGGTGAAGTAGTCAAAGTCGAGAACCTTAGCATTCTTTACCGCTTCTTCTAATCTCAGTCTATAGCATTTAAAGCATCTTTCTCTACCCTCGGGCAAATTCTCAAGTCCCTTTGTAATTTGGAAAAAGGGCGAGGGGTCATATTCATCAATAATAATGTTAATTTCTGATTCTAAACCCATTCCCTTTAATAGCCGTTTCAACTCCTCCGCGCGGTAATCATATTCCTTTTGCGGTGAAATATTGGGATTGTAAAAATGCAGTGTAATTTTAAAAAATCTATGCAAATACTCCAAAACATAGCTGGAGCAAGGTGCACAACAACAGTGGAGAAGCAGGGTGGGTTTGGTATCGGATTTTACTATTTCTTCAATTTTTTGGTCAAGTATTAGTTGATAGTTGGTTTTCATATATATTTCCTTCGAATGTTTAATCTGACTTAAGTATAACACATTAGGATTTATAAGACAATATCATCAAGCCAAACTTCTTCACTATTACCTATTACTTCAAAATTCCAAGGACTTTTTAGTGAAGAGTGAACAGTGAAGAGGTAATAAGTAAAAATTCCAAGAACATAAAGTCCTTGGAATTTTTGGCTGGGGTGGCAGGATTCGAACCTACGAATGCAGCAGTCAAAGTGCTGTGTCTTACCGCTTGACGACACCCCAATGTATTAAATTTTATAAAAAAATCGCCGCTGACCGCAAAGGTTGGCGGCGAAAAGCGTGGGGTGGATAATCGGGTTCGAACCGACGACCTCCAGGGCCACAACCTGGCACTCTAACCAGCTGAGCTATATCCACCATTTGTATCGCACGATTAGTATTATACCAACAGAGAGTCGGTTTGTCAATACTAATTTTCTTAAAACTTGCGAAAATTTACAGAGTGAAATCCTCGCTACTGTAGTCGTCGCCGAGGGTAGCAGTCTTAGGTGGACGCTTGAGAATATCATACTTAAATCTATAGCATTTATCTGTGGGCTCGACAATGCCCTTATATTTGCAAAGCTTTTGATTTTCGTCGCCATGGAAAGTTTCGGAAAATCTACAATATTCACATTGAGGAATCACCTTTTTGTCAATAAGCTTTCGTTTCATTTCTCATCACCTGAGACTATTGTATCATAAAATTCTACAATTTTCTACCTTTATTTATTTTTTGATTAGCAAAAATTATGGTGCACATTATAAATATTATGGTTACCGCCGCTGTAAATACGTTTCCCTCACTCGCCGTTGGATTAAATGCTTTGATAGAATTTGATACAGATAAATACTGTGGGAATATCTTTAAAAGTATGTAGGTAAACAATGCGGTCAAAGCACCCTGTAGAGTTTTCCAAAGAAAAATCTTTGGATATGACGGCAATATATCCTTGGCTGCCGACATTGCTTGTAGATGCACACTTATTCCCCCAAACCCCACAAGAAAGGCAACAAAATAGATGGAATAATTTTGCGCCGCAGTAACCGTTCCTGCTGTGACTTCCAAAAGACATCCAATAAATTTAAGAGATTTCGCCTTAGAAATCACCTCAATTATTGCTGATGACACAAGCACCCAACCGCAAACCGCCGCCATGTTTTTAACCGAAACATTTACCGCTCTGATAAATGTTCCGATATAATCAACTTCGCCGTTTGTAACAAGTGTAGAAGGGAGAGTGCTTGTTTTCGTGTTTAGTATTCTTGCTGATATTATTGCGGAGAAAAGTGACGATATTAAAATTATTGTTCCGATTTCGTGGCTGTTATAAAGCTTGTTGCCGATAATTCCTATAACAAAAGCGGGACCTGCATTAATGCAATAGCAAAGCATTTTTTGTGCGCTTTCTCTGTTGATTTTACGGCTAAGATACAGCTCGTTTATCAGCGCTCCGCCAACCGGATATCCGCTTACCAGCGAAAGCAGAGTTATAGCGCCAATCTCTCCCTTAGTGCCAAATATTATTAATGAAATGAAATCCACTATTTTATTATTTTTGAGAAGTTCAGCGCTTACCATAAATATACAAATAATAGTAAATATAAATAGGGAAGGTATAACTGAATCTGAGCACAGTGCCATTCCTTTTTTTATTCCTTCCGCTATTTCCTTGTTATTATACATTGTACCTGCCGCAGCCAACACGACTAAAACAGTGAGCTCGTATTTTAATTTATTCATATAACTTATTCACCCCACTATGTATATGAGGAAAAAACCTTTTATATAATTGTAAAAGAGGTGAGAATGAGTGAAAAAGAAGAAAAAGCTCAGCGTTTTGAAAAGAGCGCAAAATATAAAAGTTAATTTTAAAAGTATGCTTACTGATGTGCAGGAATCCAGTATCAAAGGTTGCAAGATAGATTTGCATTTTAATAAAGAAGCAATAGTAGACGGATGTAAGGCTGTGTCGGATTACGGCGACAACCGCATTACCCTCAATGTGGACGGTGGTTTGATAGTCTTCGAGGGGAATAATCTGTCGTTATACTCTTTTGATTCGGGGTGCGCTATTGTAAGAGGTTGTTTTACAAGCATCAATTTCAATACATGAGGTGGGTAAATGATTGTTTACATATACCGTTTTTTATGCGGTTATATAAAGATAAGGATATACGGTGATTTTCCTGAGCGTTTCTTGAACATTTGCGCTTTTAACCATATTCAGTTATGGAATATCAGAAGAAAAAGAGACAGTATATTTGCCAATGTTTCTGTTAAGGATTATAAAAGAATAAGAAGAGTAAAGAAAAACAAGAGCTTACATGTAAAGCTTATAGCCAAGCGTGGCATTTATTTTACTTTCAAGCCATACCTTGTACGTAAAGGAATTGCAGTGGGAATAGCTCTTTATTTTGTAGTCATGTGCTTACTCTCCCAATTCATTTGGAATATAGAGGTTGTTGGGAATAAAAATTTGAGTCGAGAAGAGGTTTTGAAATACTGCGAGAAAATTGGAATTAAAGAGGGAATATACAGTGGTTCTATTGACACGAATTCCGCAAGGCTTAAATTACTCATGGAAAACGACAAGCTTAGCTGGGGGTCATTCATCATCGAGGGCTCACATCTGACGGTTAATATTTCAGAAGCCAAGACGGTTGATGAGAAAGAAACCGAACCCGCTAATCTTATTGCAACCAAAGACGGAGTAATCGAAAAGGTAACTGTAAGTAGTGGAAAGGCGGTTGTAAAAACCAATCAAGCGGTTTTAAAAGGAGATTTATTGGCAACAGGCGTTTTGGAATATTCCAATGGTAGAACACATTTTGTAAGATGCGACGGTGTAGTATTGGCAAGAACAGAGAAGACTATTGTGTGCGAAACCCCATTTACCGTTCGAGAAACTACCGAAACAGGCAGAATAGAGAAAAGGAAGATACTTACCTTTTTCGGGGTAGATATCCCATTAAGCATAACCCCTATTAATTTTGACTATACCAAATCTGAATCGAAAGATATCATAACAAACGGCTCGTCTTATTCACCTGTGTATATCACCACTGTGAAATACAGAGAGAAAAGTACCGAGTTAGTCACTATGTCCAGAATGGATGCAATAAAATATGCAGAAAAACAGATAGCAGAATTAGAAAAAAGTGAAATGAAAGATGCGGAAATACTTTCAAGCGAGGATAGTGTCGAGTTAAAAAACGAAAGATTGACCCTCACACGAAAATATCAATGTATTGAAAACATCGCGGTACAGGAAAAAATTAAAATTAATAATGTAAATTGACAAAATTTGTGCTATAATATAGAATAGAACTTGGTAGGATAGTATTTATCGGAGTGATTTATTTGGCAGAACGCATTGTTAATATCGATGATGTAAACTATATATCTGAGCTGTTCGGCAGCTATGACGAAAATGCCAGAATTCTTGAAAAAGAATATGGTGTAGTTCTCACTTCTCATAACGACCGCGTTAAAATAAGCGGTGATGAGGATGATGTTGAATTAGCTTCAAAGGCTATCGATGCCCTCACTGTGCTTATGAAAAAAGGTGAGAGTATTGGTGAACAGAATATAAGATATGTGGTGTCCTTGGTTGCAGACGGCGACTCCGAAAAAATCTGCAATCTTACCGATGATGACTGTATCTGCATTTCTTCAAGAGGCAGACCTATAAAGCCCAAAACCTTGGGTCAGAAGAGGTATATCGAATCCATCAGAGATAATACCGTCACCATTTCTGTTGGCCCCGCAGGTACTGGTAAGACCTATCTTGCAGTAGCAATGGCTGTTACCGCTTTCCGTGCTAAACAGGTTAACAGAATTATTCTAACAAGACCCGCCGTAGAAGCAGGTGAGAAGCTGGGCTTTCTTCCGGGTGACCTACAGCAGAAGGTTGACCCGTATTTAAGACCGTTGTACGACGCGCTTTTTGACATGCTTGGCGCAGAAAACTTCCAACGCTGTCAGGAAAGAGGAGATATCGAGGTTGCACCTTTGGCTTACATGAGAGGCAGAACATTGGACGATAGCTTTATTATTCTCGACGAGGCGCAGAACACAACCTCTGAGCAAATGAAGATGTTTTTAACAAGGCTCGGTATGAACTCCAAGGCGGTTGTAACAGGTGATATCACCCAGATTGACCTCCCCGACGGCAAAAAATCGGGACTGAAAGAGGTAGTGCATGTGCTCAAAGATGTTGAGGGTGTAGCTACTGTTAAATTCAGTGATAAAGATGTGGTAAGGCACAGACTAGTGCAGGACATAATCCGTGCTTATGAAAAGTACGGTGAAAGCAAAAGGAGAAAACATGAGTAATTTAAAGGTTGTTTTTTATGATAAGCAGAAGAACGTTAAACTTCCATCAGGAATTCGCATGCTTTTGCGCCGAGCTTGTAGCGCCGCCTTGGAATATGAGGAATTCCCTCATAAAGCCGAGGTTAATGTCTCTTTTGTAGACGACGAACAGATTCATGAGTTAAACTTGAATTTTCGAAATATAGATAAATCAACCGATGTTTTGTCCTTTCCTTTAGGGGAAAACGACGAATATGATACCAACCCCGAAACAGGCCTTAAAATGCTGGGTGATATTGTGATTTCGGTTGAACACGCTGTGGCACAAGCAGAGGAATTTGGCCACACTTTAAACCGCGAAATGGCATTTTTAACTGTTCATTCCATGCTTCACCTTTTGGGTCACGACCATGTTAACGGCGGGATTGAGGCCATGAGAATGAGAGAACATGAGGAAGCAATTTTAACAAAGCTTGGAGTGTCTCGTGACCTTAGCTTTGTAGATTAGGATACATAATTATGAGTGAAACAAAATCAGCATTTATTGCAATAGTCGGCCGTCCAAATGTTGGAAAATCCTCTTTGCTCAATACCTTTTTGCCATATAAGGTTGCGGCGGTATCGGACAAGCCACAAACCACAAGAACGAGAATAATGGGTGTACACACAGATGGAAACAGTCAGCTGGTGTTTATCGACACTCCTGGTTTCCATAAGCCACGCAACAAGTTAGGCGAAAGCATGATAATGGCGGTGAATTCGGGTTTTTCCGATGTGGATGCTGTGCTCATGGTGGTGGACGCCTGTCCTAAATTCAAGTTTAACCCCGAAAATCTCCCTCCTGCTGAGCAGGAATTAATAGCCACAATAAGCAAACGTAAGCTTCCGTCAATTTTAGTTATCAATAAAATCGACCTGCTAAAAAACAAGGAAGACCTTTTGGAAATGATAACTGCATACACAAGATTGTATAACTTTGATGCGGTTGTTCCTGTTTCTGCTTTGCAGAAAAATGGTATAGACGACCTGCTGAGTGAGGCGTATAAGTTTACCAAAGAATCGGTGCATTTTTTCGATGAAGATACTGTCACTGACCAGCCTGATAGGGTCATGGTTTCGGAAATTATAAGAGAAAAGCTCTTAAGGCTGTTAGATAAAGAAATCCCCCACGGAATTGCGGTTGAGCTTGAGCAATTTTTTGAGCGTGACAATAAAGCAGGTGAGCCCATAATTGAGGTTAATGCTGTTATATATTGCGAAAAACAGAGTCATAAAGGAGTCATAATCGGTAAGGGTGGAGCAATGCTTAAAAAGATTGGCTCACTTTCACGTGCAGATATTGAGGAATTTTTCGGTTGTAAATGCTCCTTAAAGCTTTGGGTAAAGGTCAAGGAGGGTTGGCGTAATAATCCCGCGTCAATTCGCAACTTTGGTCTTGATTTAAAATAATATATCCTTTTATTACCTCTTATATTAATTCATTGCGGTGAAAAACTTGTAATGTATTAAATCGGGAGGTAATTTTATGGAATCACAGGAAGCTTGGACTAAATTTTATAACACAGGTAATGTTGTAGATTACCTCAGCTATATTGATACTGTAAGGATGGAGGCGAGTGAGCTTGAACAAAACCGTGAGCGGAATAGTGATTCGGGAGACGGGCTATCGTGAAAGCGACCGCCTGATAAAAATTCTCACTTCAGATGGATTAATTACAGCTTACGCTAAAGCCGCAAGTAATATTAAGAGCAAAAAGTTTTCCTCCACTGCTCAGTTCTGCTATTCTGACTTTCTGCTCTATCAGGGCAAGGATATGTACATAGTTACAGAAGCATCAGAAAAAGAAGTGTTTTTTGAGTTGAGGCAGGATGTGGAAAAACTAGCTCTCGCTCTGTATTTTTGTGAACTGCTGGAAAATGTGATACCTGAAACTACCGACACCGAGGAGATATTAAGACTTATGCTTAATTCTCTCCATTTTCTCTGCAAGGGTGACAAGGAAATTGATTTAATTAAATCCGTCTTTGAAATGAGATTAATGTGCCAGATAGGCTTTATGCCCAGCATTGCAGAGTGTATAGATTGCGGAGATAATAATGATGTGATGTATTTTGATATACATTCATCGGCACTTTATTGCGAAGATTGTGTCGGAGAAAGAAAGAGTCATGCAATTCCTGTGTCAGGGTCCGAAATACAAGTGCTAAAGCACATAGTTCATTCGCCATTTTCGGGGATATTTAGCTTTACCGCTTCTCGTGAAACCTTGCTGAGAGTCTCCCGAATTACCGAGAAATATACCGAGCTAAGAGCCGAGAGACATTTTAACACACTGCATTATTTCAAATCAATCAAGATTGATTGAGGGTAATACTATGAATGAATTACTTTTAGAAAAACAAATAAAGACATTAGAGCTTGATAAGATTTTAAATATCCTATCAGGCTATACATCTATACCCGATTCGGGAGAGATGTGCCGCAAAATCATACCCTCGTTTCAATTTAATGAAGTGGAGCGTTTGCTAACCAACACCAGTGACGCTTACATGCTTATTGCCCGATTCGGCGCACCATCTTTCGGCGGTGCACGTAACTGCAATAATGCTCTGGCAAGAGCAGAAATGGGCGGTGTTCTTACCCCTGCTGAGCTCCTTTCTATAGCTGGTCTGCTTCATGTTGTTCGAACGGTCAAGGACTGGAAAGAAAGATTCAGCAGTAATATTATAACCTCTCTTGATGGTTATTTTAACGGTCTTATAAGCAATAAATATTTCGAAGAAAAAATATTTTCATCCATTGAGTCGGAGGATGAAATCAGCGATAATGCATCTCAAAAACTATCAGATATAAGAAGAAAAATTCGCAGCGCTTCCGCATCTGTGAGAGATAAGCTTGAAAAAATTATAAAGTCCCAATCCAGTTCGAAATTTTTGCAGGACGCCATTGTAACTCAGCGTGACGGAAGATATGTCGTTCCCGTTAAGTCAGAGCATAGGGGAGAAATCCCTGGATTAATACATGACACCTCATCCTCTGGAGCCACGCTTTTTATCGAGCCCCTGGCTGTTGTTGAGGTGAATAACGAACTTAGGGTTTTACGAAATAAAGAAAAAGAAGAAATCGAGCGCATATTAACCGAGCTTAGCGCTGAGGCGGCAGAGTTTTCCAGTAACATTCGAATTTCCTTTGAGGCTTTGGTCGAGCTGGATGTTATCTTTTCAAAGGCAAAATATGCATTCGATATCAAGGGCATAGTTCCCAAAATCAATAGCGAGGGTGTATGTATGCTGAAAAATGCGAGACACCCACTTCTAAATAAATCTACCGTTGTTCCCATATCTGTTGATTTAGGTGTGGAGTTTGATACACTTATCATCACAGGTCCCAATACAGGCGGAAAAACTGTGTCTATCAAGACCATCGGTTTGCTAACAATCATGGCAATGTGCGGTCTTATGATATCTGCTGACGAGGGCTCAAAGATTTGTGTGTTCAGCAATGTTTTTGCCGATATCGGTGATGAGCAAAGTATTGAGCAGTCTCTTTCTACCTTTTCTTCTCACATGATGCGGATTGTTGAGATTCTGAGACTTGCCGATAACAGAAGTCTTGTGTTGCTTGACGAGTTGGGAGCAGGTACCGATCCTGTGGAGGGCGCCGCTCTGGCAAAGGCAATAATCAACGAACTGATTAATAAAGGTGCAAAATCGGTTACCACCACCCACTATGCCGAGCTTAAATCTTTTGCTATAGATTCGTATAGGGTTGAAAATGCTTGTTGTGAATTTGATGTATCCACCTTGAAACCTACCTATAAATTACTGATTGGTGTACCTGGTAGGTCAAATGCCTTTGCGATTTCCCAAAAGCTTGGAATCGGCGAGGATATTATCGAAAATGCTAAGCGCATGGTTTCCAAGGAAAACCTCAGATTCGAGACGGTTGTGTCTTCATTGGAGGAGGCGCGTAAAACCGCAGAGCAGGAGAGGGAAGAAGCGGAACGCATCAGAAATGAGCTTCAGCGCCAGAAAGAATATAATGCGGGTATGCAGGAGAAATTCCGCAAAGAACGCGAGGAAATTTTGGATAAAGCTCATGCGGAATCCAACCGTATTATCGAATATGCAAGGAACGAATCCAATCTTCTCTTGAATCAGCTTGAGGATATGAAAAAGAAGCTCAGCGCAGAGAATGCCAGAGAGACCATAGCAAACGCCAGAACTGCCGCAAAGCAATCCTTGAAAAATCTGGAAAACAAATCTGGCTATAACGACAGCTTCCACGAGGATTATGTATTACCCAGAGAGCTTAAGGTTGGCGATAATGTATTTGTCAAAGAGCTTGGTAATACCGCAACCGTAACGGCTGTTGGTATTAAAGGCGGTAAGGTTGAGGTAACAGCGGGACTTATGAAGCTTCGCGTTTCCATCAACAGTTTGAGACTTATTGAATCCGCCAATTCCGGAGAAAAGAGAAAACCCGCAAAACGGAATGTCACGGGCTTAAAATCCAGAGCTGAACGTAAGCCCGAGAGTGAACTCGATTTGAGGGGTATGGCGGCTGACGAAGCAGTCATGGAGGTTGAAAGGTTTATAGACAATGCTCTTTTGTCAGGCATCGAGGTTGTTCGTATAATACATGGAAAGGGTACAGGCATATTGAGAAAGGCTGTACAGGATCAACTGAAGCGGAACAAGAGCGTCAGAACCTACAGGCTTGGAGTTTTCGGTGAGGGTGAAAGCGGAGTAACTATTGCAGAATTGAAATAAATTTAAGCGTTGGTATGCATTTGTATGTGTTATACCAACGCTTTTCTTTGTGCATAATATATTTGAAATCTAAACGAGGAGTATATTATGAACACAAAGCAAAAAGCCGCAACACTTATAAATCTTGTCTTTTTTATAGTTTTTATTGTCGCTGTCTATCTTCTGCTGAAATATGCGATAGCGTATCTGATTCCGCTGATAGTCAGCTTTGCTTTTGTTTATATACTGCAAAAGCCTACAATAGCAATTTCAGAGAAGACCCAAATTCCAAAAAACATACTGACTCTTATATTTTTAATTCTTATATTATTTGCCGTAGGACTTTCCGTATATTTTTTATTTATTAAGCTTATAGATTTGTTTACCGACTTGCCCATCAGTGGAAATGGTCTGGAACTGGTTTTTTCACGTTTTTGCGGAATGGTGGACGGAATATCTAACGGTCTTCCCGACGGGTTGAAAAAATACACGTCGATTGATTCAAGAAGCATTATTAATGGTGTTTCTCAGTATATTTCGGATTTTGCGGTGGGCTTGGTTGAAAGCACGGTGAGGAAGCTTCCTTCGTTTATTTTCAGCGTGGTAATATCAGTAGTGTCATCATGCTTTTTGGCATTTGATTATGATAAAATAATAAATTTTGTAAAGCGACAGCTATCACCCGAGTCGGTTATGTTCGTTAAAAAACTTAAAAAGGTAGTAAATTATAGCTTGTTTAATCTTTTACGAGGATATTTTATTTTAATGTTGCTCACATTCCTTGAGATGCTTTTGGGTTTAAAATTTATTGGAATAGAGAATGCGGTAGCCATTTCATTTTTGATAGCATTCGTTGATATGCTTCCTGTTTTCGGCACGGGCATAATACTTGTGCCTTGGAGTATATACGCTGTACTTTCGGGTGATGCGAGTAGGGGGGTATATCTAATGATCCTATATGCAGTTTGCGCCGTAGTCAGATATTTTGCAGAGCCAAAGATAATCGGCAAAAAGGTAGGAATGAGCCCATTTGTCTCATTACTTGCCATGTTTATTGGATTAAGATTTCTCGGATTTGCCGGTTTATTGTTTTTACCTTTAATTACCTCGATTGTTCTTATTCTTAATAAAAACGGCTTGATAAAACTGTGGAAATAAATAAATTGCCCATTTATTTTTTCGCGCATAAAATATAGTGTTAAACTGTATTTTGGAGTGAAATATAATGGATAAAAATATCGTTAATTCAGGTTCAATTACCTACGCAATCAGAGGCAGAGATGCCTTGAGAAATAATGGCTGTAAAGCATATATGTTCAGAAACAAAGGAAAATCTGCCGTTGGCTGTGGTTACAGCATTTCAACTAATTGTAGCAAAGCGGATATAGAAAAAATTTTCATGCTTGAAAAAATCAAGTACGTCTCCATTGTATCTGGTGAGGAGGTATGATATATCTTGATAATGCTGCCACTACATTCCCCAAGCCCAAGAGTGTCATTAATGCGGTAAATAATTGTTTAAAGCAGTATTCTGCTAATCCAGGCAGAAGCGGACATAATTTATCCCAGAGAGCGGCAGAGGAGGTTGTTCTGTGCAGAAGTAAGGTTGCGGATTTTTTCGGTGGAGAGTCTGCAGAAAGCGTGGTATTTACACCTAATTGTACCGCGGCGATAAATATGGTACTTAAGGGCATATTGAAGCCACGTGACCATGTGATATGTTCCTGCCTTGAGCATAACGCCGTCATACGTCCGCTTAATAAATTAAGCACATACGGAGTGGAGTATGATATCGCCTCTGTATTTCCTGAAAATCCAATGACTACTGTGAGTTCTTTCGAAGCGCTGATCAAAAAGAATACAAAGCTGATAATATGTACCCATGCTTCAAATGTAAGCGGTACAGTGTTACCTATAAAGGACATCGGCCAATTAGCCCACGATTATGGCATAAAGTTTGCGGTGGACGCCGCACAGACGGCGGGAGTTTTGAATATCAATATGAAAGAAATGAATATTGATTATCTTTGTATTGCTCCACATAAGGGCTTATACGCTCCCATGGGAACGGGAATTTTGATAGCTAATTCTGAGATCCCCGATACAATCATTGAGGGTGGCACGGGGTCAATGTCTAAGCTGCCCCTACAGCCCGAAATTCTGCCCGACAGACTGGAAAGCGGTACCGTTAATTTATCGGGTATTGCAGGTATCTCAGCAGGACTTGATTTTGTAAAATCTAAGGGAATCAACAATATATACATCGCTGAATTTAAGCATATGTTATCAGTTCACCAAAGTCTTACCAAAATGCCTAATGTAAAGTTATACAGTAGTATGGTTGAGATGGGCAATACCGCTCCGGTGCTTTCCTTTAATATTGCGGATAAGGATTCTGAGGAAGTTGGAGCCGATCTCAATAGAATGGGGATAGCGGTAAGGTCCGGTCTGCACTGTGCACCTTTGGCTCACAGAACACTGGGAACTTATGAAAATGGAACTGTGAGAATATGTCCGTCGGTTTTCACGACAAACTCCGACATTGACACACTTATACAGTCCATAAAAATATTGGCAAAAACCTAAATTTTCTATTGATTATATTTTTTTATATGTTAAAATAATAATAGAATAGTTTAGGTAGGTGTGAGAGTGGACGCTTTTTTAAGTTCGGTAGCAGAGTTTATTTATACCGCAAAGAATACATTTTTATCTGTTGTCAGAGGAATCGGGTTCTTTGACATAATAGATATCATAATTTTGGCATTTATTATTTTTAAGGTTATAGAATTTTCAAGAGAATCAAGAGCTAAAACCTTGCTTAAAGGTATATTCTTGGTTGTGGTTATGTACGCTCTGTCAGGCTGGCTCGACATGTTGGGCATCAACTGGTTGCTGGAAAAACTGATTAACTACGGCTTGGTTTTGCTTGTTATCATTTTCCAACCCGAGCTTCGTCGTGCTCTTGAACGAATGGGTCACAGTAGCTTTGGCTTGTTAGGTAAAAGCAACGCTGCTGTTAACCAGTCCATGCTTGATTGTATCGATAATGTATGCAAAGCAGTCAGCAGTATGAGTGAAGTTAAAACAGGTGCGTTGATTGTTTTTGAAAATAAGACCCCGTTGGGAGAGATAATCAACACCGGCACCGTAATCGATGCCGAAGCTTCCGTCCCCATGCTTTGCAATGTGTTCTTTCCTAAATCTCCGCTTCACGATGGCGCAATGATAATTCGTGACGGACGAATTGAAGCCGCAGGATGTATATTACCTCTTACATCCAATGCTGATATAAGTCAGGATTTAGGCACCCGCCACAGAGCCGCTATTGGAATCAGCGAGAACTCTGATGCAATTACTGTTGTGGTTTCTGAGGAAACTGGAATTATTTCTCTCACAAGCAACGGAACAATCGAACGGAATTTTAACGCTCAATCCTTGCGACAGGAACTTTATGAGATTTTTGCGGGCGACGATAAGCCTAAGAACGAAGCCATCCAACAGCTTATCACTAAGGGCAAACAACTGATAAATAGGTTTTTTAAGAAGGATGGTGAAAACAATGGCTAAACTTCAACTATCCTCTTTATTCGACAATAAAAAATTCACTGTTGTATTATCCCTGCTGTTGGCTGTTATTTTATGGTTTGCCATAACTATTGTGGAAAATCCCGAGTCTGAGCGAGTTATAAACGGAGTGCCCCTTTATCTTGAAACAGCAGGAACTATGGTTGACGAACAGGGACTCAGTATTATCAGTGATACAAAGGTATTAGAGAACGTAAGTGTTCGTATAAGTGGTCGCACATCTGTGGTTAACTCCATATCTTCCGAGGACTTGCTGGTTAAACCAACCTTTGACGGTGTCAATGCTTCGGGAAAATATTCTTTAAAGCTTGAAGCCATCAATAACACCACCAAAAACTTTACAATTGAATCCGTTACTCCCGAAACATTAGATATAGAATTTGATTATATTGATACAATCAACTATGATGTACAGATTAAGGTGCATAATGCTGTAGCTGCCGACGGACTTACCCTTGGCACTGCAAGGTTTACTAACTCCGAAAAGATGTTCTTAGAGGTAAGCGGTCCCAGAAGCATTGTAAGTAAAATTGCTTCTGTTGTTGCTGTATCTAAGGCCGATAAATCAAAGAAGCTCACTGCTACCGAGAGCTATGAAGCCAATATACGTCTTTATGATGAAAAAAACAAAGAAATAGAAACTGAAGGTTTAACCCTTAGCTTCGACAAAGTTAGTGTTTCTCAGCCTGTTTTGAAATCTAAGACAGTTCCCATCAGATGTACCTATCTAAACAAACCAAAGGATTATACTCCAACCGCCACAGTTATCATTAACGATAAAGAAATATCCAAGATTGAAATTGAGGGCAGTCCAGATATTATCGATAAGACCAGCTTTATTGAACTGGAAGCTGTTGATTTCTTGTCTGTGAGCAAGTCTAACAATGAATTCACGAAGAACATTGTATTGCCCAGCGGAGTTTCTCTCGCTGAGGAAGTAAAATCTGCTACAGTTAAATTGGCAACCTCGTTTTTGAAAACCCAATCCTTTAAAATTACAACGGCTGTAGCGGTAAACAATAGCGGAAATCTCAGCGTAAAGCTGACCAATCCTGTGACCGTAAGGGTTTGCGGAGAAAAATCTGTAATTGAAGGTCTTTCCGATTCCGATTTATACGCAGAGATTGATTTAGATGGAAAGGCAGTAGGTGAACAAACCATGCCTATCACAGTTAAAAGCAGTGTTAAAGACAACGTATGGCAGTTTGGTACCTACGAAGCAAAGGTATCTGTCAGGTAAATAGTATATAAAATAACGACCTCTCCTGAATTTGGGGGAGGTCGTACTTTTTAAAGTATGGTTTCCATACCGATTTTTTGAGGCTTCATTCCGCACTTTTCGTAGAATTTAATTGCATTTTCGTTTAAGGACCAAACATTTAATGTAATATTGTAACAGCCTTGCTCCTTTGCGAACTTCAACACATGCTCGTATAAATTTTTTCCTATGTGCTTTCCTCGAATTCTTTCGTCAACACAAAGGTCGTCGATGTAAAGTGTCTTAATATCGGTGAGAATATTGTTGCCTATATGTTGCTGGAAGATGCAGAAAGCATATCCCAATACCGTTTCATTTTCATCAACGCATACAAATATGGGTTTTGTTATATCGTTGATAATATTTGTCAGCTGTTCATCAGTATACTTCTTAACACCGCCCCGAAATAGGTCGGGTCTGCCTTTGTGGTGCACTTCTAATACCTGAAGCAGTAGGTTGTTTATTCCGCTAATGTCTTTGATTTCTGCTAATCTGATTTTCATTTTTTATCACCTTTTATAAATTAATATTACACATTAATCTTGGAATATTGCAATCGGCATCCTGCTGATTGTCAGAAAAATATCGGGTAATGGTGTCTGCAAGTATTGTTTTTACTCTAAGATTCTGTTCTCGTTTATCACTCTGATTGATTGCGTTGAGGTCGTTAAGCATATAAATCAATCTTTCTTTCGCGTTTCGGCTTAGTATCACCGAGGGAGAAAAAGCGGGTGAGTGGATGTTATTCTCAATTATTTCATCAGATAAAATTGAAATATTGTTTTAGACATCTTGGCAGTAAAAGAAAGGTTTATATATACATTTTTAGCGTTGTCAGGATTTACATACAGAAACCCATGATTGTCAAAGGGTCTTATGAATACAAGACTGCCCTCGGGAAGCTTCTGCACCTGTCCGTTTATCCAGTGCTCCACAGTCCATTCACAATGAGAAATATCTCATAAAACTCATGGTTGTGGGGAAAGAATCTGTATGAGTAGCCGTAGACATATTTGCAAAAGGACGGTGAGCCTCTTGTAAACTCCTTGACATCGGTTATTTTATAGTACGCCATATACTTGGTTGGAACGTTTCTGTAAAAGTGAAAATATAGCCTTTAAAGGTTTACACAGTTTCAGGCATACGGTGGCAACGCAAACAATAACAAACGGCGTTGACATTAAAACGGTTTCGTCATTTTTAGGGCATAGCCAAACAAGTACCACCGTGAATATCAAATATCCTCACTAATTTAAAGTTACAGTCAAAGCAGCTTGATGTATGTAATCTTAAATTTGGAAGGATATTTTTTTATGAAGATTTTTAAAACCATAATTCTGTTATTTCTTTTAGGTTTAACTTTACAAACCGCATATTTTGCCTTGATTTATAAAGCCATACTTTCCACCTGTGTTTTTGTAATTTGTTTTACTATGTTTGGAATCGTCGCAGCAGATGGCGGTCTTGATAAGAAATGAGGTGGATGGTGTGAAAGTATTCAAATTTATCGTAGTTTTACTCTTGACTTTGTTGACCGTCCAAACAGGATACTATGCTTTGCTATACAAAGTATCAACTGCCACGGGTGCATTTTTAATTTGCATAGGAATAACCCTATTCGTTGTTAGTGACGGTGGATTAAATAGCAAAAAGGGCAAATGAAATTGTTCAATTGCTCAAATAAATGACACAGAGATATAAATATTCGCTCTAAAAAATGTAAATCTTATTGCATATTCGCATAGATTTGTGTATAATATAATCAATGAATACATTTTGGAGGTACGCTTTATGTATTTGAAAAGAAAAATAGACACATATTTAACGAATTGGAAAAATAGCGAAGATAGAAAGCCTCTTATAGTAAAAGGCCCCAGACAAATTGGGAAAACAGAATCAATTAAAAAGTTTGCAGAAGATAATTATAAAAGTGTTGTTGAAATTAATTTTGTAACTTCAGAAAAGTATAAGCAAATTACTTCGGACGGTTATAGCGCTGAGTCGGTTATAAAGAATATCTCTTTAATTGATCCGTCGCACAAATTCATTCCCGGAGAAACCTTGATATTCTTTGATGAAATTCAAGAATATCCTGAAATCGCAACATCACTTAAGTTTTTTAGTATTGATGGTCGTTTTGATGTGATTTGTTCCGGCTCTCTTTTGGGTATTAACTATAAGCGAATTGAAAGCAATAGCGTAGGTTATAAAACTGACTATAATATGTATTCTCTCGACTTTGAGGAATTTCTTTGGGCCAAAGGATACACATCAGATGTAGTGGAAGATATGCTTACCCATATGAAAGAGTTAAAACCTTTTTCTGAGCTTGAGCATTCTGTATTTTCTTCTCATTTTTTAGATTATTGTATTCTTGGCGGCATGCCTGCCGTAGTGCGAGAATTTATCAAGAATAAAACATTTGAAGGAACTCTTGATATTCAGCGACAGTTACTAGCAGACTACAAGGAAGATATTCGCAAATATGCTGATGGTGTGGACCAAACCCGTATTATCAATGTGTTTAACAGTATTCCTGTACAATTAGCCAAGGAAAACAAAAAGTTCCAATTATCCAAGGTGGAAAAAGGTGCTCGTTTCAAAGATTACCGAGGATGTATTGAATGGCTTGAAGATGCAGGCATGGTTCATATGTGCTATTGCCTTAATAATGCTGAACTTCCTCTCAAAGGCAACTATGATATTAACAAGTTTAAAATATATTTTTGCGACACAGGACTTTTTGTTGCCTTGCTTGACGATGAAGCTCAAGAAGATTTGAGGGCAAATAAAAACTTGTCTGTGTACAAAGGGGCTTTGTACGAGAGTATTGTTGGAGAAGCACTAGTAAAAGCTGGCTATCAGCTTTATTATTATAAACGCGAAGACTCTACTCTTGAGGAAGACTTTTTCGTTAGAACTGCTAACAATTTAATACCTGTAGAGGTAAAGGCAAAAAACAGCAAGGCAAAATCATTAGCACAACTTATCAAAAGCGATAAATATGCTGATATATCTTACGGAATTAAATTCTGTGCAGGAAATATTGGATTTGAAAATAATATCTATACTTTTCCGTATTATTGTACTTTCCTCGTGAAACGGTATCTCAAAGATATGCAGTAATACCATGTAGTAGCAACAAGGAGCGTTATTTATGGCAAGAAAGTCTATACCAATAGATGTGGAAAGAAAACTATATGCTGAATCAATGGGCAGGTGTATGAATCCTGATTGTCAGGCAGAACTGTTTAGGAAAAATGGCGATGTAATTGAAAAAGCACATATAACCCCCTATTGCAAAACTGCTGACAATGTTTATGAAAACCTAGTGGTTTTATGCCCTACTTGTCATACTGATTTTGACAAAAATGATGCTTTCTCACCTGAGGAAGTTAAACAGTGGAAGCAGATTCGCAAAGAAGAGTTAGATAAACTTTTTGGCAAGAAATATACAACATTTAACGAACTACAACTGCAAGTTGCCCCAATTCTTTCTGAGAATAAGTCTATTTATGAAAATTATTATCTTAATGATCAGAAAGATCTTTGGGATAAATTTGAGGGTAGAATTTTAGCTAACAATAGAAAATTGAAAGTTTTGCTTGAAAACAACTTGGGTTTAATTCAAAGCCATAGCAATAAGTCCTATTCTAACTTTGAAATTGTTCAGCGTTTGTTTGCTCATATAGAAGAATTTGAAGCAACACGAGGTGATATTGAAAAGAATCGACAGGCTCTATTTCCAAAAGAAATTGATTCTATGTTTGGAATATCACCCGCAGGTGGTTCCTTGCTACCAATGACAGAAGCATTAGAAATGTTGGTGGAAAAATTAAATGAGGAAGGAAATTTTGTTACAGCGGTTTTAGACATCTCCAACCCATATATACAAATACGAGAAAACGGTAATTATGTCAAAGTGTTTTTAAATGATGCCCCGCGTTTGAGACAACTGTATCATAATTATGGCTGCTTTAAAACTCCAGTGGTTCGGTTTGAAAGTTTAAATTTTGTTCTTGGATACATAAGAACTCGAAAAATAAGATATACGTTTGTTCAAGAGAATAACTTTAGAGAAATATTTATAAATGGCACAAAAATGGTATTCGTATATGTGTATTGTTTGAGTGAGGCTGATTTAAAACAGATGTTACCTGAGGAAAACACAATTATTGTTAATCTTCATAACTGGAACGATGAAAGTTGTATCTCAAAACAAGCGTATGCTTTTGCGGATGAAATAAATGTAACATTATTAACAACGAGAAAGTTTCGTAGGTACATCGATGGGCTTAAAAAATAATTATATTGTTGAACTTATCCAAAATAATATTGCTTTGTTTGAACAGTTTGATAGAGTATATTTGTTTGGCTCTGTGTTGGACGATCATAAAGAGCCAAACGATGTTGATATATTGCTCATTTATAACCAATACACAACTAAAATCACCGAGGAAATTAGTCGTGTTTTAAGTTCTTTGGAAAACTTATTGGGTATAGCGATTGATTTGACAGTATTAAGTGTAGAAGAAGAAAAAGATACGCAATTTTTAAATCGTATAAAGCCACATGTCTTGAAATTGAAATAGTAGTATAGGAGGAGTGTAATGAAAGAACTCATAGTAAATACAGTGAACGTTCTGGATAAAGTAGAGGATACGTTTGATAACATTATAGATATTACAGAAGAGCTTGATACAGCAAAATTAGCGATTGATATGTCTACGGATAATACTCCTCTCACGGCAAAAGCAAGAATATACAGAAATAGTCTTTTGAAATTGGGGATCAAAAAATGTATACTATCTGCTTTCTGTACTTTCATTGTTGTTCCGATTACTCTTGCTTTTCTTAAAGCAGGTGGAGTATCACCTATTTTGTCACTATTGATATTGGCTTATATGCTGAAGAAGAGGGCACCTATTATTTTAGAAGAAGCAGGATTTCTATAATTAGTGTTTTCTTAAACCAAACATCTTACAAATAGAACTATTATGATTCCTTTTGTTTTTTATAGCGAAGAATTGTGATTGATACTCACAATAACTGAAAGAAGGCTTTGAGTGGAAATTATTCAAGAAATATTTAATAATAGAGAAATCGCTATTGGTATTTGGGTATTAATAACAGTTATTATACTTTTGTTTTTAAAACCAACACGAGACTTTTTGAAAACAGCAATACCAATCTTATTCAGCAAAAAATTTGTTATTTTCTATGGTGTGTTTATTAGTTTTTTAATTGCCGTTTTATATGGACTGCATTGGTTAGGAGTTTGGAATATAGGATTACTTAAAGATACTATATTTTGGGTTTTATTTGTAGAACTTCCCCTGTTTGCCAAGGCTATAGACAAAGCCAAAGATTCGCACTTCTTCTATACGATAATAAAAGAAAACCTCGCTTTAGTCGTAATTATAGAGTTTTTCTTGAATTTTTGGACGTTCAGTTTGTGTGCGGAACTTGTTTTAGTTCCTATGGTTGTCTTCTTTTCTCTTTTATATGTCATAGCTGGAAGCGAGAAAAAATACATACGTGTCAAAAAATTATTTGATTTTTTAACTGCAATAGCTGGACTATCAATGATTGCTTATGCTATATACAATACCATTAAAGCTCCTTTGGTTTTCTTTAATTCGGAAACTTTGAAATCAATTTTATTGCCGATAATTTTATTACTTTTAAATCTTCCTGTTGTGTACGCTTTAGCATTGTACAATATGTACGAGCAGATTTGTATACGGCTAAAAGGCAAAAAAATAGAACAAATTAAGATGAAACTGCGTTTGTTTGTGTTTTGCGGAATAAATTTGTACAAAGTTACGGCGGTAAGGCAAAGTTTATTACAAACAGTTATGATAAGTTTGACAGAAAAAGATTTGAAAGCTAATTTGGACAAGCTTGAAGATAGGCTGTTACTGCGAATAGGAGATAATTATATGAAACGTTCAAAATTCTATATTATTACATTTATAATAGGGATTATTATAAGTGCAGTTGGGGTTGTTCTGTTAAACACAGATGCAACAGCCAAAGAAATATTGACTCTGAATTTCAAGATAGATATCCCGAATATTAAAGAACTGGCAACATATATTCTTTGCACTATAATGGTATTTTGCCTTTTTGCACTGATTTTTGCTATTGGGTTCGGAAAAAGAAAGTATGAAGAAATTTCTCGTGTTAAAAAGTTTGTACTCTTTGAGTTGCTTTCGGCCGTTAATCGTCAAAAAACACAGCTTCAAGATTTTATTCCAACAGATTCACCGGAGGATCTTTACATATGCTATATTGTCAATGCGTATGAAATTAAAAATGCATGTGACAAAGTATTGTCTGCTTATGAAAATGTTTTAAAAACATGGGAAAAAGAAAGCATCGAACAATTGCAGTTGTATTCAACTGCAGTAGTTGGAGATATAGGTATAGATTCCGAACACTTTACTGAATACAATGTAACGAGTTTTTCTAAATACTATAATGAAAAGGTTAAGAGCGCACCTCAAAGTGATAAGTTTAATAGCTTTATAAGTATCCTCGAAACAGATATTAAAAAGTACGCCGATAAAGTAAAGCTTGTTGCAGATGACTTTAAGTTATTCTTTTAAACTATATAATTATTATGAACGCAGATTTTTTATATAACGATTTTGAATTTTGGAAGATGTGAACAATGAAAATACATATAATCGGTTGCAGTGGTTCGGGCAAAACATATTTAGCCAAGGCACTAAGTAAAAAGTATAATATTCCGCACTTTGATTTGGACGATATTCAATGGGATAACAATGCAGATGGTTATGGCGTTAAAATGTCTATTGAAAAGCGCACCGCATTACTTAATGGTATTCTTAAAAATGACAGTTGGATAATAGAAGGTGTGTATTACGCCTGGGTAGGCAAATGCTTTGAAGATGCTGATAAAATCTATGTGCTTGATATACCTAAACGAGTTTATACTTATAGAATAATTAAGCGTACAATTAAGAGAAAACTCGGCCTTGAGAAAGGCAAAAAAGAAACTTTTAAATCGGTTTATAACTTACTTAAATGGACGGACACTTTCCAAAAGAAAAATATGGTTGAAGTCAGAAAGATGCTTAGCCATTATACACAGAAAACTATGTGGATTAAAAACCGAAAAGAAGTCAAAAGAGTAATTGATATGGAGAACTAATTATGAGTATTA
>JAZQKX010000021.1:0-3357 GCA_045542355.1 Acutalibacteraceae bacterium
ACCGAAGCCGAAGCAATCGAAATTGCGAAAGCGGATAAGGAAATTGATAAAGGTGCGAAAATGCCTTTTGATTTGTCCGCAGAAGCCGAAAAAGAAGCCAAAAAGTATGCAAAAACTGGCACAAGAACCACCAATGGTGAGAAAATCGAGCGAAAGCGCAAGGAAAATCCCACAAAAGGTGCGATTATTGCGGAAATTGCCCAATTTTTGGCTGAAAATGGCTACGAAAGTGTCGAAATCACCAATAAAGAGCGTCAAATTGCGCTAAAAGTTGGTGAAATCGCCTTTGAACTGACTTTGGTGCAAAAAAGAGCCAAGAAATGACGAAAAAGCCACCGAAATGGTGGCTTTTTTACTATTTTTGTGCAGATTTCCGCAGGTTTACATAAAATCGCCCGGCCCTTTGCGCACGTGCGCGCCGGTATTCGGCAAAATAACCAATCCACGCTTTTATTTTCCGCAAATCTTTGTGCAATTTACCATCTTGCATTTTCCCGCAAATCTGCTATAATAATAATTGTCGAGGGGAGAGAGTACGAGGTAAAAACTCCCACTTGCGGAGATAATCAATGAGCCACGCGCCCCTCGACACCTCTTTTCTTTAAAAAAAAGAAAAAAAAGTATTGACAAAGCAAGTCAAATCTGCTATAATAATAAATGTAATCAAGAGAGCAGTGGCTCTAACAGAAAGGAAAAAATTAAAATGAGAACTATTCAGCACTTCGAGAACGAAATCAAGATGATTAAGGACACCACCCTGCGTGATATGGTATATGGCTATATGGCAGATGCCACACCTGACTACTTTTGGACTGATGGTGCTTCTTCTTCTGGCAAGTATCATCCCCAGTTTTCGCAGGGCGAGGGCGGTTTGGTGCGCCATACCAAAGCAGTTGTGATGTTCGCTGACGAACTTCTGCGTATGTCCTCTTATGCTTATATGCGTGAGATTTACAAGGATTATGTGATTGCCGCCTGCATTATTCATGATACCGCCAAATATGGTATGGTTGATTTTGACAAGAGCGAATATGCCAACCACGCCAAGAACGCCGCCCTTGCTTTTGAAATGTATTGCAAGGAACATGGCTACACCCCCAGCGAGTTTCTGCTGAACGCAGTTGCCGCCCATATGGGTCAGTGGTCTACGGACAAGGAAGATAGACCCTTTACTTCCATTGACCGCTGTGTCCATATGGCTGACTATATGGCAAGTCGCGCATTTATCGACATCCCTGCCATTACCGCAGATTATGATACTGTCGAGGCTCTGTATGATGCTGATACCCTGCCCTTTTAAGGGGCAGGCTCAGCACCCGGCGCAAAAATTTTTCAGAAATATTAAAAATAAGGGTTGACAAATCCGCAAACATCTGTTATAATCTAATCAAGAAATGAGAAAGAAAGGTTGATACTTATGTGGCTGTTTATCCCTTCCACCAAGCGCATTAAAAAGATTTTGCGCTATCTGCGCAGATATGCAACCCATATCGAAATTATTCAAATGCTGAATGAAATTGATGGTTTTGATGATGATATCAGGAGGTTTTAACTATGAAACATATCCATTGCCCTGTTAATGGTTGGGATTGCCCCTACTACACCGATGTAGGACACACCTGTCGTTGTCTGCTTGATGACCCCTATAATGACTGCGATGACTTCGCCTCGATGTGGGACGCTGATGATGATTGGATTGACGATGATTGGGATGCTTGCGAATCCTGTGAGCATTTCATCGAAGACAATCCCGAAGATGTTGCTTCCTGCTGTTGCTGTACCTATGGAAATTTCTATCAAGAGAGAGGTGAATAAAAATGAGGATTGTTAAGAAAGAAACCTTCTGTTGGAATCATGACGAAGAACATTGTTTTAACAATGTTTATCATTTTTTGAATTACCTTTATGAACACGCAGAAGCGGATGGAGAATTGGAAAGTGCATGTTATGAAGCGGCAAGCGCTTTGAGCGCAGTTGCTGAATTTTGCGAGGGTGTTGAAAATTGATATCCTCGCAATTTTGCGCGCCCGGGTAAAACCGATTTTTCAACCGAATGTTGAACGGCCCGCGCACCAGCGCGACAGGCCGAACTTTGGACCCAGCACACCCCATATGCAAAATTTCCGCTACTTCTAGCGACCCTCATATGCCGCATATTTTCCCGTAAAACCCCCACCCCCACGGGGGACCGACCGGTTGCAAATCAAATCCCCATATGCCCCGCCAAAAGAAGTAAAGCTCTGGGACCGGTCGGTAAAAAAGTCTTTTTTTTTATTATACCATAATTTTTTATAAAAGTCAAATAAGCATCCCCAATCTGGGGGCCGACCGGCTCCGCATAAAACACTCCCAGTATATATATTATATCATATTTTTTCAAATAAATCAAATTAAAATTTTTTATCCACTCTCACCGACCGGCTTGACTTTTTAAAAAAAATATGATATAATAATAATGTAAATAAGAAAGGAAGGTATATACCCATGTTTGATAAGAATTATTTCCTGGAGCGCATGAATGCCGGCGAGAGTCTGGATGACATCGGCAAGAGCGTTGCTGATATGATGAATGCGGCCAAGGCCGAGTATGAGGCACAGGCTGCCCTGCGCGCAAAGGTCCAGAAGGAAGAGGCTTTGAAAAGCCAGAAGATGGAAATCGCCACCAAGATTGCCAATCTGTTTGCGGAGTATGCGGACCTGGTCTGCCCGGCCGTCAAGGACACCTTTGATAATTTCAATGCGGAAACTCTGGTTGAGATTCTGGATGAAAGCCTTGAACTGGCTAATAATTTGAAGGGCCTGGCTGAGTATTTCACCGAGGACTCCCCTTTTAATCCTTGCCGCACTCGCATTATTGACAAGGCAATTCCTACCCACAAGACCACTAAGGTCAAGCGCACTGATGATGATATTTTGAGTGAGTTTCTCAAAATTTTCGATTAATATTTTACCTTTTCTTAATTAAAAAAGCCACTGCGGGGACTAATATGAGCAATTTATCGTGGGAACAATTTTTTGCTCTGTGTAGTTAGCTACGAAATAGTCTAGTTAAGCGTTTTTTAGACCCTCTCTTTGAGGGTCTTTTTTAATATGTGGTTCCAAGAGAGAAAGAAGTGAGGGATAAAGAAGGATGTACCTTGAAAATTAAAGAGGATAACGATTGCGGAGACGGTGAAATGGCCGGCTGACCTGGTACCGGTCGGGGCCAGAGCACTTACGCTATTTCCACATTTCTCATACTTTTCTATATTTTCTATATTATTTCATATTATATTTCTATACTATATTCTACACTATTTTATAATATTCCACACTATTCTACAATTCCCTCTACAACTCTATTTCTCATAAATACAT
>JAZQKX010000022.1:0-38358 GCA_045542355.1 Acutalibacteraceae bacterium
ATGGTCTTACCCTTGGAATCCTTAACGATTACATCGGGCTTCTTTGCCTTGCCGTTGTAGGTATAGGTTGTTTTCTCTAACTTAACGGTCTTGGCGTAGTAAATAGTTGTTGTACTTGCAACCTTGTCGCATACGGTACATTTCTTTACTATCTTACCATTTTTCTTAAGGGTTGCCTTTGTTGTGGTGGTTTTGTAGGAATGGGTGATACTTCTCTTTGCGCTACAGGTGTTACAGGTGGTATCACAAGAGTTGGAATATTTATGTCCTAATGCCTTGCCATCTGCGGCTTTACATACCTTACAGGTCTTGGGTGCGGTACAGGTGGCATCGGCATAAGAATGGGAAGACTTGGCAATAGCTTCCTCTTTTTTGTGACCGCATTTTGAGCAGGTGTAGGTTTTAGTTCCTTTATCCTTGCAGGTCGCCTTTTTGGTTACAACACCCGAATTGTATGAATGGTTGCAAACCGCATTGACTTTTGTTATCAGGAAACCGTAGTGTGTTACGCTAACGTCTGTTGTCAATCTGATTTTTGCGGTATTGCCCTCAACACGAATGGTTTCTCCCGACAATTCATTTCCGCTATATTGTCCAATAAGCGCATCGTTTTTGCCGTAGATATAAATGAAATCGCAACCCCCCTCGGTGAATGTGGCTTCGGAGAAGGTTAAATCCATATAATCACATTTTCTTGTGATTGTCCAGGTGTTGTCGTAGTTATTATCATAGTTATGAGGAGATTCTACGATATCATCCTTAACACCTTTACAGTGGGTACAACTGCCGTTTTTAAAGTTATGAGTTCCGTATTCACCGCCTGTTGTTACAACGAAAACCTTATCACAAATAGCGCAGTTGTGTTGATTTCCTTCATAAGATATACAGTTCGCGGCGGCTTTTCCAACGAAGGTTCCGGGAACATGACCTATTGCATAATCATAATCTGTTTTATAGGAGTCTTCGCAGACAGAACACTTAAATACGTTATATCCGTCGCTGACACAGGTTTGTGGAGAATTTTCATTAAACTTATAGTCATGCTGTGCCTTGCTTTGGTCGTAGAGCCAATCTGTATAGGAGGCATCGCAAAGGGTACATTCATATTCTCTATATCCGTCGCCATCGTTTTTGCAGGAAGGAAGCTCTTCGGAGATTAATTTATAATCATGGTCGTAGTCATCCCAATACCACTCACTATATGTTTTTCCGCAATTTTTACACTTGTAATTTCTGTAGCCATCGCCGTTGGATACACATGTAGGAACATCTACGGAGATTAGTTCATAATCATGCTCGTAAGATTCATGCCACTGCTCCTCGCATGTATAGCCGCAAAGTTTACACTCCATCTTTTTATAATATTCGCCTTCGTTTCCGCAGGATGGTGTAATCTCTTTAACTACCTTGAAGTCATGCTCTTGTTCGTAAATAAAACCGATGAAGTGTGTTTGACCGCAGGTTTTACATTTATATTCTTCGTATCCGCAGGAACCTTCAGAGGGCTGTACTCTTTTTACAAACTCGTCATCATGGGACATAGGCTCGTATTGATAATTCTCTAATAATATTTCTCCGCAGAGGGAACACTTATATTCATCGAAGCCCACGCCACTATTTCCGCAGGAAGGAACCTGTGTGCGGACGAATTGATAATCGCAGGAATAACCCTCCCAATATTCGTGTGTATATGACTCTCCGCAGTCTTTACATTCATATTTTTTGTTTCCCTGGCCGCCGTTTAAGCAGTTAGGAGCCTCTTCGGAGATTAATTCATAATCGTGCTCGTAATCATAAAAGTATTCAGTGTAAGGCATTCCGCAAATCTTACATTCATAATCTTTGTAGCCTTCGATACCGCCGTTTCCGCAGAAAGCAGGTTGTTCAAAGATTAATTCATAATCATGCTCGTAGCCGTAATCATGCCAACCCTCGCGAACAGTGCCGTCGCAATAAATACAGTCATATTCTCTGTAGCCATTACCCCAGTTTATGCAGGAAGGAGCTTCTTCCTTGATTAAATCACCCTTAACGCAGGGTTCATCTCTTGTTGGGTCGGTGTAGTCGTCGGCAAATTCCTCGCCACAAGCAGAGCAGATGTATACGGTACAGCCAAAATCTTGACAGGTTGGAGCAATAACCTCCACAACCCTGCCCTTGGTATGGGGAATGCGACCGGTATCATAGTCATATTCCTTGAACATTGCAGGGCAGTCTTTACATTTATAAACGGTATACCCCACCTCGCTACATGTTGGGTCAGCTGTTGCCAACACCTCACCCTTTTCGTGGTCCGGTCTGTCGATAGTATATACTTTGCACCTTCCGCAATCCTCTGCAGAACAGGTGATTTTACATTCGCCCGAAACCGCACAGGTTGCTTCTCTTGTTGTGTTCTTTTGGAACAGGGTGTTGGGGGAATCATAGTGCTTAACGGTGAAGCCGCCATCTGACAAATTGGCTGTTTCTGCCCATTGGGCCTTCGAGCCTTCATAAGCTACATGAGCCCAGACATCCGCCTCGCCTATATTTTTAACGCTTTTTGGAACATAAACCCAATCAAGCTCTGAACTAATTGCACTATCAGCAATCAAGGTTGTTCCATCTTTAATTTCGAGACTGTATATTTCGTTATAGACATAGTCATCTTTGCCGTTAGACTCGTAATATTCACGAGCGTCTATGAGGAAGTTTCCTATATATCTTGTTCCGTCGGGTTGTTGGCTGGTTTCCCACCAGCCCGTGTATCTGAAAGCACCGTAGCCGATATGCTTAACAGTTTCGGGAAGCGCTATAGTTTCAATTGAATAATCATACTCGAAAGCATAGTCTCTGATGGATACAACGGTTTTTTCGTCAATTTCCTCAGGAACCACCAGGTCGGTTGCAGTTCCTAAATAATCGATGATTTGCACACCGCCATTTTGCAACACATAATATTCGTACAACGAATCAGAGGATAATTTCCAATCAGATGCCGTTGCCAAATCAGACTGGGTAGCAATGTTAAGCACGGGGGTATCGACTGCCATCGCACCTCCGTCTGCCGATACGCTAAGTATTGAAAACTGAGACATTGTCATCACAATACAAAGCAATAAAGCCAATAATTTCTTTTTACCGCTCATTTTCTCTCCTGCTTTCTTAAGAATTTTTATTATAAATCGCAAAGCGAAAAATAACCTTAGTTTGTGTTTCTGGATTCTGCCACAAGCATTCCTGACATCAGCCAGAACAAGGGGCTTACAATAATAATGCTGAAGGTGAAAAATGCCTGAATCAAATATCCGCAAACCGCGAAAACCAATATCATTGTTTTGGGGTTGTGCGTCATGGCTTTTAATCCGTTTATAAAGACTGTGACTATAAACCCTAAATATGAAGCGAGTCCTAAAACCCCGCAGTTATACAAAATCTGCAAATATTCATTGTGGGCAAAGTCGTAGGTCTTTTCGGTAAAATGGGGGGCGGCTTGTTCCAAAAACTCAGAAAAAGCAAATCTGTATGTTCCCGTTCCAAAGCCTAAAACCAACCGCTTTTTGATAAGCATTAATGTGTATTTCCACACGCCGATTCTTTCGTTGCCGAAATCGTCGGAAAAATTAAATTTAAGGATTTCAGAAAGTTCGATAAGGGTTTCGTTATCCCCTTTATAATTCAATATAAAAATCAGTGCCACAACCAGGGACACAATCTCTATAAGGAGAATATAAACCCAAAGCCTACTGTTGCTTTTGGTTTGCATTTTACAATATACAAGACGTATGCAAAATACAACTACCGCCAAGGCAAAGGAAAACCATGCGGTTTTTCCGCCCGTTAAAGTGATGCCGTTCTTTTGGAATTCTATCAAGCAACTAACACCGAAACACAATGCCGACAAGGAGCAAACATCAAGCAGTTTTATAAAATATTGTTTGTTGGAAGAAAGAATTACCAGAGCAATCGACAAAAGCAATACTATTGCAACCTTACCAGAATCAACGTTTATTTCAAAAAGGAACAAGAAACCTAAGCCGTAAACCCCTAACCAAATATAGGAATATATCTTTTTACAACAAAAGCCAATGTAAGAAAAGGCTAATATTCCCAAAGCAATAACAAGGTATGTTGATACAATATCTATATTGCCAAGGGTGGATATAAAATTCCTTTTGTTTGTAAAATAATTGCCCTGTGGATAGAGACCGAAAATATTAACTCCAAGCAGTTGAAACGCGCCGACGAGAACTACCAGAAGTGTTGAAGCGCTGATTATGTTCACAAGGCTTTTGGTGAACACATTTTCAAAGCTGAAGGCAACAAACAGCGCCAAGCACAAAAACAAGGTGAAAATCCCGTCATAACGACCCGAGCCGAAAATCAGCAGGGATTGTTTGTTTGAATTGAGAAGATTTACATAGGGCGAAAAAAGACAAGAAAGCATGTTAAAAACCAAATAAGATCCAAGGAAAATATAGGGTAGGTTTTGCTTTAGGGTTGGCCTTTTCAAGGTTGGATTCTCAAGAAACAAACTGCCCTTTTCATATATGTAGTAAATAACAAAACTTAAAGATAAGGTTAAAAAGCAAATGTATTTAACTCTGGTTATGTCAGAATAGCCCTTTACCGCCAAAACAAAGACCGAAAAGAACAACAAAGCCCACAGTTTTGCAACTGTGTTGATTCGTTTGTTAATGGTCAATCTTCTTTTTTCCTGTTTTTTTGATAATGGCTTCACGATATACCTTTTAAAGTTTGAATGAATTGTTAACTCTTAAATTAATTATATATCTAAAGTTGGGGTCTGTCAAGAAAGACCAAAAGGCAAAAAACGGCAAATTTAAGCTATCTGCCAAATTTGCCGTTTTTGAGTTGGATTACATTTCTCTCCTGCCCTCAAGAGCGCGGGAGAGGGTAACCGAGTCGGTATATTCAAGGCTACCGTTCACAGGTATTCCGTAAGCCAATCTGGTTACAGTAATACCCAAAGGTTTTATAAGTCGGGAGAGATATCCTGCGGTGGTTTCGCCCTCTATAGAGGGGTTGGTTGCCATGATGATTTCGCGGATTTCCGTGTCGGAAAGTCGGGAAATAAGCTCCCTGGCTTTGATTCCGTCGGGGCCGATGCCGTCCATAGGGGAGAGCACACCGTGAAGCACGTGGTATACGCCCTTGTAGTCCCCCGATTTCTCCAGCTTGATTACATCGCGAGGGTCTTCCACCACGCAGATAACCGACCTATCTCGCCTTGAATCACTGCAAACGGGACAGAGCTCACCGTCGGTGAGATTCTGACAAACGGGGCAGTAGTGGAGAGAGGAACGGGCGTCCTTAATTGAGGAAATAAATTCCTCCGACTCCTTGTCGGTCAAGGAAAGAATATGAAAGGCAAGACGCGCCGCAGATTTTCTGCCAACGCCCGGAAGCCTTGCAAAGGCGTCGGTGAGACGCTTTAAGGGGGGCAAATTATATCCTGCCATATCAGAACAGACCGCCCATTCCGGGAATGTTGAGACCTGCAGTGATGTTGCCCATTTCCTCGTCGGCAGTCTTAGTTGCGGTGGAGATTGCCTCGTTTACCGCAACCGTGATAAGGTCCTCCAGCATTTCAACATCATCGGGGTCTACAGCGTCGGGATTGATTTTGAGGAGCTTGATTTCGTGCTTACCTGTGACGGTTACTTCAATAAGACCTCCGCCTGAGGTAGCGGTGTATTCGCGCTCGTCCAACTCCGCCTGTAAATCCTGCATATCCTGTTGCATTTTCTGGGCTTTCTGAAGCATGGCGTTCATGTTTCCGCCGCCCTTGGTCATGCCTGGTACTCTTGCTTTCATATCTATCTACTCCTTAAAGTTGTATTTTAAAGCTCTGCCCACTTTACAGATTGTTAAGCCTGTCCATAAAGCTGAGCATGGGGTCATCTTTTTTAATCTTCTGTTCCTTTTCCATCTTAGGAATCAGTTCACAGCCCATAACCTCGAATATAGCTTGGCAAAGACCCTTATAGCTAATATCGTCGGTCTTAGCCATCATGCTTCTGAGAGTGGCGGAATCGGAATGGATTATTATCTTATTGCCCTCGTGGGTTGCGGTGGAGTTATTGAGAAGCCCAAACATAAGAGGGGCTGTCTTAAAGCAGGCGGCAACTATATCGTTCCACTCGCTCATAGGCTCTCCGCTTCCTAATATCACTTCACTCTCCAAAGTCTCCAGCTCCTCGTCGGCGGTTTTTTCAGGGGGTGCTTCGGTGGGGAGAGGAGGCAGTTCCTCTACAGGGGGAGTTGGCGCCGTCTCTTGCTTCTCGGCTCCGTATTGCAGAGTGGGAATGGGGGCAGGGGCGCGGTTTTTGCTCAGCGCCGCCACCTGTCTTTCCAGCGCCGAAATACGGCGGAGTAAAGCGTCGTCGGAGGTGTCGAGAGCGGGGGTGGTGAGCTTGATTACCGCCATTTCAATGGCGCTTCTGCGGTTGGCGGTGTTCATAGAAGTGAGAGCATCACCAAAGACTCTCAGACAATTCATGGCTTTCTCAATGGTCACAGAATCACTGAAGCTTTTATATTTTTCAGCTGCGGTTGCGGTTGAGCCTACCGCAGTTTTTGGGTCAATCCCTGAACGAATAAGACAAATAGTTCTGTAGAATTCGCACATCTCACTGCAAAGCCGCTGCATGTCCACACTTTCGCTATGGAGAGAGGCGATAATTCCCAGCGCGTCAGCGGTGTTGTTTTTATCGATAGCCCCAGCCAATCGGAAAAGATATTCCGTCGAGGCTCTGCCACAGATATTATTCACCACATCCTCAGTAATCTCCTTGCCACCCGCGGCGCAAAGGTCGAGGATGGAAAGAGCGTCACGCATACCGCCGTCGGCAATGGTGGCAATAAGCATTGCGGCTTCGTCGGTAAGCTGGGCTTTCTCCTGCTCCGCCACGTATTTCAGCCGTTTTGCAATGGTTTCGGGCTCGATTCTGTGGAAATCGTATCTCTGACAGCGGGAGAGGATGGTGGGTAAAATCGCGTTAATTTCGGTGGTGGCAAGGATAAACACCGCGTGTTTCGGCGGTTCTTCAAGGGTTTTGAGCAAAGCATTTGAGGCGGCGGTGGAAAGCATGTGCACCTCGTCGATGATGTAAACCCTGTATTTCGCCTGTTGCGGAGCAAAGGCAATGCGCTCACGAAGTTCGCGGATATAGTCAACACCGTTGTTAGAGGCGGCGTCAATTTCAAGAACATCGGGCATGGAATCCTTAAGAATCCCTCTGCAGTTTTCGCACTCACCGCAAGGGTTTCCGTCTTTAGGATTAAGACAGTTGATGGCTCTGGCTAAAATTTTAGCGCAGGTGGTCTTACCCGTACCTCTGGAGCCTGTGAAAAGGTAGGCATGGGAAACATTGCCCTTTTCAACCTGATTTTGCAGGGTTGTGGTGACATGCTCCTGACCCACAACGTCGGAAAATTCCAGCGGTCTGTATTTGCGATATAAAGCTTTATACATAAAGGCATACCTCCCCGATGTGTTGAATGTGAGCCTAAACTCAAAGCGTACTCTTAAATGTACAAACGAACAGATTGACTGCGGCGCACAAGAAAATCCACTTAATGCTGCTCGGTTCCCCGCCTGACATGGTTCGTGGCATCCTGTCGCACAGGACCCGCCCGTTTGCACACTTAAAAGTACGCCTGTGGCTATTATACTATATTTTTCCCCGAAACACAAGTGTTTTATTGCCGTAAAGACAAGCAATTTTAAAAAGGCAATCGCAGGCATCGGTAGGGCATAAAGACCCCAAGGATGTCTGCGATTGTAATAGGTTTGTTGTTTGTGTGTATTATAATACGAAACACCATTACATCAATTTATCTGACCTTTACCTTTTTATAGTCGCTCCAACTGCTGTAAATCTTCTTGCCTTTCACGGTTTTGTAAGACCTCATTTTCACATAATAGGTCTTTTTGGATTTCAGCTTTTTTACGGTGGTGGATTTAGTGCTTTTCTTCTTTATAGTAACCGTCTTTTTGTTTTTGGTAAATTTCTTGTTTGTGGCAAACATTATCTGGTAGCCACTTGCAGTGGAGTTCTTTTTCCACTTAACGGTTACACATTTTTCCTTTTTGGATTTTGCCGAGCTTACGGCGGTCTTTTTCGGTTTGATTTTAAAGGTGACCTTGCGAGTGCCTGTGTATTTCCCTTTACCCTTGATGGTTATGGTGGCGATACCCACCTTTTTGTTGTTTTTATAGGACAAGGTATAGTCAGTACCCTTTTTCAGCCTTACGCCGTCCACCTTTACGGTGGGGTTGGGCTCGATACTTTTACCTGTGTAGGTCTTGTTGGATACCGAGATTTTAGCGCCTGATAGCTTGGTTCTCGGTAGCTTATCTTCGTATATGGTAAGCTGATAGTCACACCACATGCAGCCGTAAACCATTTTGCCTTTTGCCGTGTAGGTGGGCGCCACGTATTTCACAAAGACTGTAAATTCATGTCCCTCGGCAGGGATGGAACTGCTACTGCCGGCGAGTATCTTGCCACAATCGGTACATTCATCGTGGACAAGGCTATCCTTTATACAGTCGACGGGGGTGTCATAAACCATTTTATAGTTGTGGTTGTCGTTTGTAGGGATATCCTTTGAAGCCTTTTTGTAGCAAAGTGAACACTGACCCAGCATAAGTCCTGTGGAGCTACAGGTGGCAGCAACCTCCTCCCACCACTTGTAGCTGTGGGTACAGGGGTTTGCAAAGGTTATGTTTTCGGAATACTCCAAGGATGTGTTTCCCGCCATAAAATGAATCTTATTCCAGGTTCCCTCCCAGCCATCGAAATAGATGTTCACATCCACGGGAACATCCAGAAAGGCGTTTTCGTGGATATAAACAAGGCTTTCGGGAAGAATAATTTGGGTGAGGGAGGTGCAACCGTTGAAGGCGTTGGAACCGATGTAGGCGAACCCTAAGGGTACGTAGAGAGAGGAGAGAGTGGCGCAATTTGCAAAGGCATAGTCCCCCAGCTCAACTTGACCCACACCAAGGTTGACGGTGCGCAGATTGTGACAGCTTCTGAAAGCGGCAAAGCCAATGGAAAACACCGAACCCGAAAGGGTAAGGCTGGTTATATCGCTTTGGGCAAAGACCAGCTCGTCAATTTCTATGAGGGAGCAACCGCCCAATTCATCGGGAATAACCACATCCGTGGAGTTGCCCTTGTAGGAACGAATGGTGGCAACGCCATTGGCAACGGTATACTCAAAATCCGAAGCGGTGGCAGATGCCGACATCGGCAGACAGCTAAGGGCCATCATAAAAACAAGAAATAAGGCTATAAGTTTTCTGCATTTGGATTGAGACATTCTGCGCATCTCCCTTCGGAACTATTGTTTTTATTTCATTTTACCATACATTTTATTTCAAATCAATAAACCTACAAAAGTTTCGGGTGTATGCACAATTTGGGAGAAATTTTTTGTGCAGATTGACAGGCGGTGGAGTCGGTTTTGCGGAACGGAAATGGAATAGAGCCGCTTTGGAGTTGCGTATATGATATGTAATATATACCACATAAAACTGTTGATTTTTTCCGGTGGGTGTGTTAAAATTTTCTTGTTAAAAAACAACTTCTAACGGAGGAAATTGGTCAAATGGAAATTTTGTATGCTAACCTATTGGATTTCAGCGTTGGTAACTTAATAATGCTGCTTATCGGCGCCATTCTTATTTACCTTGCCATCGCAAAGGATATGGAGCCAACCCTGTTGCTTCCTATGGGCTTTGGTACGTTGCTTGTGAATATTCCCGGTGCGGACGTTATACATGAAAAAATAGTGGACAACGTTGTTATGGAGTCGGGCGCACTCAAAACCCTCTATAATGCGGGTATTGCCAACGAGCTGTTCCCTCTGCTTTTATTTATAGGTATCGGCGCAATGATCGACTTCGGTCCTTTGCTTACCAATCCTAAGCTTATGATATTCGGCGCGGCGGCACAGTTTGGCATATTCTTTACCCTTTGTATGGCATCTATATTCTTTGCCGACAAGGATGCCGCATCCATCGCCATCATCGGCGCGGCAGATGGTCCTACATCCATTGCTGTTGCCAACACCCTTGGTTCGGATTTCGTTGGCCCTATCACAGTTGCCGCCTATTCCTATATGGCTTTGGTGCCGGTTATTCAGCCCCCTATCATCAAGCTTCTAACCACCAAAAAAGAGCGCCTTATCCGTATGCCTTACGAACAGAAGTCGGTGTCTAAACTCACCCGCATCATGTTCCCCATAATCATCACAGTTGTTGCTTCTGCGATTGTTCCTCAGGCGACCGGTCTTATCGGTTTCCTCATGTTTGGTAACCTTATTCGCGAGTGTGGTGTTCTTAATCAGCTTTCCGACACCGCGCAAAACACTCTGGCAAACCTTGTTACAATATTCCTTGGAATAACCGTTGCGGTTAATATGACCGCAGACAAGTTCTTAAAGCCTCAGACTCTCCTTATCATGGGTCTTGGTCTTATCGCCTTTATCGTTGACACCGCAGGTGGTGTACTTTTTGCAAAATTCCTCAACCTCTTTATGAAGAAAAAGGTTAACCCCATGATTGGCGCGGCGGGTATCTCCGCATTCCCCATGTCGGGTCGTATCGTTCATAAGATGGGACTTAAAGAAGACCCTCAGAACTTCCTGCTTATGCACTCCATCGGTGTTAACGTTTCCGGACAGATTGCCTCGGTTATTGCAGGCGGTATCATCCTCAACATGTTTGGTTAATAGGAGGTAAAAATCATGTTATTGTTATCTAAAGCTGTTGAAACAGTTGCCAATAAAGCCACAGAAAACGCAGGCGGTCTTTCGGAGCTTTCCTTTGCCCCCGAAAGAGTTCTCGAAATGCTTCCCCGAATGGGAATCGGAATGCTGGTTATATTTGTTGTTATCGGCGTAATCATACTCGCCACCGCTTTAATCAACAAGCTTTTTGCCGGCAAAGGCGAATAAATTAAAACACACAACCCCCGGATGCTATAGCACCCGAGGGTTGTTTTTTATGCCTGTTCTTTTGTTTTTGAGGGGTTAGTTATGATTATGCCCTCGTCGGTTGCGGTGAGTATAACCTTAGAGTCAATATCAATATTATACATCTTCCTCATATCCTTTGGTAACACTATTCTGCCAAGCTGGTCAACCGTCCGTTCCACGATAAATTCTTTAGTCATTTTCCTTTTAATAAAAAAGTGCGCAACCGAAGCTACGCACCGAAAAACGCAGCTTGTTGCGCCAACAACTTTCAACATACCTTATGCCAGAACGTGAAATAAGACTGCGTTTTTACCAGAGTAAAACACATTCTGACAAAAAAGTATTAAACTGAAAGTGTTGGCAAGGTCATAATACCACAACAAAGAACAAAATGCAATACTTTTGCCAAAAATTGTTAAATGGTTACGCTGTTTGATATAAACAAGAAAAGCCCTCGCGTTGGAAGACACTTCGTAAGAAAGTTGTCTTCCAACGTTTTTTATAAAAGGAAAAACACTTTCAATTGATGAAAGTGTCATAGTAGGTTACATACTTTAAAATGATACCTATCTCAAAGATAAATGTATTAAGTGATATTGTGAGACAGGTCTCACAGTGATATTGAAACCTTATGGTTTCAGTGATATTATATTCGCCCTAAAACTGCCGAAGGCAATATCACTTGGACGGAGTCCAAATATAACTGCGTAGCAATACAACTCGCCGTAAGGCGAATATAACTGAGGCACCTTCCTTACGGAGGGTGCCTCTTGGAGGGCTTTTCAATATTTTTAGGAGGATTGTTAATTAATAATTCTCTGCTCTTACTTCAAAGTAGCTCTGGGGATGGTTGCAAACGGGGCAAACCTCGGGAGATTTCTTGCCCATTACAAGGTGTCCGCAGTTGCGGCATTCCCACATGGTCTCCTCTGCCTTTTCGAAAACAGCTTTAAGCTCAACGTTGGAGAGAAGTTTGCGGTATCTTTCCTCGTGGGTCTTTTCAATGGCGGCAACGGCGCGGAACTGCTCTGCCAATTCGTGGAAGCCTTCTTCGTCGGCATCCTTAGCGAAACCGTCATACATGTCGGTCCACTCATAATTTTCTCCCTCGGCGGCGGCGGCAAGGTTCTTTGCGGTGTCGCCAAGCTCACCCAAAGCCTTGAACCAGAGCTTTGCATGTTCCTTTTCGTTGTTGGCGGTTGCCTCGAAGATGGCGGCAATCTGCTGATAGCCCTCTTTTCTTGCAACAGAGGCGAAGTAGGTGTATTTGTTTCTTGCCTGAGATTCCCCTGCGAATGCGGTGAGTAAGTTCTGTTCGGTTTTTGTGCCTTTGTAGTTCATAGTTTTTTCTCCTTTTATTTCAGTTTTTTCTTCTTTGATTTCTTCGAATTTGGTTGCGGGTGCATGGCAGAGGGGACACTCGTAATAGTCGTTTAATTCTCCCTCATGAATGTAGCCGCAGATTTTGCACTTGAATTTTGCCATTTAATATCTACCCTTTCTTAATTTAATTTTTACAGTTGGGACAGCTGCCGCAGAACACCAACTGATAATCTTCAACCTGAAAACCCTCATTTAGCTCTTCATGAAGAGATGATTCGGGAAGCCGGAAATCATACACGTTGCCGCAGTATCTACATCGGAAGTGGGCGTGGGGATATACCGTGAAGTCGTATCGGTCGGGGGCGTTGGCAACCTGCACTCTCAAAATATCGCCGTCGTCTGCCAAGTTGTTGAGATTTCGGTAGACCGTGCCGCGACTGATGTTTGGACATCGAGCCTGTACGCTATCGTAAATCTCCTCGGCGGTGGGGTGATTATGGAGAGAGCGGACGGTTTCTAAAACCAAGGTGCGCTGAACGGTGTTCCGTTTCATTGATAATCACTCCTTAATAGGAATTGTTACTATTTATATTATACCCATAATTCTCCTTTTGTCAAGAGTTTTTTGAAGAATTTTTAAAAAAATATTTTGGCTATGTCACACATATATATATTAAAAAGGAAATTTCCGCATAAACTATAACTATGAAATTATAAAAACGGAGGAAATAAATTATGCCAGACCTTAGTTGTTCAGTTGTGGAATGTGGCCACAATGCCCACGGACTTTGTAATTTACAGCATGTTGACGTATCTGCAGGGGGCAGAGTTGCCGACACCTGTTGCGCCAGTTTTACCGCCATGAGGGATTTAAGCTTTCTCGGTGCCGCCAACTCTGTCAATCCCGACAGAGCCAGATACGAAACAGGGGTAAAGTGCAGTGCGAGAGACTGCCACTATAATTTCAGCGAGTGCTGCAGCGCCGACAGAATTAAAATCGTCTGCGGTTGCGAAGCGCACGGCTGTGGTGACACCAAATGCGCGACTTATAAGCCGCGAGGATAATTTAGAAATTAGAAATTAGACATCATGAAAATGTCAGCCGAACAGGGAAACAGGCAAAACGCCTCCTACTTGTTCGGCTTTAAAATATTAATGTTTCATTTTTACTTTACAAAACGGTATTATTAAAGTATAATATTAACGTTCAAGAAAGGAGTGTCCCTGTTTTATGTGGTACTACTATTTGATAGAGATTGCGTTTGGATATTTAATGGGTTCTGTGAGTCCCTCGGTAATACTTTCTAAATTTGCTTATAAAAAAGACGTGCGTGACGAGGGCAGCGGAAACGCGGGAGCAACAAATGTCGCAAGGGTTTTTGGAATGAAAGCAGGGTTTATAACCTTAGGGTTAGATGTCCTCAAAATCGTGATTCCAATGCTTCTTGGCATGTGGCTGGACGGCGACCGCGGTGTGTGTGTTGCGGGTATCGCGGGAATTTTAGGCCATTGCTTCCCCGTGTTTTTTAAATTCCGCGGAGGTAAGGGTGTGTCGGTTGCGGCTACAATAGCTATGTTCCTTGGTTGGCAAGTTTTGGCGATAGGCCTCTCGGTGTTTATCATAATTGTGCTTGTAACACGAATTGTCTCAATAAGTTCTATTTTTGCGGCGCTAAGCCTGATTGTGGCAACCATGATTTTCGCGGGTGACAATACATATAAAATAATATTGGTATTGGTGACGGCGGTGCTGATAATATTTATGCATCGCGAAAATATTGTAAGACTTGTACACGGCGAGGAAAAGAAATTCACCCCCAAGAAAAAATAAGTATCAAAAAAAGTACGCTTCCCAAATCCGCCAAATTTCGGCGTTTGGGAAGCTTTTTAAATTGCGTCAATACAATATCGCGGGTATGGTTTTTTCTTCCATAAAGGAGTCGATTCCGTATAGCACCAGTATTTCGGTGATGCCCTCAGTTTTAATTGTTTCATCCACTGACCCTACAAAATATCGGGGGTCGATAATGGTGACAGTTTCGTAATCGGGGAGAATGAATGGCAAAAAGCAGTTGGCAAAGGAATCTTTGATTACCAGCAGGTGACCCTCGCCACCGCAATTTTTTATAGTAGCCTTTCCATAGTTACCGCCCATGAAAAAAGCATACTTATCTTTTTCCTCAAGGCGGGAAAAATCGTAAATTCCAAAGTCGGTTTCCTTGCCGTCGGCGGTGAGGGTGTAGAGGGAGTCGCGGTCATTCTTGTAATACACCACGCGGTCGGGGGTGGCGGAGCTGTCCAGCACCTTGGAGTGGGTGGTGCCGAAAAAATCAGCGCTGAGAACGGTTGGAAAAAACTGATTTTCCTCAAGATTTTTAGCCTTGCAGTAGGCTTTATAGGCGGTATAGGCTCCGTCGGTGGTCCAATGGTGGTCGGTTTTGTAGTAATTACCCTCGGCATTTTCTGTCATGGCTGAGGTTAAATCTATAAATTCTCCCGAACCGAGGTTTTTTGCCGTGGAAAAAGCGGTTTCGTAGTCGGGGGTGACGGCGCCGAGGGGGAGCTTATCCTCTAAAATTCCCGCCGCCGAGGGGACAAGCATCAGGGTCATTTTGGCTTTATCAAGCCGAGAGGAATTATTCTCAAAAAACTGCTCTACCGCCGTGAGATTGCTACCAAAAATATCGTGGCTCTCCTGTGAGGGGAGCTTTTTTTCTATATAAAAACCGTCGTCACATAGGTAAACCCCGCCGATATCCCGCTTACCACAAAGCTTTTGCAGACCTGTTTTGAGGGATATGAGGGTGTCTCTGCCTATAAGCTGGTCGGAATACCAGCTGTTTATTTTTGATTGCCAATTCCCCGAGCTGACACTTTTCGCGGTGAAACTCGGGAACACGGTGAGATTGCGGTTTTCATTTTCTGAGAATTCTCGGTCGGGAGAAATAATACTACCCACCGAAAAAACACCTATTATTAAACAAAACACCAAGATTAATGCAATTTTTTTCATTGAGTTTCACCACCCAAGTAAACGCTTTGCGTTCGAGATAATAGATAAAAGATAATAAAGAATAGATTTGGTGTTGGCTTCGCCAACAATATATAAATTCGTTCCGCTGAGCGAACACCTACAGATTTAGCTTCTAAAATCTAAAATATAAAAACGGATTGTAGCTTCCGTCAACCATGAAGGCTATGGAAATCAGCAACAACGCGGTTACCGACACCACCTCCAATATCCCCAGAAATTTGTGTTTTTCTTGCCATTGCGAGAATTTTTCGCCCAAATTTCGGGGCAGGGATGTGGAAAACACCACCGCCAAAAGCCACACGGCAAGGTTTGATAAAAGAAGAAATGCGGTATAGCCGTCGTAAAGCCCTGCGGGGGATGTCAGCAGGTTTCTAAGATAATCCGCCATTTCTACGAAGTTTTCATTGGCAAAAATCACCCAGCCCAAAACCACCAACAGCATTGTGTATATGTGGGAAATAATCCTTGGAAGCCTTTCGAGAAGCTTTAAAAGGAAGAGCTTTTCAAGAATTAGAATTATTCCGAAGTAAAGACCCCAAAGGGCGAAGTTCCAAGAGGCACCGTGCCAGAAGCCTGTCAGCCCCCAGACAATGAGGAGGTTTAATATCTGTCGTTTTGTTCCCTTGCGGTTGCCACCTAAGGGTATGTAGACATATTCTCTGAACCAGGTGCCGAGGGTCATGTGCCACCGTCTCCAAAACTCGGTGATACTCCTTGAAATATAGGGTAGGTCAAAGTTTTCGGGAAACCTGAAGCCCATCATTTTTCCCATGCCGATTGCCATGTCGCTATATCCTGCGAAGTCAAAGAATATATGAAAGGTAAAGGCAAGGGCGCCCAACCATGCCGTGAGTACGGGGGGATTTGCCATGGAGCTGATTTCTTTCCAAATTTCGCCCATAGCGTTGGCTATGAGGATTTTTTTGGCAAGTCCGTAGGTAAAGCGCTTAACACCAGAGCCAAAATCATGGAAATTCTCACGGCGGTCACTAAGTTCCTTTTCCACATCAACATATCGCACGATAGGACCTGCAATTAACTGGGGGAACATGGTGACATATGCGCCAAAATCAAAGAAATTCCTTTGCACAGCGCACCGCTTCCAATAAACATCTATTACATAAGACATGGTCTGGAATGTGTAGAAAGAAATGCCGATGGGCAGAGTGATGTCAAGGAGAGGTATTCCCGTATCGGCAAGGTTGTTTATGTTGGAAATAAAGAGATTTGTATATTTGAAAAACGCCAACATACCGATGTTGACGATGGCGGTCACAATGAGGGTCAGTCTTGCGAAAGCACCCTTATCTATTGCGTGGAAATGACCTATCAATCTACCTGCGAAATAGTCGAAGGTAATGGTAAAGAGCATGATGAGGGCATAGGAGGGCACGTCCCAGGCATAGAAAAGCACAAGGCTTGAGATAAACAACCATAGGTTGCGCAGCTTTTTCGGGCATAGGAAATAAAGCGGTAAGACTACCGCTAAAAATCCAAATAAAAATACCTCAGATGAAAAAACCATGACCTACCCTCAAATCTTCGAAAAGAATCAATATTTGCCTACAATATTTTTTGCGTTCTCATAGTCGTCTGTGACGATGAAAATTACATAGTTGCCCTTGGTTTCGATGATGGCGTTTTCCAGTTTTCCCACCTGAGAGGTGTCATAGCTGGAGTAGGTGTCAATAAGCTCCTGAGCCTTATTTTCCAACATTTTTGAAATCTCGGGAAGCTTTTTTGCATCATCCGCTTTGAATATTGCAAATCGGTCGGCAGGGTAGCCTGCGGAATATGCCAGGGCATCAACCCCATCGATTAAATCGTAGGATGAGCCGAGAAGCGTTTCGGGGAGTTCGGTTAGCTCCTGCTGGAATTCCACACTCTCCAGCACTTCGTCTACCAGAGCCATGGCGCTTTCATCCGAGAAATCCTTGCCACCACAGCCAAAGGCGGTAAACATTAATGTTATTACTAAAATTACAGCTGAAAACCTTTTAATCAAAATCATTCTGCCTTCTCCTTTTCTTCTTTATACGCCAAGGTGTGGTTTGCGAGATATATGAGCCATTTGTCACAAACGTCGGCACGGAAATGTATTCCGTCTGAGGCAACCGCCTCGGGAAGATAGCCGTTGGCGCCCTCAAAGGCGGAATAGGCGTCTATGAAAAACACCTTTTTTTCGGTGCACATTTCCTTAATGTAGGTGTTGTACTTCTTGGCGCGGTGATTGGTAAACATGTCGCTGGTCTGGTCCTTGGATTTTGCCACAGGAAGCACCGATTGGACATAAATCAGCGCGTCGGGCTTTATCTTTCTCACGGCATCGATGAGCTTTTTATAGGATTTTATGAAGCCCTCCACCGAGTCGAAGCCCAGCTCGTTGATGCCGAACATAATATATATTTTAGAGTATTTTTTGTTGTTAGCTTTAAGAGCCTCCAGCACGGTTACCTTTTTCTTTTTAACTGTAATAAACTTTTTCTCGAACACAGTGTTCACATTAAGTCCCACATCGCAATAGGCAGCCGCCTTGGTCTTTTTTACCTTCGAATAAATCATAAGGTCCATAGTTCGGGAATCACCTATAAACGCCGCGTCGTTGAAATAACTCAAATTCATTTTGGCATTTTTGGGCACGGGCGTGGAGTAGTCATACCCCTCGGCATAGGTGATTTTGCCGTCCTTTACCTTTTTATAGGTTGTATATGTATCCTCGGCGAAGACCTGACCTATTCCCATTAAACAGAAAAGGGAGAGCAGTATCGCCACGGACTTTTTAAAAAGAGATTCAAAAAAATTATTTGACATTTATTCCATCCTTAGTGTTTTAGAGTCTGTGCAGATTCGGCATTGGTTTGCCGAGGGAATTAATGGCTAATGTATTAGTTGTTAACAACGTTTATGGGATTTCCGCTTTTGTAACCCGAAAGGTTGTCCGCCACGCGGTCGATGAGACGTCTGCGTGATTCTACCGCCGCCCATGCCACGTGGGGTGTAATAATCATGTTGGGAGCCGAGAGATAAGGGTGACCGTCGTACATAGGCTCCTCGTCCAGCACATCTATTGCCGCCCCTGCTATTATGCCCTTTTCCAGAGCCTCGCAAAGTGCCGCCTCCTCAACAACCCCGCCTCGTGCTGTGTTGATAAGAAAGGCAGTAGGCTTCATAAGAGATAGGGTCTCGCGGTTTATGAGCCCTTTGGTTTCGGGGGTTAACGGGCAGTGGAGAGACAGGAAGTCACTGTTTTTTAAAACTTCTTCCTTTGACATAAATTCCACACCCTCAGCTGTTTTGGGAGTTCTGGCATTTGCCACCACCCTCATGCCGAAGCTTTGGGCAATTTTTGCAACGGCTCTTGCAATAGTGCCAAAGCCTATGATACCTAAGGTTTTGCCCGAAAGTTCTATGAAAGGATAGTTGAAATAACAGAACTTTTTGGATTTCACCCAGTCCCCCCGCTTTACCGAAGCGTTATATAGAGAAAGGTTTTCCGCCAACTCCAATATCATAGCAAAGGTGTGCTGAGCCACCGAGTTGGTGGAATAGTCTGGGGTGTTTGAAACTACAATACCCCGTGTTGCCGCCGCTTTTATATCTATATTATTGTAGCCTGTGGCAAAAAGGGTAATAAATTTGAGTTTCGGACATCCGTCCATGATTTCGGCAGTAATTTTTGTTTTGTTGCAGATAATTGCGTCGCAGTCCTTTGCCGCTTCTATCACTTCCGAGGGCGGAAGCATGTCGTAATATACCACCTCGCCAAAGTTTTCCAGCGGTTTTAGGGACACATCACCCTTGGTGACGGTGTTGGTATCAAGCACACAAATTTTCATAATATCAACCTCTGAGCGCAATTATAACAATTTGGGAAGATAGGAAATTGACATGAGAATTGCCGCGCCCACAACTCCTAAAAATATGGTGGGCAGGGATTTCTTTATTGGGATGTTAAGGGCGTTCGCCACCAGAGCTCCCGTCCAGGCGCCCGTTCCGGGCAGGGGTATTGCCACCAAAACAAACAGGCCGAACATCTTCCATTTTTCCACCTTTTCCTTGTTCTTCTCCGCCTTGCGGTCAAGGAAGTTAAGAACTCTTTGGAGCGTTGGAAATTTTCTCATCCATGCAAAAATCTTATTAAGGAAAAGGAGTATAAAGGGAATGGGAAGCATATTGCCGATTATACACACAGGAAATGCCACAAGGTAGGGCACGTTCATAATTGCCGCGGCTATCATGCCTCCTCGAAGCTCCAGTATGGGCAATATGGAAATGAGGATAAGACTCAGCCAGTCGGGAATTCCGCTCAGGAATTCAACCAAAGAACCTGCTAATGTTTCGGACATAAGAAAACCTCCAAAATTAGATGTGAGATAGTAGATCTGACCAATTTGTTTTCACTATTACTTAAGGGTCGTTCCGGGGTAATAGTGGGTAAGGATTCGCTCGTAGCTCCAGCCCTTACCTGCATAGTAGTTTGCGCCAACCTGACTCATGCCCACACCGTGGCCGTAGCCACGCACAGTGAAGACAAATTTATCGCTGGATTTATTGTATTTCAGCTTAAAGGCTGTGGAACGAAGCTCATACTCGAGCAGGGTGTCGCGCATGGAAGAACCTGTGACGGTCTTCTTTCCACCGATTTTCACCTCGCGTACATAAGCCTTGTTCTCGTCATATTTTATGCTGAACCAGTCGCTCTTATTAATACCGCTAAGGTCAATTCCGTAAGTTTCCAGCACCCTTTCTTTTAGCTCGTCGGCAGAGTAGCTCACGGTGGTTTTATAGCCACTGGCATATTTATCGCCCTCTGAAGGTACAGCGCGGAGATAGGAGATATCCGCCCACCATACGTCCTTACAGTTTGCCGAATAGTCGGCGGCGATGGCGTAATAGTAGGTCTGGGCGGTTTCACCGCCGTACATAACCTTAATTCCCTTAACGGCTTCTGACGCGGAAATTGCCTTTTCGGTGGGATTTTTCATGGGAACACCCGGTGCGGCACCCTTTTCGGAGCCTGAGTTAATAAGCCAACAATAGGCGGCAACCGCCTGTGCTTTCAGGGCTTCGGTATTGAAGCCACCGCCCATTTCCGCCTCTACAATATAAGGTATAATATCCATATAGTCGCCCTTGATAATGTCACCGGGGGCGTAGGATTTGCCGTTTATCGTAACGCTCCAGGAGGAGATGTTGGTAACGGTGAGGTTGTTGACCTTACTACCGTTGCTGATTTTAAAGCCAACTGTGGAGCCTTCCTCGATTTTTTCTCCTTTGGGACATTCCTGTTCAACCACAGTACCTGCGGTTTTAGAGGATGTGACGGTGGAGATTTTGCCCACCCTGAGACCGGCCTCTTTAAGCAAAGTCTTGGCTTCTTCCTTGGTTTTGCCCTGGAGGTTGGGCATGGTAACGGTTTTAATCTCACCCTTGCCGTCGCTGACGGTGATATTTATAGGGGTATCATAAGCTACGCTTTCCTCGGCTTTCGGAGACTGGGAGAGAATAGTACCCGCTTCCAGAGAGCTTTCGGCGGTGGTAACCTCGCCCAGAGTAAGCTCTGCCTTTTCTAAAAGAATTTTAGCGTTGCTTTCGGAATTGCCTATAAGGTCGGGCACCAGAGCCTTGCCATCGGCAAGACCGCCCGATATAGTTATGGAGATGGGTACATCGGCGCTGAGCTTTGCTCCCTCGGCAACCGATTGTTTTAACACGGTGCCTCGTTTTTCTGCCGATTCAATCTGCTCTATCTTAACCTCAAGACCTAAGGTGTTTTCTAAAATATCCACCGCATTGGATTTTTGGAGACCCGTTACATCAACCAGTGTCACAACATTGCTCATTTCCACCTTTGCGGTCTTGTCCATATCGGAGGTGAGGCCTGTCTGTTCGTAGCGCATACCTGTTGGCATGGTGGGAACATTGGGCTTTTTTGATGAGGTGTTTTTAGATGAAACGGCGGAGGTGACCGAGGTTTTAGAGGAGCCAACTTCCAGCTCACTGCTTTCTGTCTCGTCCACATCCTCTGTATTATTCGGTTTCTTTTGGGGCTTGACGGTTTCTACCACCTTGCGCTCTTGTAGATTCTCGGCGGTTTCGCCCTCTCTTAGAAGTCGTGATGCCATCACCTTGGTTTCGGTTTTGCCCTCTGCCACAAGTATCAGCAGGGTGTCCTCAGGTGAGGCGTCAACATTCACGGAAATTTCCGAATTATCATAGAAATTATTTATATATTCCTTAAACAGAGTGTCGTTAAGAAAACTCTCTCTGTCTAAAAGGAAGGGCTCTTTTCCCGACTTAAAGCTGAAAGCGGAAAACACCGCCCATTCCCCCTGTAAATTCACGGTATCGAAAAAGAGGGTGGGATTGTCTTGTGCGTAGTTCTTATCTAAATAAAGGCTTACACCGCCCAGCAGACGGTTATCGTCTTTGTCATTTCCTTGCAGAAGTATAACAGCAGGAAGCTCTTCCTCATATAAATTGGATTTGGTGTAAACACTGCCGTAGCTGTTGGCAGTGCCGTCGAAAAGGTGAGATTTAAGATAATCCTTCTCCCCATCCTCCATTGTGACCACAGGCACACCGTAGGGGGCATCAGGCAGGGTGAGATATCCTGCAAAATCGGGGTTGATTTCCCTTAAATTGGCATACTTCAGCAGGTTTCCGTCTTCGTCGGTTTGGTCGGAATTTGTAACCAAGTCAGCAAGACGGCTATACACCTTGTCGCACTCCTTGGGATCCTTGGTGAAATACCAATAGCCTGTCCCCGCTAAGATACCGATGACTAATATTATGGATATAATTTTGAGAATTAACCCCACCCGTGACTTTTGTTTAGGAGTCTCGGGGGTGTCGTCTCTCAGCCTCTCCAGCAGAGAAGCATCCATTACCTTTCGGGGTTTTTCTTTTATGAATTCCTCTAGAGTGTTTTCCTCGTCGGTTTTTAAATCCTCGTAGCTCCAGGAAAAATCCAGAGGGCTCTCGGCTTCTTTCTCTACTTCGGGTTTTTCGGCTTTTCCGTAGAAAAGAAAGGAATTGAGAGCGTCTGTTTCGCCTTTTTCGGCGGAGATTTTTTCTTTTTCGGTGGGTTCCGCGGCTACAGCCACAGGCTCTTTTTGCAGAGAGGGAGCCTTTTCCGCCTCTTTGAGCCGTTGCTCTGCCATGTAGGCTCTTTCGTACATTTCCTTACGGGCTGAGAGGTGCAAAAGCACTCTGCCGGTCTCCCCCGACGAGGCAATTATTTCCTCACTGCCCGATTCTAAAAGAATCACGCTTCCGCCCGAGTTTTCCAATATTCCGCCGTAGGCTTTTCCCCCCGACAGCAGAGGCACCGCCCCTTTTGGCAGACCGCTTTCGGAAAAGCTGTAGCTTAATTCCAGCCCCAGCTTTTGGGAAACCTTTTTCATGCAGTCGGCATCATCCCCGTAAAAGAGGATGTATGTACCGCCAGGGGCGATATCGTCAATGGAGCCACCCTCGGATTTGTACACTATCTGCAGGTCTCTCAGCAGTTTTTCAAAAGTCTCGGATTTTGGGGCTACGTGATAAATAATATTAGGATAATTTACCATATTCAAACAACTCCCATATCAGAATTGCAGAGCTATATTATTCGTCAGATTCCTGTAAATCTATTTCTAATTCAGCGCCATCGCTTTCTTCGCTTGTGTCGGTGTCACTTTCGGTTGGGGAGGCGTTGGAGGATGTGGTGTCTTCCTCTGAATCGGTGTCGGAGGATGAGTCCTCTGTTTCGGAGGAAGAATCCTCGCTATCGGTATTGTTGATTTCATCGGCATCTGAAGAATTTTCAGAAGATGTAGCTTTTGAGGAGGTTTCCTTGCTCTTCTCTTTTTTGCCAACATGGATGGTGACGGTTTCGCCCAGCTCCAGATATTCTCCGCCATCCACCGATTGCTTTACAACCTTTCCTACTTCTGAGAAATCGGTAGCAGCCACCTTTTTAATCTTAACCTCAAAGCCTTGGTTTTTGAGACTTTCTTCGGCATCTGCCTGAGGGTTGCTTATAACCGAGGGCACACGGTTTATGCCACCGCTTACGTAAAGAACAAGATAGCGGTCGGCGGTTTTGGATTCAGGCTCGGCAGACTGCATGACAACGGTGTCTTTTTTCTCTCCACTTGCACATCTTACAATGCTCAAGGTGAGACCTGTCTCATCTGCCAGTTTCTTTGCTTTTTTGAGGCTTTTTCCCACAAATTGGGGTACAATTATTCCCTCTTTGTTACCGCTGACGGTGAGGTTTATGCCGTTACCAACAGCCACCTCGCTGCCCTTTTTAAGGCTCTGCCTCAGCACAGTGCTGAGATTTTCGTTGGCACCTGTGTATTCAATGTTATTGATATAAAGACCCGACTCGTTGATTTCCCGCACCGCGGCGGTGAGGGAAAGACCCACAAAGTTTTCAACCTCTACAAATTCCACAGCTTCTGCATTTTTATCCTTTACCGCATCAATATCCTCTTGGCTGATTACCGCCTTTTCACCCTGAGCCTTAAAGCCCTCTACACTTGTGGCGGTGGGCTCCACGGCTTCGTTTGATTGCTGTTCGAGGTTTATTTCAGGTTTTTTACCGCCGTTTTTATCGTAGTACGCTTGTGGGTACAAGGGGGTTTTGTTCTTTCTGGCGGCTAATGTGTCGGTGTGACGGCTCTCTCCGTCGCGGATTTTTCTCGCCATTACCACAGTTCTTGCCTCCTCGAATTCGTAGGAGCAGGTGGAAAGGGTGAGAATCTCGTCGGTGGCAATCACATCCACATCGGTGTTTATAAGGCTTCTTACCTTAACGTTTTCTATCCAGTTGAGGAAGTTGCTGTCAGAGCCAAAGGTATTTTGACGGTAGTTAAACACATAGCCATCGTCCTGCTCCTTAAGTGCGTTGGTTATAAACACAGCAAAAATTTTATACTCACCTTGACCGTAGAGGGTGTCGAAGTCTATAACAGGATTCTCTCTGTAGTAGTTAAGGTTAGTGTATTCCAAAAGACTGCCGAACATGGAGTCGTCAATCATGTTGTGTCCGTAAAGCACAAGGTTTTTGCTGTTGCCTTTCGTGGAGATGGAGGCATTGCAGTCAGTGAAAATTGCGCCGTAGCGAGATTCAGCGCGGCTCATATCATGGGTGATATAGAAATCATTGTTGTCGGTCTGATATACAGGATAGTCAATCTTTGTACCCGCAATATTTATCCAGCCCACAACATCGGGATTCTGTTCGTAAAGACCCTTGAAGCTGAGGAGCATACCATTATCGTCGGTGCCCTCCTCCGCTTTTGTGTAGACTTCTCGGGCATGGTCCACAAGATTTTTGTTAACCCCGCCCTGTGCCATGTAACTTAAGAGATATGTTCCCGCAACTATAAAGACGATAAGCGCCACAAGGAAAACTATCTTTCTTATGATTTCCGATTTAGTATCGCCTTTCCATGGCAGGAGATATTTAATAATTCTTTTCATAAGAGGTTGCTTTTCCTCGGGGGATTCGCTTTCCTCGTCGGTTATATAACCCGCGGCATCCACGGCAATGTCCTCATAGCCAATATGGGAATCAGGGTCGGGAACAAAGCCAATCATTTCCATACCATCCATAGCCTCCAATTCCTCTGGATCGGGAGCTATGGCGGCTTCTTTCTCGGCGTTTTTCTCGGCCTCTGCCTGTCTTACAGCCTCCTCTAACGCCATCACCTGAGAAAGGGGGGTAAGTCCCATAATGCTTGTGCCTTGGGGTAGGGTGAAATCCCCTGCGCCGTGGAGAATTTTAATGTTGTCGCCCGATTTTGCCCCACCGCCCAGCGTTCTTGGATATGCCGTGGCATAGCGGCGGATTAAATCAAGGGCGGCAAGGGTAGCATAGGCGCGTACCTTTTCGCGGTCGTTGTGGAAAGCGGCGTTCAGCTCTCTTATCCAAACCGATTCACCGTCGGTCATGCCCACATAAACCAAGCCCACAGGCTTACCCTCACTGGGCTCGGGACCTGCGACACCTGTGATGCCGATTCCTATATCTGCTCCCGAAATGCTTCTTACGCCCTTTGCCATAATGGCGGCGGTTTCGGCACTGACAGCGCCGAATTCTTCAAGAATCTCATCGGGGACACCCAGCACCTTGCGTTTGATATCGTTGGCGTAAGCCGAAACACCCATTTCGAAGACTGCGCTGGAGCCACTGATGTCGGTAAGACTCTTAGACACCATACCTGCGGTACAGGATTCGGCGGTTGCAACCTTGAGACCCTTGGCTTTAAGGGTTTCTACCGCAACAAAGCTCAGGTCACCCTCCCCCACAAGGTAGAGGTATGAGCCTAATTTATCTGCAATTTTTCGGATGTGCTCCTCCCGTTTCAGTAGAGCCGAGTCCTCGGTTTCGTCAGAGGCGGTAACCCTTACCACCACTTCACCTGTTTTGGCATAGGTGGCGGCGGTGGGGTTGGAGCCGTCAAGGAGTGCGCCTAAAAGGTTTGCAACCTCGCTCTCTCCCATGCCGTAGATATGCAGGTCGCTTGAGAGGATGCTTCTGCCCGACACACCCTTTAAATAGGGCTTCACATAGCCGTCGAACATGGTCTTCATTTCCTTTGGCGGACCGGGGATTGTGATTATCTTACAGCCGTTTTTTTCTATGGCAAAGCCGGGGGCGGTACCCACCTCGTTGTGGAACATTTCCGCTCCCTCAGGAATCAGGGCTTGTTTTTCAACCCCCCGTGGCATAACTCTGCCCTGACGGGCGTAGTATTCCTCTAATTTATGCAAAACATCTTCACGAACTATAAGCTCTACCCCTAAAAGAGAGGCGACGGTTTCCTTGGTGATGTCGTCGGCGGTAGGGCCGAGACCTCCTGTGAGGATGACTATATCACTGCGCTCCATTGCTTCACGTATAGCTGTGCGAAGTCGGGCAGGATTGTCGCCAACCACCGATTGGTTGTACATATTTATCCCTAACTCTGCCAACCCTTGGCTAAGATACTGAGCGTTTGTGTTGACAATGTTGCCCAGCAATAATTCAGTTCCGACGCAAATTATTTCTCCGTTCATAAAAACCTCCGGTTTTAGATGTTAGATTTTAGATTCTTGACGGGTATGTGTTCCGCAGAGCAGAACGCATTCATATATCGTTGACAGAGCCAACGCCGAAATTATTATCTATTAACTACTATCTGATTTTTTATGTTCACCAAGTGAACACCTTTATGTCTCTTGTTTGAAATCCGAAATCTAATATTAAATCTCTGTGTTTCTGTCGATTACTCTGAATTCGGTGCCCTCCACCGCGCGGTCTATAAGGGCTTCCATATCGAGCGCCGCCTCAGCCTCGGCAACCTTGTCGGGGTGGGGTCTGGTTTTGGGATGCTTAGGGGTGAATACCGTACAGCAATCCTCATAAGGCTCGATTGAGGTTTCGAATGCATCAATCTTTCTTGAAATTGCGATGATTTCATCCTTGTCCATTCCAATGACAGGGCGGAACACAGGCATGTTTACCACTGCATCGGTAACACCCAGCGCCATCAGGGTCTGACTTGCAACCTGTCCTACGCTTTCGCCCGTGATAAGTGCGCCACAGTTTCTTTCCCTCGCCAGTCTCTCAGAAATTTTCATCATAAATCTCCGCATAATAAGGGTGAAATAATCCTCAGGACATTTCTCCCCTATCTGCTCCTGAATTTCGGTAAAGGGTACTACCCCCACTCTTATAGGTCCGCTGTAGCGGGAAACGATTTTAAGAAGCTTCATCACCTTTTGCTCGGCGCGGGGGCTGGTGTAAGGCGGGGAAGCGAAGTGGATTGCGTTAAGCTCCAGTCCGCGCTTTGCCATCATGTATGCCGCCACAGGTGAATCAATACCGCCTGAAATCAGCACAGCGGCTCGGCCGCCGGAACCTACAGGCATACCGCCTGCGCCCTTTATCTGAGCGCCGTGGATGTATGCCGCATAGTCGCGGATTTCCACCATCACAAGCACTTCGGGGTTGTGCACATCCACCTTGAGATGGGGAAAACGACTGAGTATTTTACCCCCCAGCTCACGGCTTATTTCGGGAGAGGTGAGGGGGAAATGCTTGTCGCTTCTCTTGGCTTCAACCTTAAAGGTCTTGGCATTTTTAAGGCGCTCGGTAAGATAATCGGGGGCGGTGTTCAGAATAACCTCCATATCCTTTTCCACACTCAGTGCGCGGGTAAAGGCGGCTATACCGAAAATCTGCTTCATTATTTCTAATGCCTCGCCGAACGGATAATCCTCCTCCAGCGGCTCTATGTAAATGGTGGACTGCGCCTTTTTAACCGAGAATTTTCCTAAGTGGCCGATATTTCTGCGAATATTTTTTACAAGAATATCCTCAAAGGTCATTCGGTTGAGACCCTTAAGTGCTAACTCACCGTTTTTAATCAAAATAATTTCTTTCATAATTTACTCCATTCCAGATGTGGGATTTGTTCATTTTTAGTCTGCCGTTTGATTTGCCCTTATCTTCGCCTTAGCCTTGATTTGGCTTTTAAGATCCCCTCGCAAAGGGTGTCGATGTCCTCTCGGGTTGTGTTTCGGCTCATGCTGATGCGAAGAGCACTGTCTGCCCTCTCTGAGGAAACTCCCATAGCTCCCAGCACTCCGCTTTGCATACCCTTGCTACAGGCGCTTCCGCTGGAAACGCATATTCCCTCAGCCTCCAAAAAGTGGAGCAGGATTTCGCTTCTGTATCCAAGAACTGATAGATTGATTATATAGGGCAGAGCATCGTCGGGAGAGTTCAAGACAACCCCCTCGATTTCGCTCAAACGTTTTTTAGCATATTGGTTTAGTTCTGACATTAATTCTAGGGATTCGGCGGGAGAAGACAACTCCTCCAACGCGCCCGCCAGCGCCCAGATAAGGGACACCGCCTCGGTGCCTGAGCGGAAACCTTTTTCCTGACCGCCACCAAGCAGAAGCGAGGGGATTATCAAACCCTTTCTGATGTAAAGCGCGCCGATTCCTTTTGGAGCGTGTATCTTATGTCCGCTTAAGGAAAGCAGGTCAACACCGAGCTTGTTTACATCTATGGGCATTTTGCCAAAGGCTTGTACCGCGTCGCAATGGAAAAGGGCTGGAGAGCCCTTCTCTTTAATAATTCCCTTTACTTTATCCACAGGCTGTATAGCGCCTGTCTCGTTGTTCACCGCCATAAGGCTGACGAGGATGGTTTTCTCGTTGATTGCATCCCGAAGAGATGACTCTTCCACCTTGCCCTCGCTGTTCACGGGAAGGTATATGACCTCAAAGCCCTCGGCTTCCAAACGCTTTACGGGCTCTTTAACAGAGGGGTGCTCTATTATTGAGGTAACAATTCTGTTGCCTCGTTTTTTAAGCTTTGCCACCGCGCCGAAAATTGCGGTGTTGTTGGCTTCTGTTCCACACCCTGTAAAAAAGATTTCGTCCGGTCGGGCGCTGAGCCGTTTTGCCACCGCCTCTCGGGTTTTGGACAAAAGCTTCTCGGCGTTCATTCCGCGGGTATAAAGCGCCGAGGGATTTCCCCACTCCTGTCTCATGGCAAAGAGGGCGTTATTTATCGCCGTTTCACAGGGGGGTGTGGTGGCGCTGTTGTCTAGATATACTTCCTTTTTCATACAACCATCCGTCTTTAATATATAATATAACTTTATACAATACTGATACAGTATACATTATATATCAAGTGGGGAAAAATCTCAACAATAAAATGCAGTAAAATCATGGGTTTTTTCGTGCTAAATAGTAAAATTTATGCAAATTCGGGAATTTTTAAAAAAAGGTATTGATTTTTTCGGGGTTTAGTGGTAATATAATCGTACTGCAAATTTTTTGCGCAATTCTAAAGGGAGGTAAAAATATGCCTAACATTAAGTCTGCTAAGAAGCGTGTGCTTATTGCCGAAGCTCGTAACGAGCGCAACAGAGCTGCCCGTTCAAATCTTCGCACCACCATTAAAAAGGCTGACGCTGCTATCGAAAACGGCGCTGCTGATATGGGCGAAGCAGTAAAGGCTGCTGTTAAGAAGATTGACATGGCTGCTTCCAAGGGTCTTCTCCACAAGAACACCGCTGCTCGCAAAAAGTCTAATCTTGTAGTTCGTATGAACAAGGCTGCGAAATAAGTTTCCTTATATCGCAACCCGAGTAAATAGTAAGGCATAGGTTGTTTTTCGAAAGGGAAACGACAGATGCCTTGTTTTGCTATACAAAAACAGGTTTTCCGACAACTCGCGTCGGCTTCGCTAACAAAAATAATTAGTCCGCCTTGCGGACATATACAGGTCAAATATATAGAATCTGTACAGTAGACATTAGATGCCAGATATATAGGGGTTTGCTTCGCGAACTATATATAAATTCGTTTCGCTGAGCGGAACACCTACAGTTCTAATATCTAAAATCTAATATAATGGAGTGTATTATGCCGAAATCGAACAATTCTCAGAAATCCAACCGAAAGCTTTATAATGCCTATTTTAAAAAGGGCAAAAAAGAGGGCTTTGTTTCCTCTGTGCTGATTCCTATGAGGGAATACGGTATGTTTCTTGTGCCTCTGCCATTTGCATATCTGCTGTTTTACTATCTGGTTTTTGAAAACGGCGGTGTGGAAAACGGTATGCGCGGTTTCTACTGGTTGGCATTGGGAGTGATACTGGCTGTGGATATTTCCGCCTTTCTCCTCCGCAAACTCTGGAGAGGCTTTAAGTTCGATAAATATTCTCGCGTGGAGGTTGCGCTTTTTAAGGGCAATCGTTGGCGCTGTCCCCATTGCCATAATGAGAATAGCCTCTTGGCTCCCTGTGTGCGATGCGGAATTTACCCCGAGTTTTATAAAAGCGAGAAACCAGAAATGGATAAAGCAACAAGTACCCGCAAGAAAAAGCTCAGAAAAGAATACGACGATTATGTCCCGCAGTTTAAATAAACGCCGGATGCAAGAGTCACAAGTAACGAAAGCCAAAGATATTTAGAAAAGTTGAAAATTATGCTTGACTTTGCCTTTCAGTTGTGATAATATATTATGGCGGTCGGAAAAACCGACTGATTTGCGCTGGTAGCTCAGCCGGATAGAGTGTTTGGCTACGAACCAAAAGGTCGGGGGTTCGAGTCCCTCCCAGCGCGCCAAACAAGAAAGACACCCAACGGGGTGTCTTTTTTGTTTTAGATATTGATGAAAGTGACGGGAGGGACTCGAACAAGGAGGGAGTAATCCGAAAGGATTACGGAAGAAAACAACCTGAACGGTTGTTTTCGCCGACGGGGCAACGAGCGATAGCGAGGCGATAGGCGCGGGAGCGCCGAGACAAAGTCCCTCCCAGCGCGCCAAAAATCGACAAGGTTCGACAGAGCCTTGTCGATTTTTACTTCTTACCTCTTACTTCTTCACTCTTCACTAAAAAACCTTGTCGATTTTGAGGTAATAAGTAAGAAGCAATAGTGAAGAAGTTTCGGAGTGCCTACGGCACAAATTATAAAAATATGCAGTGGTTCGAACACATAGGTCAAAAAATCAAAAGGCTTCGAATTCGTACACCCTTTTCAAACAAGAAAGACACCCAACGGGGTGTCTTTCTTGCATTTAGATTATTACACGTTAAATTTATTATACTTCGCTTTCGTCATCGAAACTATAGACATTAAGCTCTTTATAATCGAGAAATTCCGATAAAGTCATATTAAATGCGAGTGCGAGTTTGTGGAGCGTTTTAACTCGGGGATTTTTGGTGAGGCCCCTTACAATATTATCCAATGTTGATTGCTTGACATCACTCATTGTTGCAAGTTTGTTAATCGCAATGCCTCTGGCTTTACATAACTCCCTAATGCGTTTTACATATATCTCAGAATAATCCATAAAACACCTCTGCAATTATCGTTACCCGTTTGTGGGTTACTTATATGATAAGTGCAAAAATTCACATAATTACCCGAATATGGGTTGACAAAGACGAGTAATTTTAACAAAATATGCTTAAGATGGTTTAAGTTGAACTATATGAGGTGTTATTTATGGCTGTTTGTACTTTTTTTGGACATAGAGAAATCACACAAAACATAGAGCCTGTGCTTAAGAAAAAATTGATAGAACTAATAGAGCAGAAAGGTGTAAACCAATTTTATGTTGGCAATCACGGAGCGTTCGACTTTACCGTAAAAAGGGCTTTAAAAGATTTGAAAACTTATTATCCACACATAAGCTATGCTGTGATATTAGCTTACATTCCAACGAAGCAATCAAACTGCGGTGAGTTTGATGACACGATTTTCCCTGAGGGTTTAGAAAGCGCACTGCCAAAATTCGCTATAATCAAGAGGAATAATTGGATGTTGGACAAAGCGCAGTTTGTAGTCACCTATGTTACCAACACTCAGGGAGGCGCTGCTTATTTTCAAGAGGTTGCTCAAAGGAAAGGAAAAACAGTTATTAACGTAGCAAATTTAAGCGAATAAACACATTAAAAGCCTCCCATCTGGGAGGCTTAATTATTGGATTTAGGATTTATTTTGCGGCTTTGTAGAATTCTAAGACGGTGCGGTAGGTCATGTAAACGTCCAGCTTTGCCACAACCTCAAAGGGTGCATGCATTGATAGAACGGGCACACCCAGGTCAACTACATCCAATCCTAAGTTTGCGATGTATTTTGCAACTGTCCCGCCGCCGCCAAGGTCAACCTTGCCTAATTCTCCGTGTTGCCAGATTACACCTGCCTGGTTTAGAATGGTGCGGATTTTACCCACATATTCTGCCGAAGCATCGGAGGTGCCGCCCTTACCGCGAGCGCCTGTGTATTTGGTGATAACCGCGCCATAGTTGAGAAAACTTGCGTTTTTCTTCTCCATCACATCCGCGAATGTGGGGTCAAATGCGGCATTAACATCTGCCGAAAGACAACGGGAATTGCTGAGCGCCTTGTGGATATCTCCGCCCTGCATCTTTGCTAAATCGTAAATAAAGTATTTGAGCCAGGCGGAATTCATGCCTGTGTTACCGTCGGAGCCGGTTTCCTCCTTGTCGGCAAGAATGGTGATGGCGGTGATTTCGGGGTTTTCAATATCGAAAATTGCCTGAATGGATGGGTATGCACAAACGCGGTCGTCGTGACCATAGGCGCCAATCATAGAACGGTCAAAGCCGATGTCACAAGCCTTTGCTGCGGGTACGCACTCCAGCTCTGCCGACATGAAATCCTCCTCCACAATGCCGTATTTTTCGTGGAGAATATTCATGATATTAAGCTTTACGCTGTCGGCTTCCTCTCCGTCGCGGAAGGGTCGGCTACCTATGAGGATGTTAAGCTCCTCACCGCGGATTCCGTCTGAAAGGGTGCGTTTACTCTGCTCCCCCGCCAGATGGGGAAGCAGGTCGGTGATAACAAATTTAGGGTCGCCCTCGTCTTCGCCGATGTTCACCTTGACTGTGGTGCCGTCGGTTTTGCAGAACACACCGTGGAGACTCAGAGGAATGGTGGTCCACTGATATTTCTTGATTCCACCGTAGTAATGGGTCTTGAAAAGCGCCAACTCGTCGCTTTCGTAAAGGGGGTTGGGCTTTAGGTCTATCCTTGGAGAATCGATATGAGCGGCGGAAATGTTGACACCCTTTTCCACAGCCTGACTGCCGATAACCGCCAGAGCCAACGCCTTACCTCGGTTGTTGAAATAAACCTTAGCTCCTGCCTCGTATTTCTTTTCGGGGTCAAAGGGTTGGAAACCCTCTGCTTCTGCCAATTCGATTACGGTGTCTACCGCCTCGCGCTCGGTTTTTGCCGAGTTTAAAAACGCCTTATAGCCCTCGCAGAAGTCGTCACACTTCTTTAATTCCTCGGAGCTTAAAAGCTCACCGCCGTTCTTACGGTTCATGTATAGAGCTTCCTTTAACTCCTCGGCTCTGGTTTTTTTATCACTCATTATGATTACCTCTATTCGTAAAGTTTTTTGTATATATCCCGTGCTTTCAGCACCTTTTCAACATGCCTTTCGGTTTCCTTAAAGGGTAGGGTTTCTAAGGTCTTGCCGTCGGTGGAATAGCGGGTGTCTGCCAACCACTCCCTAACGTGGCTAGGACCTGCATTATAGGCGGCTATTACCTCTTTTTCTCCTGAAAATTGGGTCTTGAGATAGGAAATGTACCATATTCCGCACTTGATGTTGGTTTCGGGGTCGAAAAGCAGTTCCTCGTCGATGTCCGTGCCGTAGAGTTTACCGCATACCCACCTGTAAGTATCGGGGGTCATCTGCATAAGTCCCTTTGCTTCTGCCGAGGATACGGCTTGGGGGTTAAAATTGCTTTCGCATTTTATGAGGGCGAAGCAGAAATCCGAGTCAACTCCGTATTCGTTGGAATATTTTTCCACATATTCCTCATAGTCTTTGGGGTAAAGATATAGCCCCAACTTTTCGATTCCGTAATCTGCGGCAAAAAGCACCACTACCACCGCCAACACCGTGCCGAAAAAACGTCGAAAAAGCCGACGGGCAAAAGATTTAGCTTTCATAAAATTTCTCCGTAATTTCCAGTATGCTATCGCGACATGCTTTTTTAAGCGCGGTAACATCGGAGCTGTTTTCTATTATGATGTGGCAATGCTCCTTGTAAAATTCGTCGGGTTTCCCTACCGACATGCGTAGCCTTGCCTCAGACTCCGAGAGGTTGTCTCTTTTCATTATGCGGTGAAGCCTTGCGTTTTCGGGAGACAGAACTCCAATCACACTATAGCAAAGTCTTTGGGCACCCGCCTCAAAAAGGGTGGGGGCATCTAGGATTATTTTATCACCGACGCCACTAATTATTATTTCAATCTCTTTCATAATATGCGGTAGGGTTATCTCGTTTAGCCTCTCAGTGGAAGCCTTATCCCTGAAAGCCACCGCCGCCAAAGCCTTTCGGTTGAGACTTCCGTCGGGGTTGAGAACATCCCCAAAGGCTTCGGTCAGTTCTCTTTTGCAGGTTTCGTTATTATTGGTGACATTGTGAGCTACCTTATCGGCTTCTACCACAAAAAAGCCCAAATCTTTTGCAGTTTCGCACAGGGTGGTTTTTCCGCTGCCCGTGGGGCCTGTGAGCCCGATGATGAGTTTTTTCATGATATCACCTTCTTGGAAGTTAAACTCTATATTTAATCGGTTGGCGACAGCCAACACCGAAATTATTCATTATTCACTGTTCATTCTTAATTTTAATAACTTGGAACCCTGCGGCGCGGATTAATCTGTTATACACCGCAAGACCCACTCCCGAAATAGAGGGGGAATGGGCATAGGCTATCTTGGCGCCATTTTCGTCTAACTCTCTTAAAGCAGAGAATAGTCCCGCAGCCTGTGTTTCGTCTTCCGCTTCGCTTCCGTATATCACAGAGGGCACCTGCAGGTGCTCCGCATCTTCCGAGAAACAGAGGGCAAAAACACCCTCGCCTTTATGCTCGTTCACATATTTTATATAATCCTGTTTTTGGGCGTCGATGAGAATTACGCGGGATTTTGGGGAATAATGCTTATATTTCATGCCTGGACTTGCCACAGGTTTACCTTCCTCCGGCTGGGCAGTAACCGCCTTATCCACGATAACCTCTCCTAAAACCGCCTGTAACTGTTCAACCGTAACAGCGCCTGGGCGAAGCAAACGGGGTTTATCTTCACAAAGGGAAATAACGGTGGATTCAAGACCTACTTCACTATCGCCAGACACCACAATTCCCTCTACTCTGCCCTCTAAATCTTTGATACAATGAGCCGCGGTAGTCGGACTGGGAGAGCCTGAAAGATTGGCGCTGGGCGCCGCAAGAGGTGTTCCGGCTTGGGCAATTATTGCTCTTGCCACGGGGTTTTTGGGGAATCTTACCGCAACGGTGGAAAGCCCTGCCGAGATTTCGGGAGGTACTTTTTCTGATTTGGGCAAAACCATTGTGAGAGGACCCGGCCAGTATTCCTCTGCCAAGGAATAAGCCATATCAGGCACACAGTCGCAAAGGTCGCGGAGCATAGCCATATCGCTTATATGCACAATCAAAGGATTATCCTGAGGTCTGCCCTTGGCCTTGAAAATATTTCTCACCGCCGTCGCATTGTAGGTGTCGGCAGCCAAGCCGTATACCGTCTCGGTGGGTATGGCAACAAGACCGCCGTTTTTGAGAATTTTGGCAGCCTTTTTTATGCCCTCTATATCCTTTTCGGTTTTGATAACTATGTGTTCTGTTTTCATAATTCTATGTCTTAAATTAATTACTTTCCGCTTTCAGCATCTCGGTGCGGTAGTAGGTGATGATGGAGTCGATGATTTCGTCCATATCTCCGTTAAGCACCTGTTCGAGCTTATATAGAGTGAGCCCAATTCTATGGTCGGTAACTCTGCCCTGAGGGTAGTTATAGGTGCGGATACGCTCACTTCGGTCACCTGTACCAACCTGACTCTTTCGGTCACTTGCAATGGCATCGGTCTGTTCGCGGAGTTTTTCCTCATAAAGCCTTGAACGAAGAACTTTCAGAGCCTTGTCCTTGTTTTTAAACTGGCTTCGTTCGTCCTGACATTCAACAACTGTGCCTGTGGGGATGTGGGTTATACGAATTGCAGAGCTGGTCTTGTTGATATGCTGACCACCCGCACCGCTAGAGCGGAATGTGTCTATTTTCAAATCGTTGGGGTCAAGCTCAAATTCAACCTCCTCGGCTTCCGGAAGCACTGCAACGGTAACGGTAGAGGTGTGGATTCTGCCCCCAGATTCGGTTTCGGGAACGCGCTGAACTCTATGCACTCCGCTCTCATATTTCAATCGGGAATATGCGCCGTCGCCCTCTATCATAAAGCTGACTTCTTTATATCCGCCCAGCTCGGTTTCACTGGCGTTTACTATTTCAATATTCCAATGCCGCGCTTCGGCATACATGGTGTACATTCTGGTGAGCACTCCTGCAAAGAGAGCCGCTTCCTCGCCACCTGCTCCTCCGCGGATTTCCACAATAACGTTCTTGTCATCGTTAGGGTCACGGGGCAGAAGAAGAATTTTCAGTTCCGCGTCGGTGGATTCAATTCGCGCTTTAGCGTCGCTGAGAGCCTCCTTAACCATTTCCTCGTCCTCACGGTCCATTCCGCCCTCCGAAAGCATACTGAGAGCCTCCCGCTCGTCGCTAAGAGCGGTTTTGTGCTCCTTAATTTTTTCAATTATTGGCTCAAGATTGCGGTACTCTTTCATAAGGTCGCGGTAAAGCTCCTGATTACCAATAACGGTGGGGTCGTTGAGATTGTTGGAAATCTCCTCAAAACGCTCCTCAACTATTCTTAATTTATCCAGCATTAGTTTGTCTTCCTCTCCGAAGTATCTATAGATTTTATGTGCTTTTCGATTTTAGAGCGGGGACTCATCAGTTCATGTCCGCACTTTTCGCACTTGATTTTGAAATCCATACCAACTCTTAAAACACTGAACTCATTACAGCCGCAAGGGTGGGGCTTTTTCATTTTCAGTTTATCGCCTACCTGCACGTCCATTAAAAGCACATACCTTTCCATGATATTATTAATCTATTATACAACAATCTCCTGCCGTTGGCAATCGGTTTTTGTCATAAATGTTTATCCTGTTGCTTAAATTTTCCCAAAGCGTCAAAAATACTTAGTGAAACCGAAACCACAGAAAATAAGTTTTAACATCCCCTTTAGTGCTTTTATACAAAAAATATATGGAGTATTTTGGAAAATTCTTTAAAAAACATCTAGCATTTTGTTTTTATTTTTGGTATAATAAATTGGATACTCGCATAAGCGACGAAAAAAGGTATGTCCGCTTAAGGGTGTTTGCAGTGAAAACTGCCACAAGAAAAGTAAATTTTTTTAGGAGGTTGATTCGCATGAGTCACAAGTTTGTTTACCTCTTCTCAGAGGGCGACGCTACAATGCGTGAGCTTCTCGGCGGTAAGGGTGCTAACCTTGCAGAAATGACCAAAATCGGTCTTCCTGTTCCTCAGGGTTTCACCGTTTCTACCGAAGCTTGCACACAGTATTATGAGGACGGCAGAAAAATTGACGCCGACATTCAGGCTCAGATTATGGAGCACATCGACAAAATGGAAGGTATCACCGGTATGAAGTTCGGTGACAAGGAGAATCCTCTCCTCGTTTCTGTTCGTTCCGGCGCTCGCGCTTCCATGCCCGGTATGATGGATACCATCCTTAACCTCGGTCTTAACGAAGAGGTTGTAGAGGTTATGGCCCAGAAGTCCGGCAACCCCCGTTGGGCTTGGGACTGCTACAGAAGATTCATCCAGATGTATTCCGACGTTGTTATGGAAGTTGGTAAGAAATACTTCGAAGAGCTTATCGACAAGATGAAGGAAGAAAAGGGTGTTACTCAGGACGTTGAGCTTACCGCCGACGACCTTAAGACCCTCGCTGGCCAGTTCAAGGCTGAATATAAAGCTAAGATCGGCAAGGAGTTCCCCTCCGATCCTAAAGAGCAGCTCATGGGCGCTGTTGAAGCTGTTTTCCGTTCATGGGACAACCCCCGTGCAAACGTTTACCGTCGTGACAACGATATTCCTTATTCTTGGGGTACCGCTGTTAACGTACAGATGATGGCTTTCGGTAACATGGGTGACGATTGCGGTACAGGTGTTGCCTTTACCCGTGACCCTGCAACAGGTGAAAAGGGCCTCATGGGTGAGTTCCTTGTAAACGCTCAGGGTGAAGACGTTGTTGCTGGCGTTCGTACTCCTATGCCTATTGCCGAAATGGCTGAGAAATTCCCTGAGGCTTTCGCAGAGTTCAATAAGGTTTGCGCTATCCTCGAAGACCACTACCGCGACATGCAGGATATGGAGTTCACCATCCAGAATGGTAAGCTTTATATGCTCCAGACCCGTAATGGTAAGAGAACAGCTAAGGCTGCTCTTAAGATTGCTTGTGACCTCGTTGATGAAGGTATGATTGATGAGAAACAGGCTGTTGCTATGATCGACCCCAGAAACCTTGACACCCTTCTCCATCCCCAGTTTGACCAGAAGGCATTAAAGGC
>JAZQKX010000023.1:0-2747 GCA_045542355.1 Acutalibacteraceae bacterium
TCCATGGCACTAACTAGTCACTATTTTCACTTTAGTTTCTTTTCTACTTTAAGACCTTAAACAATCATTAGGCATCACCCTTTCCTTTGTATCTGTATTATATCACAGCTTGACCGATTTGTCAAGGGGAAATTTGCTTAACTGTGGAAAATCTTTCCCAGAGTGGCGCAGACCACACGAGCAGACCAGACCAGACCCACCCAGTTCCAGTAGCTCAGCATCAGCAGAGGAGCGGCTTCGGGGATTGCAATTGCCACAGCACTTGCAGTCCACATCATCACAGCAGGGTCGAGGAAGACACGAGCCAGAGCAGAAGTGGCAGACTGAGTAGCAACCTTAATTTCAACCTTCTTATTTTCCATTTTTCATTTCTCCTTTAGTTCTTTAAGTTGTATTTATTATATCATGGAAGGCTTGTTTTGTCAAGCCCTTTTTTAAGCCATCAGAACAAACACACATAGGACTGCGAAACCCACACAACCCAGACCGAAAGCCATGCCCACATTCTTGGCAATTTCCTTGAAATTCTTTCGGTTATCCACAGGGCACTGGTCTGCGTAATAGATATTACGGCAAATTCTGTATCGGATGTATCTCAGTTCCTTCTTCATTGGTTTGTCCTCCCTTGTTTTTGTACCCTTATTATAGCATACTAGAATGAATCTGTCAAGAGGTTTTCGTAAAATATTCGCGACTATTTTACTTATCTCCGTTATTTGATTGCGTCTCCGCTTTGTTTCGGTGCCCGACCCTGAGTCTATCCGCAACACGCTCACGGGATTTAACCGCAATTGGTACTCCATCGTAGGTGTCTGTTGGATTTCAATTCGTCGCTGTATCTGGGTCCACGGTTCCTAGTGCCCTTTCACTGTGAGGTTCCCCTCTTGACACATTCATTATAGCATACTTGGAGCTGTTTGTCAACCCTATTTTTCGTAAATCGAAGGGAATTTGTTGTTCTTGAAAACTTCTTCCATAATTTCAAACCAACTCTTATTAGAGTGAATCATCCATGCAATCACCGCATTATACTGCTCATAAGTGATTTCGCCCAGTTCCTGCATCTTCGCAGTCAGACCGAGCATAATTGATTCTTCTCTTTCAAGTTGTTTTCTTCTGGCTTCGAAAGACTTGTAATGCCTGTCGAAAGTTTTGTAAACCATCGTGCTTCCATCGGATAAGTCGCTGTATTTGAATTTAATCATCTCTCTCACCTCACAGATATTGTATCATAGGTTGGGGATTTTGTCAATCCCCAATTTCCCATTCTTCGCCGGTTAATTCTTCCCATGCTCCCAAAATCTGGCAGAAGGTTTCTCTTGCGTACTGCTCTGCGGATTCCATCTGCTTCTGGTCATAGTGTCCATCTTCATGCTGATAGATTCCACCCTGAGCAGAGATAGCAACACAAGCGAGCAGTTCCATCAGATTATTGGCGAGAGTTTCAGTCATTTTCATTTGATTCATTTCCTTTCTTGTTTGTATCTGTATTATATCATAGATTATGAAGTTTGTCAACCTTTATTTTAATTATTTTTACGGCATTTCCATTTCCATCACGCAGGATTTTAATTTTAACCTGTGTCATGATTATTCCCCTTTCTTGAACTTCTGACGGTTATATTTTTTGCCACTTTCTACCTTGCTACCACGCTTGCGGAATGCGAGGTACTGTTGGAGTTCTTCGCCCTCTTTCTTGAAGATTCGGCGGTCGATTTTCTTATTCTTTTTCATTGGATTGTCCTCCCTTGTTTTTCTTTATTATAACATAGATTTTATTATTTGTCAAGTGCCAAGTCTTATATTTTGCCGAGAAGATACTTGGCTAGAACCTCGGGAGGTTTTCTTGCTCGTCAGCAAAGGGAATTGAACCCATCAGACCTCGGGACCCAGGTCTCACCTAACCTCTGAATATAGTATAGCATGGATTATGGGATTTGTCAAGTCGTCAAAATATACAAAGAAATCGCTTATAAAATTGCTGAAACTGTGCATTTCGCCAAACACCGCGCGCAACGATGCTAGGGCGTCCGTGTGCGCGCGGCTCAAAAAACTCCCTCATTCAATGATGAGGGAGCCAATGCAGGTGTAGTATTCCATCCAACCGCAGGGATTTGTGGGGTCGCCCCCGTCGTAGAGTTCAGCCCATTCCTTGAGCATTTCGGGGTAGGTGAGTAGGTTGCCGCATTCTCTGTTCTGGTAGTACATCTGTTTCATAGTTCTCATTTCCTTTCCTTTTTTGTATCTTAATTATAACACGCTTTTGGAGGTTTGTCAAGTATTATTTTTCAATTTCATAAATTTCTTCATACCCATCAAACCAAACCTGCCGGCCCATTGTGCCATCTTCAGAGATGTATTCAGTATAACCACAAGGACATCCATTGGGGCGAACCTCTTGAACTTTAATCCATTCCATAGTTTTCATTTCCTTTCCTTTTTTGTATCTTTATTATAACAGAAAAAAGGGAGTTTGTCAACCCCCAATTTTTAATCCCAGCTTGGAGCGGAGCCAGTCCATTCCTCACCGCCTGCACCAATGATAGAACAATCAACCGCCTGGTAGGTGCGTTTCATGGACTCGATTGTACGATGTGCGGAGAAGATGCGATTGAACACATCGTCCGCAGTCAGCCAACCTGCGACAGAATCTTCCACAGATTCCGCAGGAGTCAGTAGACCCATGATTTCCAGTCGGTCAGCAGAACTGCCGTAGGAGTAACCATGTTCGATGACAGAACACACGG
>JAZQKX010000024.1:0-2218 GCA_045542355.1 Acutalibacteraceae bacterium
CCTCATTCCTCTCTCTGCTTTCATTGATGGTCTGCTGGGGCGTTGGCTCAATCCCGACTTTAATTTTGAGTTTAACTGGGTTCCTCCGTGGAATATCCGTATTGAAAAAAATAAAAAATTTCTTCAAAAAAGTATTGACAAACTCAAAAGTTTGTGATATACTAAGTATGTAAGGTTGAGAGGGAAACAAACCCTCCGCCTTGCAAATATGCGGGAGTGGCAGAATTGGTATATGCAGCGGACTTAAAATCCGCCGCCCTCGGGGATTAGGGGTTCGAATCCCCTCTCCCGCACCAGTACGACAAGCCGAAGTCGAAAACATAAGGCGAGACGAAGGTCTTTGGTAAGATAGTATTGGCACAAGCCTCTATCCACTGCCTAAAATTCTATCGTAGTAATACGCAGTTAGAGTTCTGTAAAAACTCCCTCCTCCATGCTCCTGTAGCGCAGTTGGTAGTCGCAACGAACTTTTAATTCGTGGGTCGTCGGTCCGAATCCGACCAGGGGCACCATTTTTACAGTAGGTGATTTTATGGAAATTTGGAAAGAAATCCCAATGTATCCCGGATATGAAGTTAGCACATACGGTTAGGTGCGTAGTTTTAAACAAGGACGAAATGGTTATATACTCTCCCAAAGAATAGATAAGCGTGGCTATAATCATGTAATGCTTAATACGTCTGAAGGAAAAAAGAATTGCCAAGTTCACAGATTAGTAATGCTAACTTTTAGTCCTTGTGAAAATTCTAATGAATTAGAAGTTAATCATAAGGATGAAAATAAGCAAAATAATCATTTAAACAATTTAGAATGGCTTTCTCATGCAGATAATGTCCGTTATGGAACAGGGCATCAACGAGCAATAGAACCACAAAAATATCTTGTTTATTGTGTTGAAACAGATACGACTTATTCCAGTATGAGAGAAGCCAGCGATAAAACTGGCATTAACTATGGAAATATTTCGTCTTGTTGTTCGGGTAGATTGCTAACCGCAGGCGGTTATCATTGGAAGAAAATAACTTCTAAACGAGAAACACAAAAATATAACAATGTATGTCCTAAATGCGGCAAACCTAAAGGACACGAGGCTAAAATATGTCAAGCGTGTAAATATGAGATGTTTAAGGTCGTCCCTTGAATATCCCACCAGACGGGGTGAATGATACTACGATGACCGTGCGCAAACCATCAGTATCCGGTGCCCACAGCCGCCCTCTATTACATAGGGACTTAATATAAAAGTGTGGGACGCGTGGGGCACTAGCTCAGTTGGTGAGAGCAGCGGTCTTGGTGTGATAGCTTAATGTAGAGCGTTGTCACAAACGATGATAAAGATAGTGGGTCGTATCCACTTCACATCACCAATAAACCGTGTTTGTCCCGGGTTCAAGTCCCGGGTGCCCTACCACCTTAATTAGACGTTAAACGTCTAATTCTTCTTATTGACAGTTTAATTATTCTATGCTATACTATTATTGTTCCCAAGAGAGGGACGAAAAAAGAAAGGAGAACATAAAATATGTTCGCAATCGTAATTGGTATCATTCTTCTGGTCGCCGCTATCATTGCTCCCATTGCCATGTACCGTATGGAAATTCGCGGCGGTGGCATCGCAAGTCTGGTCTGTGTCCTGTTTGCTATCATCTTTGTCGTCTGTTCCTGTATCTCCACTGTTCCTACTGGTCACACTGGTATCCTGACTACTTTTGGTCGTGTTGAGGATAAAAACCTCCCTGAAGGCATGAACTTCCACGCCCCGTGGCAGAGCATCACTACTATGACTAATAAGGAACAGATTTTTACCGAGAAGAACCTCTGTTTCTCCGCAGACCTTCAGGAGGTTGCTTACACCTATACTGTAAAGTATAGTTTACTTCCTTCTTCTGCTCCTACCATCTATAAGACTGTCGGCACGGATTACTTTAATATCCTCATCAAGCCGCAGGTTAATAATGCCATCAAAGCAGAATTTGGTCTGGTCGAAGCGGAAAATATGACTGAACTGCGTACCCAGCTTCAAACCAAGATTAACGAAACCGTCAAGGCGTTTGCCGTCCAGTATGGTATTGAAGTGTCCGTTGTGATTGACGATTTCGATTTCTCTGATGCTTACACCAATGCTATCGAAGCCAAGCAGGTTGCTGAACAGGAAGCCCTCCGTGACAAGACCCAGCAGCAAATGGAAACCGAGCGTGCCCGTCAGCAGGCAGAACGT
>JAZQKX010000025.1:0-75267 GCA_045542355.1 Acutalibacteraceae bacterium
TCCTTGATATTTTAGTTGTGTGGTCGGCAAACCACTTCTACTATACCAAGGAGCTTTTTTATTGTCTACTCTACTCCTCGCTAAAAGCTATTTCTTTGCCCCCTGTAGAACAGGGGGTTCTCTTTGTCACAGACAAAAGAAACAGCTGACTTAAAACAATGTTCAAGTCAGCTGTTTTTATTGTGAAAACAACAAGGTTCCGGGGTACCCGCCCGCAATTTTAATTGCGTATGGCGGGTCGGGTTCTTATTAATCAAATATTGATGAATAGACTTCGCCCAGTTGCTCCATTGTTAGAGCCTCGGCGCGGATTGTCTCGGAAACTCCGCAGGAGTTTAAAGCGGAAATCACTTTTTCTTTTGGCAGGTTCATAAGCCCTGAAACTGTGTTAACAAGGGTTTTGCGCCGTTGCTGGAATCCTGCGCGGATGAACTTGAAGAATCTCTTTTCATCCAAAACCTTGATTGGAGGTGCTTTTCGGATATTGAGCTTAATCACGGCGCTGTCAACATTGGGCGCAGGCATAAAGGAGCCTCGGGAGACCTTTCGAATCATTTCAGCTTCAGCATAATAATTAACCGCCACCGTCACCGCTCCCGATTCACGGCCACCTACAGCCGCTGTAAGTCTGTCTGCCGCTTCCTTTTGCACCATAACCGTTATGGCGTCGATAGGGAGTCGGCTTTCGAGTAGCATCATTATGATGGGAGAGGTTATATAATAAGGAAGATTGGCGCAGACCACAACCGGCATATCACCGAATTTTTCGGCAATAAGAGCCTTAAGGTCAAGCTTCATAACATCCTCGTATACAACCTCGTAATTATCGAAATCACTAAGGGTTTTATCAAGAATGGGCTTTAGCCTTGTGTCAATTTCAATACAAACCACCTTTTTGGCTCTTTTACAAAGCTCGGCGGTAAGCACTCCAACACCCGTGCCGATTTCAATTACTCCAATATTTTCGCAGCCGCAGGCATCTGCCATATCGGGGCATACCGACGGGTTTATGAGAAAGTTTTGTCCTAAGGATTTTTTAAAACTGAACCCTGCTTCGAAAAGCAGTTGCTTTAAAACACCCATGTCTGATAAATTGTACATGTAAATTAATACCTTTAATTATTTTTTCAATGCCTTCTGTACGCTGAGAAGCGAGGGCGCCATAACCACATTTATAAGCAGCTCTATAAGGAAGTTAATTCCAATAAGAGATACAAGGATGTAGGTCACCATATCGGTACCACCAGCCCAAGAAGCAAGTATATCCTTAAAGAAAAGCAAAAGCGAGACGATGAATAACCCTGTGTTTACAAGGGGTGCTACAATAGCCGAAAGCATGATAGTGACAAGGCTGTTTGCCTTAGCTAACAGCTTGGACACTGCACCTGCCGCCGCACCTGCGGCAATGCCTTTAATGAGGCATACAAGAGAGGTCAACCAAGGACTTGCAGAGAATAAAATATATCCGCCTACGTCCAGACCTGTGATACAGCAGACTACCACTACCGCGCCAAACACACCGCCGAACAAGGCTCCCGCACGAGGTCCGTAAAGATGAGCGCCCAAAACAATGGGAATAAGAACCAAAGAAAGATTAAAGGTTCCGATTTTTACGGCGTAGCTGAGAAGCTGAAGCACCACGATAAGGGCGGTAAAAAGTCCGTAAACTGCTGTTTTCTGAGTTTTTGTCATAATTAATTCCTCCTGATACTGTCCTCTTACGAGGTACAGTTCTTTTGTGAATATTTTAAACCGCATTGCCTGCGGGCGGTTTAACAAATTTAAATGTTCTTCTTATAGATTTTATACAGTCCGTCTAAAAGCAGATTGTTATCTATGGCGATTTCTCTACGGCAATTCTCCACAACCATTTCGGCAAGTCCACCTGTGGCAACCACCGAGGCAAGTTCCCCTATCTCAGATTCGATTCGGTCAATCATTCCATCCAGCATTGCCGCTGCTCCCAAGATAAGACCCGACTGCATTGATGACACGGTGTTACTGCCTATAACACTATCCGGCGCCTGTAGATTAATAAAGGGAAGCTGAGCCGTGTTAGAGCTTAAAGCATCCAATGTTGAACGGATACCCGCCGCTATTGCACCGCCACGAAAAGCGCCACTTTCATCCAACACACTGAGGGTTGTGGCGGTACCCATATCAATGATAACACAAGGGGTGGGATATTTACCGAGTGCACCCACAGCGCCTGCCGCAAGGTCGGCACCTAATTGGGCAGGGTTGTCAATTTTTATATTGAGTCCTGTCTTTATGCCAGGGCCAAGAATCATTGGGGATTTGCCTGTGATATACTCAATAGCCCTTGCAACCGCGCTTCCTACAATCGGCACAACCGAGGAAATTATAGCATCCTCAATATCTTGAGAACCGCAACCGCGAAGATTCACTATGTTATTTATCTGCACAGCATATTGGTCGGCAGTCATACGTATGTCGGTTGCAAGGCGGGAAATAAACATAAGCTCCTCGCCCTGGTATCCGCCTAAGGTGATATTTGTGTTTCCTATATCTATTGTCAGTAGCATAAAATCAAGCCTTTCTAACCCTTTTACCCTATTAATTTTAGTATAATGCACATAAAAAATCAAGTATCTGGGGTAAGAATTTTAAAGTTTTGAAAAATCTGAAAAATATATTGACATTCCACCCACATCTATTGTATAATCAATAGATGATTGGGTTATTATGTATCCTTGTATCACCAGCGTAACCCTGAGGGTGCTTTGCACCCCTTACAATATGACTTTTTAAAAGGAGGCAAACGAAATGAAAAGAACTTATCAGCCTAAGAAGCTCCACAGAAAGAGAGAACACGGCTTCATGAAGAGAATGGCTACTGCCAACGGTCGCAAGGTACTTGCTCGTCGCAGAGCTAAGGGTCGCAAAACTCTGACTTATTAATCTGTCAGACATCTATTTCTGCTAAAGTCGGGCGGCTTCTCGCCCGATACAAACGCAGAACACAAATTTTAAGGCGGAGATTCTATTGAACAGCTACGGGAAACTACGGCTTAATAAGGAATTTAAGCGCGTATATGGCCGAGGAAAAACATTTGTTGATTCGGCCATTGTTGTCTATGTTTTAAAAAACAACCTGTCGGAATGTCGCATCGGCATCACCACAGGCAAAAAAATCGGCTGTGCAGTAGACCGTAACCGCGCCCGCAGAGTTATAACTGCGGCTTTCAGGGCATGCTTGCCCGAAATCACAAAAGGGTGCGATATAGTGTTCGTTGCAAGAACCAGAATTCTTAAACGTAAAAGCACCCAAATTGCCGAGGTAATGGGCAAATATCTAAACGATGCAGAGGTATGCGGTGAATAAGACATGAAACATATTCTTATCGCACTGGTCAGGTTTTATAAGAAATACATCTCACCGATTAAAATCGGTCGTGGTTGTTGCCGTTTTATACCCACCTGCTCCGACTACGCCATCGAAGCTTTGGAAACCCACGGCTTTTTCAAGGGCTCTGCTCTCTCGTTTTGGCGTATACTCCGCTGCAATCCTTTCTGCAAAGGCGGATTTGACCCCGTACCCACGAAGAAACAAAAACTTTAAGGATGCCTTTCCCGACATCCATCACACGGCATACTTCACGTATGCGAAAAGGCGGTTAATATGAACTTTATACTCGATATATTTGCTATACCTGTTAGTTATATTTTCAAGGGCTTGGGCTATGTGTTCGGCAATAATTTTGCCTTACTCATGCTGTTACTTACCATTGTTGTCAATGCCCTTATGTTGCCGCTTACCATCAAAACTCAGCGTTCAACTGCTAAACAGCAGATGCTTAAACCCAAACTTGATGCTCTCAAGAAAAAATACGGCGACAATATGTCCCAGCAGGACAGGCTGAAGTACCAGCAGGAAATGCAGGAATTGTATCAAAAGGAAAATGTTTCTATGGCAGGTGGCTGTCTGCCCACACTTATAAGACTTCCTTTCCTCTTGGCCGTTTACAGAGTTATCAACTCTCCCTTAAAATACATTTTCGGTCTCACTGCAGATGAAATCACCAAACTCGCAACAAGCCTTGGTATTAAAACCACAGGTTACTATGAGCTTCAGGTTTTCGGCAAACTCACAGAAAACACCGAAGGCGTATCCTCTTCCCTTTGGGAGGCTATCCAAAGTTGGGATTTCTCTTTCTTTGGTATTGATTTGAGAGCCACTCCGAAATTCAGTTTTAATTTCACAGAAGTTACAGGAGAACAACTCGCCCTTTGGATTATTCCTGTTCTCGCTTTTGCCTCACAGATGCTCACCAGCGTTGTGCAGATGCAGATGCAGAAGAAGATGAATCCCGACCAGCCCAATATGATGGGCATGATGCTCTCCATGCCTTTGATTTCCTTGTTCTTAGGTTTTACATTCCCTGCGGCCGTTGGCCTTTACTGGGCATTTTCCAGCCTCGTTGCAGGTGCAATGCAGATTACAGTTCAACATTTCTACAGCCCCCAAAAGCTTCTTGCCGAAGCTCAGGCAAAGCTGATTCTTTCCAGAAGCCGCGAGGAATCGGAGCGTATTTCTTCCAAGTAACTCACATCCACTTCTATAAATGGAGGTTATTCTATTGATTAAAGAAGAGTTCGGCATTGGCGCCACAATAGAAGAAGCAAAAAATCAGGCTATTTCTAAGCTTAATTGTGGCGATGCCGATTACCAAATAGAAATTATCGAAGATGTTAAGCCTAAGATTTTAGGTATCTTCGGCGGTCACCCCGCAAAGGTCAGAGCATATTATGAATGTCCTGACCCCAAACCCACAAAGAAAGCAAAGAACAATAAAAAGCAGGATTCTAAGAAATCAAAATCAAAGAAAGATTCTCCTGCTCAGGAGGCAGAGGGAAAGGCAGATGTCGCACCCCAACTCAACTATGTTGATTTAAAGGATATAGACCCTAACTCTCCTGTTGCCCACTCCGCAAACTATCTCATCACAGTTCTCGGTAAAATGGGAATTGAGGATATTTCCGTTAAGGTTGCCGAAACTCCTGACGGCGCTCATCTGAGCTTAGAGGGTAGCAATTTAGGTGTTATCATTGGTCGCAGAGGCGAGACATTGGACGCTTTACAGTATCTTGCTTCTTTTGCCACTAATGCCCGACAGAGCGGTGGTTATTACAGAGTTGTACTGGACATCGGTAACTATCGAGAAAAACGTGAAGAAACCCTGAAAGCTCTGGCTCGTCGCATGTCGGCAAGTGCCGTCCGTTCAGGTCGTAATCGCTCCTTGGAGCCTATGAACCCCTATGAGCGCAGAATCATTCACACAGAGGTTCAGTCCATCGAGGGTGTCAGCTCTTTCTCTGTTGGTGACGGTGACAGACGTCACGTAGTTATCCAGCCCGAAGGTTCTTCCCGTGGCGGAAGATATGATAGAGGCGGCAGAGGCAGAGGTCGAAACGGCGGTAGAACTGGAAAACCCGACAACAAGGTAGAGGCTCCTGTTCGTGAACCCAAATCCGATTACGAAGGTGAAACACCCCTCTACGGCAGAATAGGTTAATAGCAATATCTGAAGCACTCCAACATCGAGTGCTTCTTTTTTATTAATTTAAGATTGATTAAAGAGGGAATTTATTGTATAATTGTTTTGTAGCCTATTAACTATGGAGGGTTTTATATGAAGTTTACCGATATCGGTGGCGGTTATGTTGACGGCTTCTGCCTTATTAAGACCTTTGAAATCAAGACCACAGCAAAGGGTATGAAATACCTTGACATGCAGGTTTCAGATTCTGAGGGAGAAATTAACGCGAAATACTGGAGCTTCAATGAGGCTGAAAAGGACGTATACAGCGTGGGTGATGTTATAAAAATTCGTGGTTCAATCGCCCCCTACAACGGCGTTGACCAGCTTAAAATTGACAGAATGCGTCCCGTAACCGAGGCTGACAATATCAATATCAGCGACTTTATCCCCAGCACGGATTATGAGCCTCAGAAGATGTATGATGCTTTAATGGATATAGCCAATGGTTTTCAGGACAAGTACCTGATGAAGCTCGTAACCACCATATACGAAAGATATCGCGAAAGCCTTTTGTATATTCCCGCGGCATTCAAGCTTCACCACGCAATTCGTGGCGGTCTGCTATATCACGTTCTCTCAATAGTAAGGCTCTGCGAGGGAGTATGCAAGGTTTATCCTTTTGTTGACCGAGAGTTGCTTATTGCAGGGGCTATGCTCCACGATATAGCAAAAATTGCCGAGTTCAGCCTTAGCAAATCGGGACTCGTTGAAGATTATTCCGCTAAAGGAAATCTTTTGGGACATATCCCCATGGGCGCTATGATTATTGAGAATACATCAAAAGAACTGGGTATCTCTGAAGAAACCGCAATGCTGGTTGAACATATGATTCTCTCCCACCACGGAAACCCCGAATACGGAGCCGCAGTTCGCCCCATGTTTTTAGAGGCAGAGCTTCTCAGTGAGCTTGACCTTATGGACTCAAGGGTATACGAAATTGCCCATGCGGTATCGGGTCTTGAAAAAGGTAAATTCTCAGCTCGTCAGTGGGCTTTAGACAATGTTAAACTCTATAATCACAACCGAATCACAGGCGAAATTAACGCCAAGCTTCTTTAAAACTCATACGGACAGGATGTTACAAACCTAAACACCCTGTCCGTTTTTTACTATACTTAATAAAAATAAGTCGCAATCGAATAAAACTTTATTTTCTTTTGTGTTTTCCTGTCTTTGAACGCTTATCTAGAAATTGAATTGACAGAAAATTAATTTTAAGATATAATAACATTTGTATTAAATAAATGGAGGTATTGTAAAATGAAATTTACAAAAATCATCGCAGCCGTAATGGCTTTCGCTATGGCTCTTTCTCTTGCAGCTTGTAGCGGTTCTAAGGCAGACTACATAATCTATTCCGACAACGCATTTGCTCCCTTTGAGTATCTCGACGAAGAAACCAACGAGTTCGTTGGTGTTGACATGGATATTCTCGCAGCCATTGCTGAAGACCAGGACTTTACTTACGAAATGAAGAATGAAGGCTTCGACGCTGCTATGGGCGCTGTTCAGGCTGGTACAGCCGATGCTATGATTGCAGGTATGACCATCAACGACGAAAGAAAAGAAACCTTTGATTTCTCAGACGGTTACTTCTCCGATGGTACAATTTTCGTTGTTGGCGCAGACAGCAAAATCGATGAATACAAAGACCTTAAGGGCAAGACCGTTGCTGCTAAGAAAGGTACTGTAAGTACAAACTACGCTGAGTCTCTCAAGGATGAATACGGCTTTACTATTCAGTATTTTGAGGATTCTCCCACAATGTATCAGGCAGTTCTCACCGGCACCGCCGTTGCTTGTTTCGAGGACTTTTCCGTTATCGGTTGGGCTATAAAGAACGAAGGCATTGCTCTTAAAACTGTTGGCGAGGTTGTTAACCCCAACCAGTACGGCTTTGCTACTAAGAAGGGCGAAAACTCTGAGCTTATCGAGAAGTTCAACGCTGGTCTCAAAAACATTAAAGAGAACGGCAAGTACGACGAAATTCTTGCTAAGTACGGCTATTAATCCCCGCTTTAGCCACAACTAAACAATAATTTATGCGGCGATTTTGTTCTGTAGCATAGGGCAAAATCGCTGCTTTGACGAGAGGAATTAAATTGGATTTTACAAGAGTATTTAAAATTGCAACCCCTTTGCTCCTTGAAGGTCTTAAAATCACGGTTGGCATTTCTATCCTTGCCATATTAATCGGCTTGATAGTAGGTCTGCTTACCTGTTTTATGGGCAGGTCTAAGAATCCTTTGCTCAAGGGCATTGCGGCAGTTTATGTTTGGTGTATCCGCGGCACACCTATGATGGTTCAGGCTTTTCTGGTGTTCTTTGCTGTTCCTCAGCTTATAAGACTTGTTGAGCCTACTTTTACCATCACTCCCTTTATGGCGGGTCTTATAACACTGGCTCTCAATGCAGGTGCATATATGTCTGAAATTTTCCGCGGCGGTATAGATGCCGTTAATATCGGTCAGGTTGAGGCCGCCCGTAGCTTAGGTCTCAGCAAAACTAAAACAACCCTTAAAATTGTATTGCCTCAGGCTTTTAAAATCAGCATTCCCTCCCTTGTTAACCAGTTCATCATCACCGTTAAGGACTCATCTATTCTCTCCGCAATCGGTTTGGGTGAGCTTGTTAATCAGGCTAAGGTTTATGTTGGCGCAAAATACGATTTCTTCCCCACCTATATAACCGTTGCCGCTTACTATCTGATAGTAATTTCAATATTGATGGTTATATCAAAATTTATAGAAAAGAAGTTGAACTATGACAAAAAAGGTTAAGGTTACAGGGCTTCACAAAAGCTTCGGCACATTGGATGTCCTTAACGGAATTGATCTGGAAATAAATGAGGGTGAGGTTGTGTGCCTTATCGGTCCCTCGGGCTCGGGAAAATCCACCTTCCTTCGTTGCCTTAATAAGCTTGAAAACTCCACTTCCGGCACCATTGAGGTAGACGGTTTCGAGATTTCCGACAAGAAGATTGACATTAATAAAGTCAGAGAAAATATTGGTATGGTGTTCCAGCAGTTCAATCTGTTTGCTCATAAAACCGTTAAGCAAAACATAATGTTCGCCCCTGTTGAGCTGAAAAAGCAGACCAAGGCTGAGGCCGAAAAGACCGCTATGGCACTGCTTGAGCGCGTAGGTCTCACAGACAAAGCAGACTCATATCCCCATCAGCTTTCAGGTGGTCAGCAACAGCGTGTAGCCATTGCCCGCGCTCTTGCCATGAATCCCGACATCATGCTTTTCGACGAGCCCACATCTGCGCTTGACCCCGAAATGGTAGGCGAGGTTTTAGCCGTTATGAAAGAACTGGCGCATGAGGGTATGACCATGGTTGTTGTTACCCACGAAATGGGATTTGCCCGCGATGTGGCAGACAGGGTTATATTCATGTCCGACGGCGTTATCGTAGAAGAAGGCGCACCCGAGGAAATTTTCTCAAATCCTAAGGAACAACGCACCCGCGACTTCTTAGGCTGTGTGCTTTAATTAAGCTTTATTTCCATGTAAAAAAGGAACCGAGTTATTCGGTTCCTTTTAATATTTTATTAAGTTTTTCCATGGTATCGACAGTGGGCTCAGGTATGTTTTCCAAGGGAAATTTTATTCCCATTTTATTGTATTTCACCTGGCAGATTTTCCTAAAGGGTAGCAATTCCATCTTATCTACATAAGAGTGGTTTTGGGCTGTTTGGCGAAGTTTCAGAACATTTTCCTCTGTGTCGTTTAAGGTTGGGATTATAACCTGCCGTAAGGTGGTGGGTATCCCCTCTTTGTCCAAATACTCCAGAAAACTTAACGGCTCACCCAAGGTACAGCCAACATATCTTTTGTAGTCGTTATCATCTGTATACTTTATATCAAGAAGAACGCGGTCGGTGTATTTTAAAAGCTCTTTTACCGAGCCATTTAAAATGCTACCAGAGGTATCGAGACAGGTGTTAATACCTTTTTCTTTACAAATCCTAAATACCTCACAGGCAAATTCGCTTTGCAACAGAGGCTCACCACCCGAAAGAGTGATGCCACCCTCTTTGCCGAAGTATTCCTTACAGCGAACGGCTTTATCAACAAGCTCTTCAGGTGTATACTCCGTTCCACCCGAATACTCCCAGGTGTCGGGATTGTGGCAACAGCTACATCGGAGGTTACACCCTTGCAGGAACGCCACAAACCGCACTCCCGGACCATCTACAGTGCCGAGACTCTGGATAGAATGTATATATCCCTTAATCATAGGCTTTCGTGGAAGGTACGGCTGATAACCTCGCGTTGCTGTTCGCGGGAAAGCTTGTGGAAATTAACTGCATAGCCCGAAACGCGGATGGTAAGGTTTGGATATGCCTCGGGGTTTTCGTAGGCTTCCATTAGGGTTTTACGATTAAGAACATTAATGTTTATGTGGTGGGCTTTCTTTGAGAAATAACCATCCAATATCGAAACGAGATTTTCAACACGCTCCTCATCACTTCTGCCCAAGGCTTCGGGGGTAATTGAGAAGGTGTTGGAAACACCGTCGCGACAGTCATCATAGCTGATTTTTGCAACAGAGTTAAGAGAAGCCAACGCTCCGTTTTCCTCGCGGTTGTGCATGGGGTTGGCACCGGGAGCAAAGGGTGCAGAAGCCTTTCTGCCATCGGGTGTTGCACCAGTGTTCTTGCCATACATAACATTGGAGGTTATGGTAAGAACCGAAAGGGTGTGAATTGCCTGACGGTAAGTTGGGGTCTTTCTCAGCTCGGTAATAACGCGGTGCGTCATATCCTTTGCTATAAGGTCTACCCTATCATCATCATTGCCGAATTTCGGGAAATCACCTTCGGTTTTGAACTCGGTGATAAAGCCCTTTTCGTTAACTATAGGCGAAACGTTTGCATATTTTATTGCACTCAAAGAGTCAGCCACAACCGAAAGACCTGCGATACCGAACGCCATAAAACGCTCAACATCGGTGTCGTGGAGGGCCATCTGGAGCTTTTCGTAGGCGTACTTATCATGCATATAGTGGATGATATTCATAGTGTTTACATAAAGGTGGCTGAGCCATTCGATGTAAATCTGGAAGCGCTCCATCACCTTATCGTAGTCAAGCTTATCATCCGTTAAAGGCTCCATTTGAGGACCGATATGCATACCGCTTGTGGTATCATAGCCACCATTGATGGCGATAAGCAAGAGCTTAGCCAGGTTGCAACGGGCGCCAAAGAACTGCATCTGTTTGCCTAGCTTCATTGCAGAAACACAGCAGGCAATGGCATAGTCGTCGCCGTAGATAGGACGCATAACATCGTCGTTCTCATACTGAATTGAGTCAGTGTCGCAGGAGACCTTAGCGCAGAACTTCTTGAAATTCTCGGGAAGATCAGTAGACCAAAGCACGGTGAGGTTTGGCTCGGGAGATGAGCCTAAAGTATAAAGGGTGTTGAGCATACGGAAGCTACTCTTTGTAACAAGAGTTCTGCCATCTTCACCCATGCCTCCCACTGCTTCGGTAATCCACATTGGGTCGCCACCGAAAAGCTCGTTATATTCAGGGGTACGAAGATGACGGGCAATGCGAAGCTTCATAACGAAGTCATCTATAAGCTCCTGTGCGCCCTCCTCGGTCAAAATTCCTTTTTCAATATCGCGCTGAATATAGATATCAAAGAATGTGCTGACTCTACCCAGAGACATAGCGGCACCGTTTTGCTCCTTGATTGCGCCGAGATATGCGAAGTAGGTCCACTGAATTGCCTCTCGGGCATCCTTGGCAGGACCGCTGATATTAAAGCCATACATAGCCGCCATTTCCTTTAAGTAGCCTAAGAAGGAAATCTGCTTATATAGCTCCTCGTCAAGGCGGATTTGTACAGTGTTAAAAGGCTCTTGAGAAAGAGCTTCCTTGTCCTTTTTCTTATCTTCGATCAGCCTATCTACACCATAGAGGGCAACGCGGCGGTAATCACCGATGATTCTGCCTCTACCATAGGCATCAGGAAGACCTGTGATAACATGGCATTTACGAGCAGCGCGCATTTCATCGGTATAAGCGCGAAAAACACCGTCGTTATGGGTAGTTTTATAGCGGAACTCTTCCTCTACTTTATCGCTTAATTTGTATCCATAAGCCTCACAAGCCTGACGAGCCATACGAATTCCACCAAAGGGGTTGACACCTCGCTTTAAGGGGCGGTTGGTCTGCATACCTACGATGATTTCATTATCCTTATCAATGTAACCTGGGGAATAACTTGTGAGAGAAGTAACTGTCGCGGTGTCGATATCCAGCACTCCACCAAACTGACGCTCCAAAGCGAACAAGGATTCCAACTTTTTCATGAGTCCCTTTGTGCGCTCTGTGGCGCCCGACAGAAAGCTATAGTCTCCGTTATATTCCGTATAGTTAAGCTGAATGAAGTTGCGGACATTGATTTCATTCATCCATTCACCGCTCTTGAATCCGTTCCAGTTTTTGTGTTCCATATTTTTTACCTCCTTGGACTTGGGAATTACATACAAACAAAAATGGACAAATCAGCTTTTACCTGCATGTAAAACTGATTTGCCCAGACGGTCGGCTATATTTACTTTTACATTCCACCGCGGTTGACCGCGTATAGAGTGGGTGGAGCTATCCGCTCTCTCTTTTTCCGTCAGTTATGTAAAAGCTGTATCTTAATTATACATATACCAATAGAGTTTGTCAACAAAAATCGACGACGAAATTACAAGATTTTGTAGATGTATTTTTGTTAAATATCAACATTTAGGTGTTGAACGATTGAAACTATTTATGTTAGAATATATTTTACCTCTAACAAACATATTGCTTGTTAAGGTTACTTCCTACAAGAAGACCATCAAGAAGCTGAAGTCCAAAGGCACTTACTACGTAAAGGTAAGAGCGTACAAGACCGTTAAGAGTACTAAGTACTACGGTGACTACTCCTCAGCTAACAATCTTAAGATTCAATAATTATTAAATAAACAGAGAAGAAGCCGTCTTTCGACGGTTTCTTCTCTTATACAGCAAATTATTTTTCCTCAGGCTGAGAATACTTTTTCTTGCGGCGTTTGTTTCTTATCCTTATTATAAGGATGATTGTAACTGTCAAAATTGCAACGGGAATAAGATATGGTATCGCGCTAACGATAAACACAAACAACGCCACCAAAGCCCCGCCGATATCGCTGAAATTATTCTTAAGATTCGTGCCGATTTCTTGCCACACCGTTTGTTTTTCCACAACAGCTGTCCTTTCCACCTCATCTACGGATATTGTAACGGTAGTATAGTCCACCAAATTATCGTAGGTACGTAGTTGGGATTTCAGAGTTTCGATTTCGTATATTACTTCTGTGAGCTTATCGCGGATGCTGATGATATTTTCCACAGTGTCGGCTTTTTCGAGAAGCTTTTCCAAAGCTTTCTTTTCCGATTCCAATGCCGACACACGGCTTTCGGTATCCACATACTGAAGCGTGACATCCTCGGTGGAAACAGAACGGTTTACCACAACGCTGTTTTCGGATATGTATTTTCCAAACTCCTGACTCTTTTTTGAGGGAATGCGGACTGTAAGACTTGCCCAACGGGTATCAGCAGAATCTATTTCCCTGCCCTCTATTTCGCTGGCTTCAACATATCCACCTAATTTCGCAACCTTATTATTTATCTTTTCCAGCAGTAAATCAAATTCCTTGGTCTGTAAGGAAAGGTCTATAGTTTCGATGATTTTTCGGTTGCTTTTGAGGGTGTCAGAGGTTTCAGAAAAGGTAGTGCTTTCGGATATAGCCACGTCCTCGCTGTCGGTAGTTAAATTATACTCCTCCTGTGCACTTTTGTCTGAGGTTCCCCCTGCAGCGTTTTTGGTAAACGACACACCGCAACCCGCAACGCTAAAACAACACACCATAATTAAAACTGATAAAACTACACAACTGAGTTTTTTCATAAGTATACCTCCTATATGCCTTTTTAACTATTATACGATCAAAACTAAATAATTCCTTACTAAACAAAAAAATAATGGAGCGGTTATGAGAATCCGCTCCACATAAGAATGAATTTAATTGTGCTCTTCCTCAATGATGGGAATTGTTTAACTGCACAACACTCAAATACTAACTACATTTCTTATAGATAATCAGTGTCTATATAATAGCTATTAATCCAATATTCTGCCATCGGTAGAAACGGTAACAACATTCCAAGGAATGAATTTTCCACTAGCCTGTAAAGCCCTTTTCACAGCATTTTCAATTCCGCCGCAACAGGGCACCTCCATGCGGACTACTGTCACGCTTTTGATATCGTTATTGGCAATAATGGAGGTTAACTTGTCGGCATAATCTCCCTCGTCAAGCTTTGGACAGCCGATGAGAGTAATATGATTGCGGATAAATTCATTATGAAAGTTACCGTATGCAAAGGCAGTGCAGTCCGCCGCCACCAATAGCTTTGCACCGTCGAAATAGGGCGCATTCACAGACACCAGCTTTATCTGCACGGGCCATTGGGAAAGCTGACTTGATGCGGGTACGGTTGTGGGGGCGGCAGCAGAATCCCGTTTTATAGCCCTTGATGCAGTTCCCGGACAACCACAAGGAAGCGTCGCTCGGTGTTTCTGTTTGGATGCAAGAACTGCCGCCTCATCGTAGGCAGGCGCTTCCCTTTCTTCAAAAGAAATAGCGTCTACGGGACAGGCAGGTAAGCAATCACCTAAGCCGTCGCAGTAATCTTCGCGGGTAAGCTTTGCCTTGCCGTTTATCATTTCGATAGCACCCTCATGACAAGCGGCGGCACAAGCACCGCAACCATTACATTTTTCTTCATCAATTTTGATTATCTTTCTTATCATAAACTTTACTCCTAACTTGATTTTGTGATTATATTATAGTACAATATTTATAACAAATCGGTTGTTTTTACAACAGAAAGAGAAGTTTATGAAAAAATATATTCCAATACTTAAAAAGGCTCTGATGTTTCGGGGAATAGGTGATGATGAAATCGCATCGATGCTGTCCTGTCTCAACGCCCGACTATATACCTATAAAAAAGGAGAGTATGTTTTTCGTCAGGGTGAGCACATAAACGATATAACCGTTCTGGTGGAGGGACAGCTTCATATCCAAAAGGATGATTATTGGGGGAATCGCAGTATATTGGGTTGGATTGCAGTTGGTGATATTTTCGGTGAAGCCTATGTAGCACCCGAGAGCGGCGCTCTGCTAAATGATGTCGTGGCAATAGAAGACAGTGCCGTTATATTCTTTGATGTTAGGCGCATAATAACCACCTGCTCCTCCACCTGTCGTTTTCATTCTATGGTGGTGCAAAATGTATTTTTTGCAATTTCGGAAAAAAACAGAAAACTTGTGCAAAAGCTTGGGCACATGTCTAAGCGTTCCACGCGGGAAAAACTGATTTCATATTTATCAGAAGAAGCGACACGACAAAACAGCGGTAGATTTCAAATTCCTTTCAATCGACAGCAACTTGCAGACTTTCTGTCGGTTGACCGAAGTGCGATGTCCAACGAGCTTTGCAAAATGCGGGACGAGGGGCTTTTGGAATTCAATAAAAATAATTTTCAGTTGTTATAATCCCTATTCCGCTACTAAAACTACTCCATTATCATATCTTTCATACGCAAAAGAGTCAGGCGTTTTCGCATATAGGGGGAATACTTTACACAATCCCAAAACTGCTTCTCGCTTTTACCAATATCTGCGATTGTGGTTTTGCAACCTGCTGCTTTCATTGCCCTTTTGCATTGCTCGTATGTAGGAACACTGTGTATGATCTTAATTATTTGGGGCCAAGATTTTTTCAGCTTTAAGATATCCACATCATCAACAACATTATCGGGGCTGTTAAGCTTACGCACATCATCTGCCATTTCGCCGTAAAAGGAATATACATCTTCCAAATTAACCGATTCTTCTTTTGTGTCAATCTCAGGATTTTCTGCAAGTGCGTTGTAATATTTTAGCATTTCCAGCGTGCAGACACCCACGTCCTCGCCATGCAGATTTGGAACTTTATTCTCTCTAAGTTCGATGCATTCTATCAAATGTGCAATAATATGCTCACTACCGCTGGCGGATCGTGAGTTTTGTGAAAAACTCATTCCGATACCTGTTTTCAAAAGAGCTTCGAAAATTTTACCCGCCGTGTATTCATCATTAGCGGTCACTTTATCAGCCAAGGCCATCAATTCGTCCACAGCCGTACGTGTAAGTGTGGCAATCTTTTCACAGTAATACTCCCCTGTAAGCAAAGTAGAAATTTGCCAATCAACGAGTGCGATATATTTAGCAATCATATCTCCAAATCCTGCTGACTTCAATTCACAGGGTGCGGAGGCTAAAATTTTTGTATCGCCTATAATCACTTCAGGACTTTTTGCAGGATAGCTGGATTTAAAGCCACCCGCTACTATCGGCGAACTATAAGAAGCAAAGCCGTCCATTGACGGGGCCGTGGCAAAGATACAAAGAGGTTTATTCTGCCTTGCCGCCGCCAGACGGCAGGGGTCGTTGATAGACCCTGTGCCTACTGATAATATAGCGATATCTCTATTCTTTATAAGCTCTTCGATTTTCTCCATATGCTTCATTTCTGCAACGCGCATGTCATCATAGATTTTATATTCTAAGTTAAAATCCGCAAGGCTGTCTATAATACCATCAGCCGCTTTCAATGTATTTTTATCGGCAACAAGCAGTAAATTTTTGGGGAAGCGGTTTTCTTTTAGAATATACCCTACTTGGCTCACAAGTCCCGAAGCGATTCTTATATCACGAATGGCTGTTGTATGTTTTCTTCCGCACTTACATTCCTCGCGAAAGGAATCAATAATATTTAAAATTTCCGACACAGTTACTTAACTCTCTTTCATATTCTTTAAGACTTCAAGAGCCGGCAATGGGTTATTAACCGTCGCCAGCGGACTACCGCAGGAGATAGCATACTCTATTTGTTCTTTGGTATCGGGACACCAGCACCAGGGCTCAACATTTTGTTCCTTCAGCTCGTCGCAAAATTCTTTCGTCAAACGCCCCATACCGATTCCTATGCTGTAGAAGCCATCGTAGCTTTCGGGCGCATTTTCTTTGTAGTAAACGAGGGGAAAGCCCTGAGTGTTGAGATTATGCTTTTCAATAGCATAATCTGTAACGCTGGAATGGAAGGATGCTATTACAAAATCTTCCTTGTCTATATCATATTCATTAAGCATTTTCAGGGTTTTCTCTATAACAATTTCTCGGGGATCCTTGATTTCTATGTTTAAAAATAAATTTTTATCCTTTATCAGCTCTAAAAACTCTCTAAAGGTGGGGATCTTTTGACCAGCATATTCCTTGGAAAACCATGAGCCCGCATCAAGCTCTTTAAGCTGTTTTAAGGTAAAGTCCCACACATTTCCGCTGCCGTTTGTTGTTCTTTCCAGTGTATCGTCGTGTATTAACACCAATTCGCCGTCGGCGCTCATATGTATATCGGTTTCTATGCCATCTAACCCTAATTCGATTGCATACTCAAAGGATGCTAAAGTGTTTTCCGGTCGGAGGGCCGCCACTCCTCTGTGTCCAACAATTTTTATTTTTTTGTCCATAAGTTTTACCTCCTTGACTTGCTTTTAATAATTATATGATATATAATACAATCAGTCAATAAATACTCAAAAATGAGTAATTGTTCAAAAATTGCTGAAAAATGCGCAAGAAATGAGCTATGTGGTATGTTAAAATTCGAAAGACAGCAATAAATTTTAAAGGTTTTGCAGACAAGGCGCCGTTCCAGTGTGAATGAATTGTCAAAGCTTCTGTATACCAGTGCATCAAGTATAAGAAGAACACTCGTAGATATGGAAAATCTCAACCTTGTTAGAAGAAGCTACGGAGAAGTTGAGATCTGTGAGAATAATGCATTTGTTATTCCGCAAAATTTAAGAATGAATAAAGACGCTCTTCAAAAGAAGCTGATTGTCAAAAAGGCGGCGTCCTTGATTCACGACAGTTCGGTTTTATTTTTAGATCATTCTTCAACCTGCACCCATTTAGCGTATGAAATAACTCAAAAAAAGGGAATAACGGTGATAACAAATAATATTGATGTAGTTATGTATCTAAAGGATTTTTCTATAAATCTAATATGTAGCGGTGGTAAGGTTTGCACAGAAGATGTCGATGCACTTGTAGGCGTTGATGCCGAAAGAATTTTTGAAAATACTCGTGCAGATTTAGCATTTTTCTCCACTCATGCCCTGTCGAATGACGGCACAATTTACGATTGTGTTTATGAAACCGTAGCACTAAGGCAAAAAATGCTGAAAAACGCACAAAAAAAGGTGTGCTTGTGCACAGAAAACAAACTCGGTATCGGTTCAACATATAAACAATGCACCTTGGGTGATATCGACTATTTAGTCTGCGAATCCGACAAAGCAAAAATATTTGCAAATTCATTTGATAATTTGACTGTTTTATAAATTTCAGCAATTCTTTTGTTTAGCGTTCTGAAAATAAAAACCACCCTCAAGGGGTGGTTTGTTTTGGCAGCGGAATAGGGATTCGAACCCCAACAAACAGAGTCAGAGTCTGTCGTGCTACCGTTACACAATTCCGCTATATCTACTATGCAAGAACAACAATAAGCGAGTTCTACCAGCCGTTGCAAAAATCTAATATTGACTAGAATTCTTACAGCAAATATTATTATACATCATTTCGGCTGTTTGTCAAGTGTTTTTTGAAAAATATTCCACTCTTTTTTCTCGTATCGGACTCACCCTTATTTAATACAATCTCGGCTTCTCTTTATCTATGATATGCTCCAATGCAGCATATAACCTTTTTATGTGAATACTAAATTCGTGATTATCGTATTCTGCTAAAAAAGGCAACTCTGCGATAGTTACTCGCACATTTTCCAGCTTATTCTCCGACACAAATCTATCCAGTGATTTTTCGTTACTTTCCCAACTGTTTTCCAGCTCGTTGGCAGTAAAGGACGCATCAGTATAATTCCCCTTTTTATACTGAGATGCCACCTTTTTCAGATATCTATCAGTTTCTTTATATACTCTTTTCAGATTATAGTGATGAAAAGTACAAATCCCCACTGTCAGTGCTATCAACACAATAGCTGCCCATAGTCTCCTCATTTCAAATCATCCCTTTTAATAATCGTGCTATCGCCCTTTGAATCCAAGGTCATGATAAACACTTCCTTTATATTTAAACTCTTAGAATTCAGAATTTTAAAAACATCCGCTTTAGTCTTGCCGATGTCATAGAGACCTCGCCTTACTACTTTACCGTCGCTTACAACCAAAGAGGGATAAACGCCCTCCTCCTGAGGTTTACACACATCACCTGTCTTTGCAGGCTGATAATAAGGCTTTTGCAATACACTGAGAGAGCCATTGCTTTCCAGCATAGCATAATCCACCTCATTAATATCAAATATACCCTGTGCACGCAAAAGTTCTATTAAATCGGGAATAGTGATTCGTAGTCGTCTCAAAACCTTCTGCTGAAGTTTGCCGTTTTTGATTACTAAAGCCGACCTACCATTGGTGAGGGTGTTGACAAAACCGCATTTCATAGAAATTATTGATATTATTATCTCAAGTATAATCAACACAAAAACCGATACTATTGCGATTAGCAAGGGATTTGACGGATCCTGAATAGGAATTGCGGCTATTTCCGAAATGAGAAGTGTAACAACCAAATCCGACGGTTGCATATCACCTACCTGACGTTTGCCCATTATTCGCATAGCAAAAACCACCAACACATATAAAATCGCTGTTCTTATTATAATTGTGAGCATTGGCATCTCCTCGAATAATTATTGACTTTATATATTTTACCAAAAATAGCCCTATATATACAAAAAAGCCGACGCCAATCGGCATCGGTTTTTTGCATATTATAGAAAAGGAATTTAATGAGAAATCTTTAATATAATATTGAGTCGGTCTTTGTAATTAAACTCGGCGTTGTCCTGAAGCAGACCGTTGGCCTCAAAGACCTTGATGATGGCAAGATATGTGTCCCAACCCATGGGAGCTACGTTTCGCTCGATATCAGAAATTGTCTGTCTGCTCTTGCCAATTTTCCCTGCCAGCTCACTTTGCGAAATGCGGAGCTGCTTTCTGAATGACGGGAGTTCGCTAATTAATTCCTTGATAAGGATTTGCCGTTCTTCGCTAATCTTAAATTCCGGCATAGTATTACCTCTCTCCAAAAAAATAGAAAATTTCTATATATATATTATATAATTTCGCAAAATACTTGTCAAGGAATTTTGGTTAGTTTGATTAATTTCGTGAGTTTAGCCAACAAAGAATGTAGTCACTTGACAAAATGTTCGCGGAATTTGTGCAATAGTGTAACATAGTGCAAAATCTTGTAATTTTAAACTAAAAGAACCTGATCAAATCTTCTTTAATTTTATACGGTTTTCAAACTTAAATCTATTATACCCAAGGAGGATAAGTTTATATCTAAAGATTTTAATTCCACTACTGAAAGCTGTGTTTATGCTAAAGCTAAAACAAACAACCGCCACGGGATTCCGTGGCGGTTGAACAAAGTCTATTTGCTTGTGAAGACTTATCTGTTGTTGATAAGCTTGGTGAGTTCTACAGGCTCAACGATTTTGCCGTCCTTATAAACACGCATGTTTCCTGAGGCGATTTCGTCGATGAGGATAACCTCTCCGTTATTATAGCCAAACTCAAACTTGATATCCCAGAGGTCGAGACCAATGGACTTAAGGTCGTCGGCTACTACCTTTGTGATTTTAAGGGTCTGCTCTTTCATGCTCTGGAACATTTCGGGGGTCATAACACCCAATGCGGCAAGGCCCTCCCCTGTTACCAGCGGGTCACCCTTTTCGTCATTTTTGAAGGTGCACTCAACATAGCCGCCCTCCAAAACTGTGCCGTCTTCGATGTATTCGCCATAACGACGGATAAAGCTACCTGTTGCAACGAGGCGGCAGATAACCTCAAGACCGTGTCCAAATACAGTTGCAGGGAGAACCTCCATGGTTGCATCCTCTAAATTTGCGCTAACATAATGGGTCTTAACGCCTGCTTCCTTCAAAAGCTCAAAGTAGCGGATTGAGGTTTCAAGATTCGCCTTGCCAATGCCCTCGATTGTGAGTCCGACAGTATTTTCACCTGGGTCGAAAACACCGTCTTTACCTGTGCAATCGTCCTTGAACTTGAGCATTACGTTGCCGTTGTCAAGAGAATATACGTCTTTGGTTTTACCTTCATAGATTTTTTTCATGGTGCACACTCCTTATATTTCCTTGTGGACGAAGGGAAAGCTAACGCCCGCAAAATTACAAAATTGGTTAGATACAGAAAACGCGGTTTTTTTACTGAATATATTTTAACATACTTCTTCGCAACTGAACAGATATTTTACCAAGAAAATTGCATATATTCAAAAATTTCTGTTATATGACAAAAAATGCAGTTTTAATAATTTGATTTTTTAGCAAAATTTCACTACTGCACCGAAAATTCGGGGTCGTTCTCCAGAATTTTCATAAGCCGCCTTAAGGCATTTCCCCTGTGGCTTATTGCATTTTTTTGCTCTGCTGTAAGCTCTGCCGCCGTGCAACCAAGCTCGGGCAGATAGAAATATGGGTCATAGCCAAAGCCACCCTCCCCTGCTCGATTTTCGGTGATTACGCCATGCATATAATCCTCAGCTTTATAAACCCGACCGTCGGGAGCTACAAGGGCTATTGAGCAGACATAGTGAGCTCGTTTATCCGCCTTATCCCGAAGCAGGTCGAGAAGCTTTTGATTATTGGCTTCGTCGTCGCCATGGTGTCCGCAAAAACGGGCGGAATGTATACCAGGTGCTCCGCCTAAAGCGTCGGCACATATACCGCTGTCGTCAGCTAAAGCAAAACATCCCGAAAGCTCGGCAATTTCCCGAGCTTTTTTCAGAGCATTTTCAAAAAAGGTTGAGCCGTCTTCCACCGTTTCGTGGTCCATTCCAGCCTCTTTGAGAGAAAGAATCTCTCCAAAAAACTTTCCGAGAATAGTCTTGATTTCGGTGATTTTATGAGCATTGTTCGATGCGATAATAAGCTTCATGTTACACACCTTAGAATAGTCCTGAAATCACGCCGTTTTCATCCACGTCAATTCTTTCTGCGGCGGGTACCTTTGGAAGTCCAGGCATGGTCATAATGTCGCCTGTGAGAACAACAATGAAACCTGCGCCTGCGGAAATTTTGACATTCTTAATTGTTACGGTGAAGTCCTCGGGAGCGCCAAGCTTTGTTGGGTCATCAGAGAAGCTGTACTGGGTCTTAGCCATACAAACAGGGCAATTACCAAAGCCCATTTCGGTGAGCTTTACAATCTGCTTTTTAGCGTTTGGGGTAACGCTGATTCCATTGCCGCCGTATACCTTTTTAACAACAGCCTCAATTTTATCCTCGATTGTACCCTCTAAGCCATAGCTAAAGGTGAAGTCACCCTTTTCCTCCTCGCAAAGGCGCACTACCTCACGGGCGAGTTCCTCGCCACCTTTACCGCCCTCTGCCCAAACGTTGGAAAGGACTACATTTACACCCAACTCGCGACATTTATCTATGATAAATTCAACCTCTTTGTCGGTATCAGTGGGGAAACGGTTAACAGCCACAACGCAAGGAAGTTTGTAAACATTCTTGATATTGGAAATGTGGCGGAGAAGGTTAGGAATGCCCTTTTCGAGAGCAGGAATATTTTCGGAATTAAGCTCAGTTTTTGCAACACCGCCGTGCATTTTAAGGGCACGGATTGTGGCAACCATAACTACTGCGGAGGGGGTAAGCCCAGCCATGCGGCACTTGATATCAAGGAATTTTTCAGCGCCGAGGTCTGCGCCGAAGCCAGCCTCAGTGATGGCATAGTCACCCATCTTAAGAGCCATTTTGGTGGCAATAACAGAGTTACATCCATGGGCAATATTGGCGAAGGGACCGCCGTGTACAAAAGCGGGAGTTCCCTCTAAGGTCTGCACAAGGTTAGGCTTGATAGCGTCCTTTAAAAGGGCTGTCATAGCACCCTGAGCATTGAGTTGACCGCAGGTTACAGGCTCGTCGTTAAAGTTGTATCCAACGATAATTCTTGAAAGTCTTTCCTTTAAATCAGTTATGGAATCGGCAAGGCAGAGAACAGCCATGATTTCACTTGCAACGGTGATGTCAAAGCCATCCTCACGGGGAACGCCGTTGACTCTGCCACCGAGACCATCGGTTACAAAACGGAGCTGTCGGTCGTTCATGTCAACGCAACGCTTCCAGGTGATTCTACGAACATCAATCCCTAACGCATTTCCCTGATGGATGTGGTTATCCAACATTGCGGCAAGAAGGTTATTTGCCGCGCCAATAGCGTGGAAGTCACCTGTGAAGTGGAGATTGATGTCCTCCATAGGCACAACCTGAGCGTAACCGCCGCCTGCGGCACCGCCCTTGATACCGAATACAGGGCCTAAAGAGGGCTCACGGAGAGCAACGGTAACATTTTTACCTATTCTCTTCATGCCGTCTGCAAGACCGATTGTTGTGGTGGTCTTACCCTCACCCGCGGGGGTGGGGGTAATTGCTGTTACCAACACAAGTTTACCGTTTTTATTTGAATTCTTTAGCAGGGATAAATCAATCTTTGCCTTGTATTTGCCGTAGTGCTCCAAATATTCTTCGTCCACACCTGCGGATTTTGCTACCTCGGATATGGGGAGCATTTTGCACTGCTGAGCAATTTCAATATCGGATAAATATGCCATTTGTGACACTCCTTATTTAAAGAATTTTACGGCAGATTCGAACATCTTGATATCGTAATCGCCGAGTACATTTTGATAAAGGCCCTTACCAACACGCTCGGAATGACCCATTTTCCCGAACACTCTGCCGTCGGGAGAAGTGATACCCTCAATAGCGTAGAGAGAGTTGTTGGGGTTAAACTGAACGTCGGTGGTGGCATTGCCACTGAAATCAACATACTGAGTTGCAATCTGACCATTGGCGGCAAGTTCGCGAATTACCGATTCGGGAGCTAAGAATCTACCCTCACCATGGGAAATCGGCACACTGTAGACCTCGCCAACCTCTGTGCCTGAAAGCCAGGGAGATTTATTTGAGGCAATTCTTGTGCGAACTATCTTGGACTGGTGACGGGAGATGGTGTTAAAGGTAAGGGTTGGGCAGTTTTCGTCGGTTTCGACTATCTTGCCAAAGGGTACAAGTCCCAATTTGATAAGAGCTTGGAAACCGTTACAAATACCGCAAATAAGACCACCGCGGTTGTCCATCAAATCGCTTACTGCATCAGATACATTTCCGTTTCTGAAGAAAGCGGTGATAAACTTACCTGAGCCGTCGGGCTCGTCTCCACCCGAGAAACCACCTGGGATGAATATCATGTTGGATTCGCGAAGCTTGTTTGTAAAGGTTTCGGCGCTACGGGCGATGCTCTCGGCAGACAGATTATTAATAACAATTATCTCTGCCTCTGCGCCTGCGGCTTCTGCAGCCTTCGCGCTGTCGTATTCACAGTTTGTGCCTGGGAATACGGGAATGATAACCTTAGGCTTCGCAACCTTGATTGTGGGAGCAACACGGCTCTCTGCAGAATATGAGAAGTTTTCTACATTTCCGCTCTGCTCTATATTACAGCTATATACACTTTCCAACTTACCCTCATAAAGAGCTTCAAGCTCAGCCATATTAAGGCTTTCGCCATTATATTCCATACCACTCTCGGTGATTTCACCGATAAGCTTGGCGCCCTCGATATCCTCTGAGGTTTCCAAAAGGAAGGATGCGTAGTTATAGCCGAAGATATCCTCAATGGATAAAGCATCGTTAAATTTAAAGCCGAAGCCGTTACCGATGCACATCTTATAGATACCTTCTGCAACACCGCCTAAGGTTGGGGTCCAACATGCCACAGCCTTACCGCTGCGGAGAAGGTCGGTAACCTTGTCGTAAAGCTTCAAGAGAGAATCGGTTTTGGGCAGGTCGTTTTCGTCGTATTCGGGAGTGAGAAGAACTACCTTATTACCGCACTTCTTGAATTCGGGAGATACAACATCGTTGATTTTATCGGTTGTAACTGCGAAAGAAACCAAGGTGGGAGGAACATCAAGCTTTTCAAATGTACCGCTCATGGAGTCCTTTCCGCCGATAGAGGCAATACCTAAATCTTTTTGGGCGGTGAAAGCGCCGAGGAGGGCTGCCAAGGGCTTACCCCAACGGGTTGCATCCTTGCCTGGACGCTCGAAATATTCCTGGAATGTTAAATATACATCCTCAAATTTTGCACCTGTTGCAATAAGTTTGGAAACAGATTCAATAACGGCTAAATATGCGCCGTGATAAGGGCTTTTTTCGGTGATAAAGGGGTTATATCCCCAGGACATAAAGGAAACGGTTGAGGTATCCTTTTTCTCTTGGCTCACCTTTTGCACCATAGCCTGAATGGGGGTACGCTGGTTTTTACCGCCAAAGGGCATTAGAACTGTACCTGCGCCGATGGTGGAGTCAAAGCGCTCGGAAAGACCACGCTTTGAACAAACATTAAGGTCGGATACAAGAGCCTTATAATTTTCACCGAAGCTACCGCTTACGGATTTCTTATAATCCTCAGCCTTTACCGATTCAATATCAATATGCTTTTCAGCACCATTGGAATTAAGGAACTCACGGCTGATATCACAAATCTTTTTGCCGTTCCAGGTCATAGTGAGACGAGGGTCGGCTTTAACCTCGGCAACAACGGTTGCTTCAAGGTTTTCCAGCTTTGCTGCAGCAAGAAAAGCATCAACATCTTTTTTCTCAACAACAACCGCCATACGTTCCTGAGATTCACTGATTGCAAGTTCAGTGCCGTCGAGGCCCTCGTATTTCTTAGGAACAGCGTTGAGGTCGATCTCCAGACCGTCGGCAAGTTCGCCGATGGCAACCGAAACACCGCCTGCGCCAAAGTCGTTACAACGCTTAATCATACGGCAAACATCGCCATTGCGGAAAAGTCTTTGGAGCTTACGCTCCTCGGGGGCATTACCCTTTTGCACCTCAGCACCACAGGTTTCGAGAGATTCGAGGGTGTGGGATTTAGAGGAGCCTGTTGCACCGCCACAGCCGTCGCGACCTGTTCTTCCGCCGAGAAGAATAACTATATCCCCTGCCTCGGGACGCTCACGGCGAACATTCTTTGCGGGAGCGGCAGCAATAACTGCGCCAATTTCCATACGCTTTGCGGCATAGCCGTCGTGGTAAAGCTCATCTACGATACCTGTTGCAAGACCGATCTGGTTACCATAGGAAGAATAACCTGCGGCAGCAGTGGTAACAATCTTACGTTGGGGAAGTTTGCCTTCCATGGTTTCTTTAACAGGTTTTAATGGATCGGCCGCACCTGTTACACGCATTGCGGCATAAACATAAGAACGACCTGAAAGCGGGTCACGGATAGCGCCGCCGATACAGGTTGCGGCACCACCAAAGGGCTCGATTTCGGTGGGATGATTGTGAGTCTCGTTCTTAAAGAGAAGCAACCAAGGCTCCACCTTACCGTCAACATCTACATCGATTTTAACAGTACAAGCATTGATTTCCTCCGACTCGTCAAGTTTGGGAAGTTTGCCCTTTGCCTTTAAGTATCTTGTGGCAATAGTGGCAACATCCATAAGGTTGATAGGCTTTGTGCGACCAAGCTCAAGTCTTGTGTTTACATAATCGTCGTATGCTTTCTGGAGTAGCTCATCGTGGAACTTGACGCTGTCGATAGTGGTTAAGAAAGTGGTATGACGGCAATGGTCAGACCAATAGGTGTCTATCATTCGGATTTCGGTGATGGTGGGGTTGCGGTTTTCACTCTTGAAATATTCTTGACAGAAAGCGATATCGTCGTTGTCCATTGCAAGGCCATAGCTCTTTACAAAATCAGCAAGACCGTCTTTATCCAAATCAATAAATCCGTCGAGTGTGGCAACCTCGGTGGGGATTTCGTACTCGATTTTCAAGGACTCTGGCTTGTCCATTGAAGCAATTCGGGCTTCAACGGGGTTAATAACATACTTCTTAATTTCTGCGATGTCATCGTCACTGAGATTACCCTCTAATACATACACCTTTGCGGTGCGGATAAGGGGGCGGTCACCCTGAGAGATAATCTGAATACACTGTGCAGCGGAGTCAGCACGCTGGTCGAACTGACCGGGGAGATATTCCACAGCAAAAACATAAGCATTTTCGTATGAGATATCGTCAGTTACAACGTCAAGCTGAGGCTCTGAAAACACAGTGTTCTTAGCCTTTTCGAACAGATCTTCCGATATATTCTCGGCATCATAACGGTTGATGATACGAACATTAGTTAGACCGGTTATGCCAAGGAGAGTTCTGGCGTCGCTGAGCAGAGCGTTAGCCTCATGAGCCAACTCCTTTTTCTTTTCTACAAAAACTCTATATACCATTATTTCAGCCCTCCTTATATGCTTTTAAAGCCTTTGCGCCTATATCTGAACGCATATAACTATTCTGGAAATGCACCTTTTCGGTGTTTTTATATGCGTTGTTTATTGCTTCTTCTAAACTGTCGCCGATTGCGGTAACACCGAGAACTCTGCCACCTGCAGTTACAAGCTTGTCATCGGCGATCTTTGCACCTGCAACAAATACAGAATCCTTAACATCATCTTCGATTTTTAGCTCGAAGCCACTTTCATAGCTTTGAGGGTATCCATCGGATGCCATCACAACACAAGCCGCGTGGCTATCCTTGAATTTAACCTCCGTATCCTTTAATGTGCCGTCTGTTACAGCCTGCATAACGGTGAGTAAATCGCTGTCCAGCAGGGGTAAAACGACCTGAGTTTCGGGGTCACCGAAACGGCAGTTATATTCGATAACCTTGGGGCCCTTGGGGGTTAGCATAAGTCCAAAATAGAGACAACCTCTGAACTCTCTGCCCTCTGCCTTCATGGCATTAACTGTGGGCAAGAATATGGTTTCCATACATTCTTTCGCTATTTCCTCGGTGTAGTAGGGGTTAGGAGCTATGGTGCCCATACCCCCTGTGTTAAGACCTTTATCGCCATCCAATGCACGTTTGTGGTCCATAGAGGAAATCATGGGGACAACTGTGGTGCCATCGGTGAAACTGAGAACAGAAACCTCGGGGCCTGTTAAAAACTCCTCGATAACTATGTTATTACCGCTGTCACCAAACATTTTATCCTCCATAATGGATCGAATGGCGTCCACCGCCTGCTCACGGGTCTCGGCAATTATAACACCCTTACCGAGTGCAAGACCGTCTGCCTTGATAACAATGGGGATATCGGCAGTTTGGATGTATTTCATAGCCTCATTCGCATCGCTGAACACCTCGTAGCCTGCGGTGGGAATGTTGTATTTCTTCATAAGATTTTTGGAGAAAACCTTACTACCCTCAATTATAGCTGCCGCCTTGGTAGGACCGAAACAGGGTATACCGATTTCATTAAGAGCATCTACAACACCCAAAACCAGCGGGTCGTCGGGGGCTACAACGGCATAGTTGATATCATGGGACTTTGCAAATTCTACAATTCCCTCAACATCCTTAGCACCGATATTTACACACTCGGCGTCGTCCTTCATACCGCCGTTACCAGGGAGGGCGTAAATCTTTTCCACAGCTTTATTTTCATTTAATTTCTTGATGATGGCATGTTCTCTGCCGCCACCACCAACAAGAAGAATATTCATTAAAATTTACCTCCGTAAACGGTTTAGTGATGGAACAAACGCATACCTGTGAATGCCATTGCGATGCTGTATTTATTACAGCAATCGATAACAACATCGTCACGGATGGAGCCACCCGGCTCAGCAATGTAGGAAACACCGCTACGCTTTGCTCTTTCGATATTGTCCGAGAATGGGAAGAAAGCGTCTGAGCCAACAGATACGCCTGTGATACCTGCAAGGTATTCCTTAGCTTCTGCTTCGGTCAAAGGCTCAGGACGGGTGGTGAAATATTTCTGCCAGATACCCTCGGCACATACATCTTCCTCGTTCTTATTGATATAGCCATCGATAACATTATCGCGGTCGGCTCTGCCTAAAGTGGGCAAGAAAGGCAGATTTAATACCTTATCGTGCTGACGGAGGTGCCATGTGTCCGCCTTGGTACCTGCAAGTCTTGTGCAGTGGATTCTGGACTGCTGACCGGCTCCTACGCCGATTGCCTGACCGTCTACTGCATAACAAACGGAGTTGGACTGGGTGTATTTGAGAGTGATGAGAGCGATTATCAGGTCACGCTTTGCTTCATCGGGGAAAGCCTTGTTTTCGGTTACGATGTTTTGGAGTAACTCGTTGTTAATTTTAAACTCGTTTCTGCCCTGCTGGAATGTAATACCATATACTTGCTTACGCTCAAGCTCAGCGGGAACGTAGTCAGGGTCAATTTTAACTATATTATAGTTGCCGTTTCTCTTAGACTTTAGAATTTCCAACGCCTCGTCGGTGTAACCAGGAGCGATGATACCGTCGGAAACCTCGCGCTTGATAATGGTAGCGGTGGTTTTATCGCAAACATCGGAAAGGGCAATCCAGTCGCCAAAGGAGGACATTCTGTCGGTGCCACGTGCTCTGGCATAAGCACACGCTAAAGGAGATTCATCAAGACCCTCGATATCGTCAACGAAACAAGCCTTTTTGAGTTTATCGGAAAGGGGTGTTCCAACTGCAGCGGAGGTGGGGCTAACGTGCTTAAAGGAGGTAGCAGCGGGCATACCTAAAGCCTCTTTAATTTCTTTAACCAACTGCCATGAGTTAAAGGCATCAAGGAAGTTGATATAGCCAGGCTTACCGCTTAATATCTCAATTGGAAGCTCTCTGCCGTCGTCCATAAAAATCTTGGATGGCTTTTGATTGGGATTACAACCATATTTTAATTCGAATTCTTTCATGTTTATTTTCCTCTCTTTTAAACAACAGTCTATTTGTTTTTATTAACTATACGGGAATCATAGCTTCCTGTTGCTAAATCTATGTATCTTACGAAAAGGGAAACCTTATTATCTTCATTGAGATTCTCCCAGATAAGCTCGGTGAGGGAGTCAATATCAGTATCGGGGAGTTCTAAGGTTTTGGGCTCTCCCTCGAAGCTTGGCAGAGGATTTCCGTCGCACTTATAGGTGTGGATGAACTTTGCCTTGCCGGGTATGGGATTGGAATATGCGAAATTGTATCTCTGACAGGAGGAGCCGTCACCATCGGCAGATTTGAGAATGGACATAGCATAGTTCATGTCGCCGTTTTCCAGACGGATAATGCCCGAAATTCGAGGGGTATAGTTAGGTGCATCATCCTCAAATTCGCGGGTGCGGAGGGACTGCTCAAAGGTCATTTGCTTGTCCATAAGCTCGTAGATAGTATCGGTCTGGTCGCCGTTGGTAACAATGGTCTTATTGCCGAGAACACGTACGGGAGCGTAGATAATAAGATGGGGGTCGGTCATTTTGCTTTCGTCAAATGCCTGAGTGCGAATGCCCTCTCCATCCTCTATGAATACTCTGTTGCGGCTGTTTTCACTTCTACCCATTATAAAGTAGGCTGTGATAGCCTTTTTTCCGTCGGCACTTTTGCCGATTATAATACCTCTGCCGTGGTAAGGGAGTGAGTTAAGCTCGTTTGCAATAGTTTTGGTTTCCATATCTGCACATTCCTTTCGGTGGTTATTCTTTTATTATTGTTTTGCCGTCAAGTACGGCTATTTTATCTTCTGAAAAAAGTTTAACTGCTTTAGGGAGAATTTTCCACTCTGCCTGTTCCATAATTCTTCTCTGCAGGGTTTCGGGGGTATCGCCCTCCATAACCTCTACCGCCTTTTGAAGAATTATGGGACCAGCATCACATTCAGCGGTTACAAAATGCACCGTTGCGCCTGATACCTTGACACCCTTTTTCAAGGCTTCCTCGTGAACGTGGAGTCCGTAGAACCCTTTTCCACAGAAAGAGGGAATCAATGCAGGGTGAACATTTATCATTTTGTTTTGGAAAGTATCGCAAACCTGTTCATCGAGAATTGTCATAAATCCTGCGTACACCACAAGGTCTGCTTCTTCCTCTAAAAGCATATCTCTCATTGCTTTGCTGTATGATGCAATGTCGGAATAGTCTTTTCTTATAAGGGTTCGGGTTTTGATTCCTGCATTCTCGGCGCGGGTCAATGCATAAGCGTCGGCTTTAGAGGCTATGACACAGGTGATTTTACCTCTACCCAACTCCCCTGCCTTTTGGGCATCTATAAGTGCTTGTAGGTTAGTTCCGCCACCCGAAACCAATATAACGATTTTTTTATGACTCATCATAAGATAACACCCTCATCGGAGGAAACTATTTCACCGATTATGTATGCATCTTCACCATTTGCCTTTAAGATTTCAAGGGCTTTTTCAGCATCCTTTGATGATACCACAACACTCATGCCAACGCCCATATTAAAGGTGTTGAACATATCGCGTTCGGGGATGTTTCCAACCTTGGCAATATAATTGAAAATAGGCAATATCTTAAGAGCGCTCTTGTCAACCTTAACGCTTTTGCCGTCGGGCAGAGCTCTTGGAATGTTTTCATAGAAGCCACCGCCTGTGATATGGGAAACAGCTTTAACATTAACCTCTTTAAAGAGAGCCAACATAGACTTAACATACATCTTGGTAGGGGCAAGCAGTGTTTCACCCAAGGACTTGCCACCCAGTTCCTCAACGGGAGCGGTGAGGTCGGCATTTTCAATATCGAAGACCTTTCGAACTAGTGAGAAGCCGTTGGAATGTACACCTGTTGAAGCCAGAGCAATAACTGTATCACCGTCGGCAACTGTGTTTTTATCAAGTATCTTGGATTTATCCACAACACCTGTGCAATAACCTGCAAGGTCATAGTCCTCCTCAGGCATGAGTCCGGGATGCTCGGCGGTTTCGCCACCAATAAGAGCGCAACCTGCCTGAACGCAACCCTCGGCAACACCACTTACGATTTCAGCAATCTTTTCGGGATAGTTCTTGCCACAGGCAATGTAGTCAAGGAAAAAGAGCGGTTTTGCACCACAGCAGATAATGTCGTTAGCACACATGGCAACGCAATCTATACCGATTGTATCATGCTTATCCAGAAGCATTGCAAGTTTGATTTTTGTTCCTACGCCATCGGTACCCGAAACAAGAACAGGCTCGGTAATGCCTGTGAGGTCCAAGCCAAAGCATCCGCCAAAGCCGCCTACATCGTCGAGGCACCCCTCGTTTTTAGTTCTTGCTATATGCTTTTTCATAAGCTCTACCGAACGGTATCCAGCGGTAATGTCAACACCTGCTGCTGCATAGCTTTCAGATTTAGAGTTGTTCATAATTGTCACCATATCTTTCTGCCGATTTTCGGCTCATTTAATCTCTATTCCTTACCTGTCCAACAATAGGTACAAAGCTTGTCGGGGTCAATGCCGATTGCCTTGATTATTCCGTCGATTGATTGGAAGTCAAGAGAGTCAAAGTTGAATTCCTCACATATTGCGCGACGTAAAGCCTTGCCTCTCTCTGTTGTAGAGGAGCTGTATTCCTCTATGTGCTTGATGCCCTCTTCCCCCTCCAGTTGGTTGATTACCCGTCTTGCAATCAGATCCATTTCGTCCCTGCCACGGGAGAAGTTAAGGTATTTACAGTTATACATAATCGGCGGACAAGCAGAGCGCATGTGAACTGCTTTTGCACCGTTATCATAGAGAAAATCTACCGTTTCTTTAAGCTGAGTTCCTCGGACAATTGAGTCATCAACAAAAAGCAAACTCTTATTTTTGATGAGCTCATGCACAGGAATCTGCTTCATTTTAGCAATTCTGTTGCGTTCTTTTTGACTCGCAGGCATAAAGCTTCTTGCCCAAGTAGGAGTGTATTTAATGAAAGCTCTGGCAAAATGCTTACCGCTTTCGTTGGCATAGCCAATTGCGTGAGGAGTACCTGAATCGGGAACACCGCCAACATAGTCTACATCGTCGGCATTGTGCGCCGCTTTGTCGGCCTCTGCCAAAAGTTTACCGTTGATATATCTCATCACCTCAACGTTTACACCCTCATAGGTGGAGGTGGAGTATCCGTAGTAGCTCCAAAGGAAAGAGCAGATTTTCATCTTTTTCCCAGGAGGTGCCAACTGAGTGCAACTATCTGCTGTGAGTTCAACTATTTCGCCTGGACCCAGCTCTTTTTCATCTTCATATCCAAGCTTCTTATAGGCAAAGGATTCGAAAGCAACGCTGTAGCCTGTATCACATTTGCCAATTAGCACAGGCGTTCTGCCTAACTTATCTCTTGCGGCGATAATTGAACCTTTATCTGTCAACAGCAGAATGGATGCAGAGCCGTCTATAGAATCTTGTGCAAATTTAATGCCGTCGACAAAGTTATCTTTTTCATTTATAAGCGCCGCCAACAGCTCTGTGGAATTGACTCTACCGCCTGTCATAGCATCGAAGTGTCCGCCACCTGTAGCCTTTATATAATCGTCTATCAGCTTATCAGCGTTGTTTATTACACCCACCATACAAACTGCATAGGTTCCGTGCTTCGACCTGATTAGAAGCGGCTGTGGGTCGTAGTCACTGATACAGCCGATTGCGGCGAAGCCTTTCATTTCGGTGAACAAATCTGCAAACTTTGTTCTGAATGGCGCGTTCTCGATATTGTGTATATCTCTTTGGTGTCCTATTTCGCGGTCGTAAACTGCGATACCCGCGCGGCGGGTTCCTAAGTGAGAATGGTAGTCGGTGCCGAAATAAACATCCGACAGGGCGCTGTCTTTAGTTACAGCTCCAAAAAAGCCTCCCATACTTTTGCTCCTTGCTAAAAAGTTTATGTAAGTTTAGTTATTATACTGTGCGCTTATTTTTGCATCTTTCTGCAAAACCACCTCTGCATCACTAACGCGCTTGGCATCCAACTTTGCGGCGAGTTCTTCATCGCTTACTGCTAAAATCTGAGCCGCAAGAAGCGCCGCGTTAGCGCCGCCATTAATAGCAACGGTTGCAACGGGGATACCCGAAGGCATCTGAACTGTGGAAAGAAGAGCATCTATGCCATCGAGGTTGGAGGACTTGCAGGGGATGCCAATAACAGGCAATGTAGTATTAGCGGCAATCGCACCTGCCAAGTGAGCAGCCATACCTGCAGCGGCTATAAGTACTCCAAAACCGTTTGCTCTTGCATTAATCGCAAAGTCACGAGCCTGTTCAGGTGTGCGGTGGGCAGAGTATACATGCACCTCGTAAGGTATGCCCAATGTTTTTAAGGTATCGGCAGCCTTTCCTACAATTGGAAGATCACTGTCGCTTCCCATTACAATACCAACTTTTTTCATAATGTCCTCCCAGAAAATAAATAATAAAAATTTGACAAATTAAAAGGGCACACTAACCCCACAAAACAGGTTAAAGTGCCCAGACGGTCGACAATATTCGGTTCTCTGATTCATGTGGTTCACCACTCATTCCGTCAGTTTCAAAGAACTATAAAAAATTACAATAAAATTATACCATAATCGACGAGTGATGTCAACGGAATTAAGTCTCAAATTTCAGCAAAAACAACTATATTTTTCATGATTTCTTTTATATAGAATGACAAAAAAGTGCCCGTCTTACGACGAGCACTTGATTTTAAATAAGATTAGCCCTGAACAGCAGTAACAACGCCAGAACCAACAGTACGGCCACCTTCACGGATAGCGAAGCGGAGACCTTCTTCGATAGCGATAGGAGTGATGAGTTCAACATCCATCTCTACGTTATCGCCAGGCATACACATCTCTACGCCAGCGGGAAGAGAGATAACGCCAGTAACGTCGGTAGTTCTGAAGTAGAACTGAGGACGATAGTTGGTGAAGAAGGGCTTATGACGGCCACCTTCAGCCTGGGTAAGAACGTAAACCTGACCATGGAACTTGGTGTGAGGCTGAATGGAGTTGGGAGCACAGATAACCTGACCACGCTCGATATCAGTTCTTGCAATACCACGGAGGAGAGCACCGATGTTGTCACCAGCCTCAGCGTAGTCGAGAAGCTTGTGGAACATTTCAATACCAGTGATAACAGTCTTAGCCTTTTCATCTTTAAGACCAACGATTTCAACTTCGTCGTTGAGCTTAAGCTGACCACGCTCTACTCTACCAGTAGCAACGGTACCACGACCGCTGATGGTGAATACGTCTTCAACAGGCATAAGGAAGGGCTGGTCGGCTTTACGGTCGGGAGTAGGAATATACTCGTCAACAGCAGCCATGAGCTCAATGATAGGAGCATAAGCAGCATCGCTGAGGTCATCTCCAGCTTCAAGAGCCTTAAGAGCAGAACCCTTGATGATGGGGGTATCGTCGCCGGGGAACTCGTACTTGTCGAGAGTCTCACGGATTTCCATTTCAACGAGCTCGAGGAGTTCTTCGTCGTCTACCTGGTCACACTTATTCATGAATACAACAATGTAAGGAACGCCAACCTGACGAGCAAGAAGGAGATGCTCCTTGGTCTGAGCCATAGGGCCATCGGTAGCAGCGATAACGAGGATAGCACCGTCCATCTGAGCAGCACCGGTGATCATGTTCTTGATGTAGTCAGCATGTCCGGGGCAGTCAACGTGAGCATAGTGACGAGCGTCGGTCTCGTACTCAACGTGTGCGGTGTTAATTGTGATACCACGCTCTCTCTCTTCGGGAGCCTTGTCGATGTTTGCATAGTCTTCGAACTGAGCCTGACCTTTAAGAGAAAGAGTCTTGGTGATAGCAGCTGTAAGAGTGGTCTTGCCGTGGTCAACGTGGCCGATAGTACCAATGTTAACGTGGGGCTTTGATCTGTTAAATTTTTCTTTTGCCATTGGAATTTCCTCCTTAAATTTAAGAAATTATTTTGCATGCAATCTGCTTAACTGCATTTTAACAAATTATTGCGTAAATTGCAAGGGTTTTTTACGAGAAAATTAATCCTGCTTTGTTCTGGAAGCAATAATCTTCTCTGCGATGCTCTTGGGAACCTCTTTGTAGCCATCGGGTTCCATAACATACTGACCGCGTCCCTGAGTCTTGGAACGGAGGTCGGTAGCATAACCGAACATATCGCTCAGAGGTACGCGAGCGTTAATCTGCTTAACGCCGCCAGCTCTGTCTTCGAAGCCCTGAATCTCGCCACGGCGAGAGTTGAGGTCACCGATAACATCACCCATGTAGTCCTCAGGAACGATAACAGTTACCTTCATAATAGGCTCCTGAATAGAGGGGTCTGCCTTACGGCAAGCGCTCTTGAACGCCATTGAACCAGCAATCTTAAATGCCATTTCAGAGGAGTCAACCTCATGGTAAGAACCATCGTAAAGAGTAACCTTTACGTCAACTACGGGGTAACCTGCCAATACACCGGACTGCATAGCGCCCTTGATACCGGCATCAACAGCGGGGATATATTCCTTGGGAATAGCACCACCAACGATGTTGTTGATGAACTCGTAGCCCTTACCTGTTTCGTTAGGCTCAATGGTAATCTTAACATGACCATACTGACCCTTACCACCAGACTGACGAGCATACTTCTCATCAACGTCGGCAGATTTGCGGATGGTTTCTTTGTAAGCAACCTGAGGCTTACCAACGTTAGCCTCTACCTTGAATTCACGAAGGAGACGGTCAACGATGATTTCCAGATGGAGCTCACCCATACCAGCAATAATGGTCTGGCCTGTTTCTTCATCAGTATAGCATCTGAAAGTAGGATCTTCTTCTGCGAGTTTAGCAAGAGCTAAGCCCATCTTTTCCTGACCAGCCTTAGTCTTAGGCTCGATAGCAACACGGATAACAGGATCCGGGAAGTTCATGGATTCAAGAATAACGGGAGCTTTCTCATCGCAGAGAGTGTCACCGGTTGTGGTGTTTTTAAGGCCAACGGCAGCAGCAATATCACCTGCATAACAGGTATCGATATCTTCTCTGTGGTTGGCGTGCATCTGAAGAATACGACCAAGTCTTTCTCTGTTGTCCTTAACAGAGTTGTATACAGTTGTACCTGCATCTACTGAACCGGAATATACGCGGAAGAAGCAAATCTTACCAACGAAGGGGTCAGTAGCAATCTTAAATGCAAGTGCAGCAAAAGGCTCAGAATCAGAAGAATGTCTAACTTCTTCCTCTTCTGTGTCGGGGTTAATACCCTTAATAGCCTCAACGTCGGTTGGTGCGGGCATAAAGTCAACAATAGCGTCGAGCAAAGGCTGAACACCCTTGTTTCTGTATGAAGTACCGCAGCAGATAGGAACCATCTCGCCGGCGATAGTAGCCTTACGGATGATAACCTTCATTTCTTCAACGGTGGGCTCAATGCCTTCAAAATACTTCTCCATGAGCTCTTCGTCCTGTTCAACGATGGATTCGATGAGCTCATTTCTGTATTTATCGGCTAATTCCTTCATTTCTTCAGGAATTTCTTCTACGCGAACATCAACACCCATATCGTCATAATAAACGAGAGCGTTGTTGTTAAGAAGATCTACAATACCTTTAAAGGTATCCTCAGCACCGATAGGAAGCTGAATCGGAACAGCATTACACTGGAAACGATCCTTTACCATGCTGAGAACATTGTAGAAATCGGCACCCATAATGTCCATCTTATTAACATAGATCATACGGGGAACCTTATAATCGTCAGCTTGTCTCCAAACTGTTTCGGACTGAGGCTCAACGCCGCCCTTTGCACAGAGAACTGTAACAGAGCCGTCGAGAACTCTCAATGAACGCTGAACTTCAACGGTGAAGTCAACGTGTCCGGGAGTGTCGATAATATTGATACGATGGTCTTTCCAAAAACAGGTGGTAGCAGCAGAAGTAATGGTAATACCTCTCTCCTGCTCCTGAGCCATCCAGTCCATAGTAGCTGAACCGTCATGGGTTTCACCAATCTTATGGTTAACACCTGTGTAGTACAGAATACGCTCGGTAGTTGTTGTCTTACCTGCGTCGATGTGGGCCATAATACCAATATTTCTTGTTCGTTCAAGCGAAACTTTTCTAGGCATAATGTCCTCCTAAAAACTAATAAAACGTAAAAAATTACTTTTGTTCTAACGATGGAATTACCATCTGTAGTGAGCGAAAGCCTTGTTAGCTTCAGCCATCTTATGAGTATCGTCACGCTTCTTAGCAGCGCCGCCGATACCGTTAATAGCATCAAGAATCTCACCAGCCAAACGTTCCTTCATGGTTTCTTCAGAACGTGCACGGCTGTATGTGGTTAACCAACGTAAGCCCAAGGTCTGCTTTCTCTCAGGACGAACCTCGAAAGGTACCTGATAGGTAGCACCACCCTTACGAACAGCTTTAACCTCCAACTGAGGCATAACATTTTCCATAGCCTGTTCGAATACTTCCAAGGGTTCCTTACCTGTCTTTTCACTGATGATGTCGAAAGCACCGTAAACGATCTTCTGGGCAACACCCTTCTTACCGTCGAGCATAACATTGTTAATCAAACGGGTAACAATCTTAGAATTGTAAACCGGATCCGGCAAAACGTCACGTTTTGCAATAAAGCCTCTTCTTGGCACTTCACTTCCCTCCTTCACATTAATGATATCATAGGTACTCGAGCGACAATTCCCGTGGCACCAAGCATGAGGCGAAATAAATATATATTAACGCCACTGCTCAGTTTTGCAGTAGAGATTTGTCTTGCAACAAGTTTTTGTGCGATTTTAGTATTAATTACTTGGCTGCACTTGCCTTAGGACGCTTAGCACCGTACTTGGAACGACCCTGCATTCTGTTAGCAACGCCTTGAGTGTCAAGTGTACCTCTGATGATGTGGTAACGCACACCAGGTAAGTCCTTAACACGGCCGCCACGAATAAGCACAACGCTATGTTCCTGAAGATTGTGGCCTATACCGGGGATATAAGCTGAAACTTCAATACCGTTGGAAAGACGTACTCTGGCAATCTTACGAAGAGCAGAGTTAGGCTTCTTAGGAGTAGAAGTTTTAACCGCGGTACAAACACCACGCTTCTGAGGAGAGGAAACGTCGGTCTGACGCTGCTTCATGGAGTTGAATCCCTTAAGCAGAGCAGGAGCCTTAGCTTTCTTCTCAAGAGTGGAACGTCCGTTACGAACCAATTGGTTAAAGGTTGGCATATTACACCTCCTCACACAAAGTATACAAATATGCTATATCATGCAGGCACAAAGCTACTTTGCACCTGCATTATATACTTTAATTTTGTCGCATACGTGCTAAATATAACACACTATCCTGCAACTTGTCAAGCGAAAATCCGAATAATTATAAATTTTGGCAATTTTCAACTAATTATTCAGTGGGGAGAGCCTCTTCCATGTTTACATTGAAGTCGGTGTCAAGGAGAACTTCTGCTTCTACGGATTCATCCTCATCTTCGTCGTCCTTCTGATATCCGTTAAGACCTGTACCTGCGGGAACAAGCTTACCGATGATAACATTTTCCTTAAGACCGAAGAGCGGATCAACCTTACCGTGGATAGCGGCATCGGTGAGAACTCTTGTTGTCTCCTGGAAGGATGCGGCAGAAAGGAAGGAATCGGTTGCCAAGGAAGCCTTGGTGATACCGAGAAGCGTGGGCTCGTAGGTTGCGAGCACCAGATCTTCCTCCCCTGCTTCGATACGTGACTTGATTTCGTCGTTCTTTGCGTAAACCTCACCGCGGTCAACAAGAGTACCGGGAAGGAGGTCGGTGCTGCCGTTATCGGCAATACGAACCTTGCGCATCATCTGACGAACTATAACCTCAATGTGCTTATCGTTGATATCAACACCCTGTAAACGGTATGCGCTCTGAATCTGGGCGATGATATAATCCTGAACGGCATCGGGACCCATAACAGCGAGGATGTCCTGAGGACTTACTGCGCCCTCTGTGATGGAGTCACCTTTCTTAATTTCGGCTCCGTCTATAATGCCTGAACGGAGATGATAATCGTAAGGAATAACGTACTTACGCTCATCCTTGTTCTCGTTGTCTGTTACATAAACAACAGTGTTTTTCTTTTCTTCGCCGAGACGGATAACACCGGAGATTTCACAAACGATACCTGCACGCTTGGGACGACGGGCCTCAAAGAGCTCTTCAACACGGGGAAGACCCTGTGTGATATCCTCGGCGTTAGCAATACCACCGGTATGGAACGTTCTCATGGTAAGCTGTGTACCGGGTTCACCGATTGACTGAGCGGCAATAATACCAACTGCCTCGCCAACGGTTACACCCTTATTAGTTGCAAGGTTGGAGCCGTAGCACTTCTTACAGATACCGTGACGTGAACGACAGGTAAGGATGGAGCGGATTTCAATGGAGGTGATACCTGCATTTACTATTGCGGCAGCACCCGCCTTGCTGATAAGACCGCTGTTGGCAATCTTTTTGCCGTCGTCGGCATACTGCTCATCGGCAAACCAGATAACCTCACCTGTTTCAGGATGAACGGCATCGTGGAGCAAGTAACGACCCTCGAGACGCTCTTTGAGAGGCTCGATAACGGTGTTGCCCTCTTTGATATCCATAACGGTTAAGCCGTATTCGGTGGAGCAATCGTCCTCACGGATGATAACATCCTGAGAAACGTCAACAAGTCTTCTGGTAAGGTAACCCGAGTCGGCGGTACGAAGCGCGGTATCGGCAAGACCTTTACGGGCACCACGGGAAGAAATGAAGTATTCGAGAACGTTCAGACCCTCACGATAGTTAGCACGAATCGGAACTTCGATAACCTGACCTGATGTGTTGGAAATAAGTCCACGCATACCTGCAAGCTGACGAATCTGGTTCATAGAACCACGGGCGCCTGAATCTGCCATCATATAAATGGGGTTGAATTCATCAAGGTTGTCTTTAAGAGCATCGGCAACATCGTCGGTGGTCTTGTTCCAGATATTAATAACGCTGGAAAGACGCTCGTTGTTGGAAATCATACCATAATCGTATTGCTCGTTTACAGCCTCAATTTCATCCTCGGCGGCCTTGATGAGCTCTGCCTTAACGGGAGGAATTACCGCGTCGGAAACCGCAACGGTTATAGCGCCCTGGGTGGAATATTTGAAGCCGGTTGCCTTAATCTTATCGAGAACCATAGAAGATTCACTGGTACCATGAACATCGATGCATTTTTCAACGATTTCGCTGAGCTTCTTTTTGCCAACCTTGTTTGCAGAAAGAGAGCCGTCTTTTTCTACTTTGAAGGGAGCAATTTCAAGGTCAAGCTCATGTCCCTCTACGGTACGGTCGATATAACCGAGGTCCTGAGGAATAGACTCGTTGAAGATTAAGAAACCAACGGTGGCATCAACAATTCTCTTGATTTCGTTACCGTCTTTATCGGTGCCTGTCATTCTTACCTTGATAGGAGCATGAAGACCAACAACACCGTCGTTATAAGCCATAATGGCTTCGTTCTTATCGCGGAAGATTTTGCCTTCGCCAGGCTCATCATGCTTGATAAGGGTGAGGTAGTATGAGCCCAGAACCATATCCTGAGTAGGAACGCAGACAGGCTTACCGTCTGAGGGCTTCAGCAGGTTGTTGGCGGCAAGCATGAGGAAACGAGCCTCTGCCTGAGCCTCTGCTGAAAGAGGTACGTGCACAGCCATCTGGTCACCGTCGAAGTCGGCGTTGTATGCGGTACATACCAGAGGATGAAGCTTTAATGCGCGACCCTCAACAAGAACGGGCTCAAATGCCTGAATACCCAATCTATGAAGTGTAGGCGCACGGTTGAGGAGAACGGGATGCTCCTTGATAACGGTTTCCAGAGCGTCCCAAACCTCGTTGCTGGCGCGGTCTACCATCTTACGGGCAGACTTGATGTTGCCAACCGCATTGATTTCTACCAGACGCTTCATTACAAAGGGCTTAAAGAGTTCAAGTGCCATTTCCTTAGGAACACCGCACTGATACATTTTAAGCTCAGGACCAACAACGATAACCGAACGACCTGAATAGTCAACACGCTTACCGAGGAGGTTCTGACGGAAACGACCCTGTTTACCCTTAAGCATATCCGAAAGGGATTTTAAAGCGCGGTTGTTAGGACCTGTTACAGGTTTACCGCGACGACCGTTGTCGATAAGGGCGTCTACAGCCTCCTGAAGCATTCTCTTTTCATTGCGAACAATGATATCGGGAGCGCCTAATTCAAGGAGTCTCTTAAGACGATTGTTACGATTGATAACTCGACGGTAGAGGTCGTTAAGGTCGCTGGTGGCAAATCTGCCGCCGTCCAGCTGAACCATAGGACGAAGATCGGGGGGGATTACGGGAATAACATCCATAATCATCCACTCGGGACGATTGCCCGACTGACGGAATGCCTCAAGCACTTCAAGACGCTTGATGAGACGAGCTCTCTTCTGACCTGAAGCACCCTCTAATTCAGCCTTGATTTCTTCGCAAGACTGATCGAGGTCAATTTCCTCTAAAAGCTTTTTAATGGATTCTGCACCCATTCCCGCCTCGAACTCATCGTCGTACTTTTCGCGGAGCTCGCGGTATTGGGTTTCGGTTAAGAGCTGTTTCTTCTGAATCTCGTCAACGGTACCTGGGTCGATAACGATATACTGAGAGAAGTAGAGAACCTGCTCTAAGTTTTTAGGTGTGATATCCAAAACGAGACCCATTCTTGAGGGGATTGTTTTGAAATACCAGATGTGAGATACAGGGGCAGCAAGTTCGATGCAACCCATACGCTCACGACGTACCTTAGCGCGGGTAACTTCAACACCGCAACGGTCACAAATCTTGCCCTTGTATCTGATTCTCTTATACTTACCGCAGTGGCATTCCCAGTCCTTAGTGGGGCCGAAAATCTTTTCGCAGAAAAGACCCTCGCGCTCGGGTTTTAAGGTTCTGTAGTTAATGGTCTCAGGCTTTTTAACCTCGCCGTAGGACCAACTGCGTATCTGCTGGGGAGACGCCAAGCCGATTTGTATTGATTTAAATTCAATGCCTTCCATGTTGTACAATCTCCTCCTAATTATTCTTCAATGTCTGTGTCGTCAGAGGCTTCAATGATAGCCTCGCCGTTTTCGTCTTCGTAAGAGTAGCCCTCAAAACTTCCCTCTTCGGCTACAGTTTCGATTTCTAAAGACTCATCATCAGAGACGGGGGCAAGACCCATATCGTCGTCGTCATCATAAGTCTGTCTTAAATCCAGCTCATTGTTATCCTCGTCAAGCACCTTAACGTCGAGAGACAGGGACTGGAGTTCCTTAATGAGAACCTTAAAGGACTCGGGAACACCTGCCTTGGGAACATTGAGACCCTTAACGATTGATTCGTAGGTCTTAACACGACCAACAATATCGTCGGACTTAACGGTAAGGATTTCCTGAAGTGTATAGGCTGCGCCGTATGCTTCAAGAGCCCAAACTTCCATTTCACCGAAACGCTGACCGCCGAACTGAGCTTTACCGCCCAGAGGCTGCTGGGTAACCAGTGAGTAAGGACCTGTTGAACGGGCGTGAATCTTATCGTCAACCAGATGATGAAGCTTGAGGTAGTACATATAACCTACGGTAACAGGATTATCGAAGGGCTGACCTGTACGACCGTCGTAAAGCTGGGTTTTTGCATCCTCGGTGAGAGGAATGTGAGAGAAGTCGATCTTGGCGCTATCTTTATCTGCATAGCCCTCTCCCTTTGTGCTTTCCTCTGCAAGACGGAAGCACTTACGGATATCACTTTCGTGAGCACCGTCGAATACGGGAGTACATACTTTCCAGCCAAGTGCCTTAGCAGCAAGACCCAAGTGAACTTCAAGAACCTGACCGATGTTCATACGGGAAGGAACACCGAGGGGGTTAAGAACGATATCAAGAGGTGTGCCATCGGGTAAGAAAGGCATATCCTCACTCTTGAGAATTCTGGATACAACACCCTTGTTACCGTGACGACCAGCCATCTTATCTCCCACAGAAATCTTACGCTTCTGGGCGATATAACAGCGAACAACAAGGTTAACACCGGGGTTAAGCTCAGAAGAATTCTCACGGTCAAATACCTGAACATCAACGATTGTGCCGTATTCACCGTGGGGTACACGGAGAGAGGTATCGCGCACTTCTCTTGCCTTATCACCGAAAATGGCACGGAGCAAACGCTCTTCTGCAGTAAGCTCGGTTTCACCCTTAGGAGTAACCTTACCAACAAGGATATCTCCTGCGCGAACCTCTGCGCCAACACGGATTATACCGCGCTCGTCAAGGTCTTTAAGAGCATCGTCGCCCACGTTGGGAATATCACGGGTGATTTCCTCAGCGCCCAACTTTGTATCACGGGCTTCAAGCTCATATTCTTCAATATGAACTGAAGTGTACATATCCTCACGGACAAGCTTTTCATTAATAAGAACAGCGTCCTCGTAGTTATAGCCTTCCCAGGTCATGAAGCCGATAAGGGCATTCTTACCAAGACTGATTTCACCGTTGCTGGTGGCGGGACCGTCGGCGATTACATCGCCCTTTTCAACAGTCTGTCCAACAGAAACGATGGGGCGTTGGTTGATACATGTGCCGTGGTTGGAGCGCATGAACTTAATGAGCTGATAGTCAACAATCTCGCCGTCATTCTGTCTGATGGTGATTTTGTCGGCAGAAACCTTGGTAACTGTACCTGCTTCACGAGCCAGTACAACTACGCCTGAATCCACTGCAGCCTGATATTCCATACCTGTTCCAACAAAGGGATTTTCTGTTCTGAGAAGAGGCACAGCCTGCTTCTGCATGTTAGAGCCCATGAGTGCACGGTTGGTATCGTCGTTTTCAAGGAAGGGAATCATTGCTGTTGCTACAGAAACGACCATCTTAGGTGAAACATCCATGTAGTCAACCTTGGAGCTTTCAATCTCAAGGAAGTTGTCACGGTGACGGGCATTTACCTTTGCATTAAGGAAACATCCGTTTTCATCCAGAGGCTCGTTAGCCTGAGCTACAATAAATTCATCCTCAGTGTCGGCAGCCATATACTCAACCTCGTCGAGTACGCGGCCCGTTTCTTTATCCACCTTACGGAAAGGTGCTTCGATAAAGCCATATTTATTTATCTTTGCATAGGTTGCAAGATAGGAAATAAGTCCGATGTTAGGACCTTCAGGAGTTTCGATAGGACACATGCGGCCGTAGTGGCTATAGTGAACGTCTCGAACTTCGAAGCCTGCACGGTCACGGGAAAGACCGCCGGGGCCGAGGGCTGAAAGTCTACGCTTGTGGGTAAGCTCGGAGAGGGGGTTGGTCTGATCCATGAACTGAGAAAGGGGTGATGAGCCGAAGAACTCCTTAATAGCAGCCGTTACAGGACGGTTGTTGATAAGGGTCTGGGGAGTCATGGTATCAAGATCCTGAGACTGCAGGGTCATCTTCTCACGAACAGCTCTCTCCATTCTGGAGAAGCCGATGCGGAACTGATTCTGCAGAAGTTCGCCTACGCAACGGATACGACGGTTGCCCAAATGGTCGATATCGTCGGTAGTGCCAACAAATTCATAATTAAGATTGATAAGATAGTTAATAGTTGCGAATATATCGTCGGGAGTGATATAGTTGGAAACCAGCATACCGCGGGATTTCAATTCATCGTCGGCTGCGGTTTCGGGAGACATATTGATTTTGATTGCCTCAATCAAATCCTCGTCATTGTCACAGCAATCCTTGAGGTACTGGAGAACGCGGAGAGATACCTTATCATATATAATAGACTCTACTGCATTCCATACATCTTCTGATACATGGTCACGGAGTTCAACCATACCATTGGAAAGAACCTTGATCTCGTGGGTCTCTCCCTCGTTGTCCATAACCTTAATATAAAATTCAGAAACACCCTGCTTCTCGAAATCAAGTGCCATTTCCTTGGTAACACGAACACCTGCATCGCAGAGAACTTCACCTGTGAGCATGTTAACAACAGGACGGGTGAGCTCTTTGCCAGTGATACGGGCAACTGCGGAAAGCTTTTTGTTATACTTATAACGACCAACCTTGGAAAGGTCGTAATGCCTTTCGTCGAAAAGGATGTTGTTGAGGTGAGACATTGCACCCTCAACGGTTGCAGGTTCACCGGGACGAAGCTTTCTGTAGATTTCAATGAGAGCATCATCTACATTAAATATAGTATCCTTGTCGAGGGTTGTGAGAAGACGCGCATCTTCGCCCAAAAGATTGATAATATCCTGATTGGTTTTTGTGGAGAAACCAAGATGGAATTTTTCGCAGGCAAAATCAAGCGCCCTGATAAATGTAGTTATAAGGAGCTTACGGTTTTTATCTATTCTTACAATATAACTGTCGCTTTGCTCGGTGGCATATTCAAGCCATGCACCACGGTTAGGAATAACGGTGGTGTTGAAAAGCTTTTTACCGGTCTTATCCATTTCAAGATCATAGTATGCACCGGGGGAACGAACCAACTGAGATACAACAACTCGCTCTGCGCCGTTAATAACGAAGGTTCCTGACTCGGTCATCAGGGGGAAGTCACCCATAAACACTTCGTTTTCTTTTATCTCACCTGTTTCCTTATTAAGAAGTTGTGCGCGTACACGCAGGGGGGCAGCATAAGTTGTGTCCCTCTCCTTACACTCCTTAACGGTGTATTTCGGCTTGTCATCCAGTCTGTAACTAATGAAGTTAAGAACGAGATTACCGGTGTAATCTGTGATGGATGACATATCACGGAAAACTTCTGCGAGGCCGACTTCTAAGAACCAGTTGTAAGAATCTTTCTGAATTTCGATGAGGTTGGGCATTTTAATTACCTCATTGATCTTCGAGAAGGTCATTCTCTCATTGTTTCCAAGCTTAATCGGCTTTACCTCTACCGTTGATGCCATAAACATTGATCACTCCTTATCTTTATTACAAAACGCTGAATCATGGGAAATTACAAGACTTTCTGGGATTTGGCATTTTTTAGAAAGGCACAAAACCGCATAGTATCACATAATAACCCATAATAGGTATTTATTGATTATATATCATTTGCTCTCAGGTGTCAAGAGAAATTTTTGAAAAAATGTAGTTTATGCAAAAAACAATTAACTTTTCTTTGTGCTAAAATAATACACCCCTTTGTGGAGTGTCTTGAAAATGATAATAAAAAATATTATGCATACGAAATACTGTATTGCGATACTTATAAAATACAAGTTGCTAAACCGGAAGTTTTATGGTATAATCCAAGAGGTTGTGGAATTACCGCAAAAAAATGTCACACATTAAGTGACGGAACGGAGAAAATTATGGAAAAACAAAACGACTTCAAGCCGTATATTTCTGCCGAAAAGGTTACCCCTGAGCTTACAATTACCTCAATTATCATGGGTATTCTTCTTGCAGTTATATTCGGTGCAGCCAATGCCTACTTAGGCCTCAGAGTAGGTATGACCGTATCTGCATCAATTCCCGCCGCGGTTATCTCGATGGGTGTTATTCGTGTGCTGATGCGTAAAAACTCAATTCTTGAAAGTAACATAGTGCAGACAATCGGCTCTGCAGGTGAATCGTTAGCGGCAGGTGCCATCTTCACCCTTCCCGCTCTTTTCCTCTGGGCAAAAGACGGAGTAATGGACAAGCCCGGCATTATCGAGATCACCCTTATTGCCGTTATTGGCGGACTTCTAGGTGTTTTCTTTATGGTACCGCTCCGCAACGCTCTTATCGTTAAGGAACATGGCGTTCTGCCCTACCCCGAAGGCACAGCCTGTGCAGAGGTTCTTCTCGCCGGTGAAAACGGTGGCTCAAGTGCCGGTACTGTTTTTGCAGGTATGGGAATTGCTGCCGCATTTAAATTTGTAATCGATGGGCTTAAAGCAGTTGCAGGTGAAATAACCTTTGCAGTTAAAGGCTTTGCAGGTGCAATCGGCACCCAGATTTATCCCGCTGTTATGAGCGTTGGATACATTTGTGGACCTCGTATATCCTCTTATATGTTCTCTGGTGGTTTGTTAAGCTGGTTGGTGCTCATCCCACTTATCGTGCTATTTGGCGAAAATATCGTTATGTACCCCGGCACCGAAACCATCGGTACAATTTTTGCAGAGAGCGGTGCCAGTGGTATCTGGAGCTCCTACATCCGTTACATTGGTGCGGGTGCATTGGCAGCTGGTGGTATAATCAGCCTTATCAAATCCCTCCCCTTAATCATCAAAACCTTTGTAGGTGCAATGAAAAGCATGAAAGTGGCAGGAAGTGCGGGTGGGGAGAGAACTGCTCAGGATATCAGCATGAAGATAGTTCTTATCTCTATCGCAGTCCTCACTATTCTAGTATGGCTTATTCCTGCAATCCCTGTTTCACTTATCGGCGCTGTAATTGTTGTTATTTTTGGTTTCTTCTTTGCCACCGTTTCTTCAAGAATGGTTGGTCTTGTAGGAAGCAGTAACAACCCTGTTTCGGGTATGGCAATCGCCACTCTCCTTATTGCAACACTTGTTCTTAAATTTACAGGTGATGCCGGTACAGCTGCAGGTGAAATGATGCGCAGCGCTATTGCTATCGGCTCTATAATCTGTATTGTTGCCGCAATTTCCGGTGACACCTCTCAAGACCTCAAAACAGGATTCCTTTTAGGAGCTACTCCCAAGAAGCAGCAGATTGGAGAAGTCATCGGTGTTGTGGCCTCTGCGTTGGCAATCGGCGGCACTCTTTACCTGTTGGATAGCGCATGGGGCTTTGGCTCAGCAGAAATCGCTGCTCCTCAGGCAACCCTTATGAAGATGATTGTTGAGGGCGTTACTCAGGGTAATCTGCCTTGGGCACTCGTATTTACAGGTGTGTTTATTGCAGTTGTTGTGGAGCTTTTGGGTATTCCCGTTCTTCCCTTTGCAATTGGCGTTTATCTACCTGTTCACCTTAACGCTTGTATTATGGTTGGCGGTCTTGTACGCCTGTTTATGGACAAAATCAAGAATTCCGAAAAACGTGAAAAGGTTACCAACAGAGGCATCCTCTTCTGCTCGGGTATGATTGCAGGTGAAGGCCTTGTAGGTATTCTTCTGGCTCTGTTAGCTGTTTTGGGTGTGGATAAGGTTATCGACATCTCTTCCTATGTTGCACTCCCCACCTGGGCAGGAAATATCGCAAGTATCGTTGTATTCGGTCTTGTGGTTCTCTGTCTACTTAAGTTCTCCCTCTGGAAGAAAGAAAAGGCAACTGTAAATGAAGAAAAATAATTCCAAAAATGCGGAAAACTTTCCTGCCCGTAAACCATTAAGAAAAACGGGACTTGAATATACCAAAGCCGAAGACGGTCTTGTTATCCTCAACCGAAAGAATGAGGGTATTATGAATAAACTTGCCCAAAAGCTTTTTAAAAAGCCTCCAGTTAGCTACATCCATCTGGATGAGCATGGCAGCTTTATATGGTTGCTTTTAGACGGCGAGAAAACCGTTGAGGAATTAGGCGTACTTGTTAAAGAAAAATTCGGTGATGCCGCAGAGCCGCTTTATCCAAGGCTTGTGAAATTCCTCAGTATTCTTGAAAGCTACAGCTTTATAGAATGGGCTAACTAAAAACTACTCAAGCGGTCGGTTTCATACTGGCCGCTTGACTTTTCTAAAAACGGAGATGTCTTACATATGCAAAATCTCATAGTAAAGGACAAGGGCTTTTATAAGCGGGTAGCCAAAATTTCCATACCCATTGCTCTGCAAGGACTAATCACCACAGGGGTTAATATGATGGATACGATTATGGTTGGCGCGATTGGCGAAACCCAGCTTTCCGCCGTTTCCCTTGCCAACCAATTTATAACTATTTTCCACATATACTGCATGGGAATCGGTATGGGCGCGTCGGTGTTGGTATCAAGATATTACGGTATGAACGATAACTCCTCACTCAAGAAAACCATTACCATTATGCTGAGACTTGTGCTTATAATGGCTACGCTGTTCTCGGTGGCTACAATTTTGATTCCCCGACCGATAATGCTCATCTATACAATTGAAAGAGGAATAATAGAGTTTGGCATAAGATATCTTAAATATTCAATAGTTAGTTACTTCTTTCTTGGTCTTTCCCTTACCTGTACCATAGTTTTGCGTAATGTGGGGCAGGTAAAAATACCGCTCTACACCTCTATTGCCGCTTTTTTTGTGAACGTTGGGGCAAACTACATATTCATCTTCGGTAAATTAGGGGCACCAAAAATGGATGTTGCCGGTGCCGCCATCGGCACACTTATTGCCCGCGTTTTCGAATTCGTGGTAATCTGCGGATATATGTTTTTTAAGGATACCGAGATAAGTTATCGTATCAAAGATATTTTCAGCCATGTTGGAAAGCTCTGGAGAGAATATATAAGAATAAGTATTCCTGTGCTGATAAGCGACGGAATATTGGCATTGGGCAACAACTCTGTGGCAATGGTTATCGGAAGATTGGGGGAACGTTTTGTTGCCGCAAATGCTGTGACGGCGGTAGCTCAGCAGTTAAGTTCGGTTATGATTCAGGGATTTTCACAAGCAGGGGCTATCATCACAGGCTACACCCTTGGCGAAGGAAACCGTCAGAAGGCTCAAAAGCAGGGTTATGGTTTTCTTGGAATCGGATTTGTTTTTGGAATTGTAGCGGCCATTATCATCACCGTTATCAGTGCTCCTTTGATAATGATATACGACCTCTCACCCGAAACCTCAGAAATCGCCCGAAATCTCATGTGGTCAATCAGCATAATAATTGTTTTTCAAGCCACCAACAGCATCATGACAAAGGGTGTGCTTCGCGGTGGCGGTGACACAAAGATGCTTATGCTCACCGATAATATTTTTCTTTGGGTAGCATCAATCCCATTAGGTGTGGTTGCGGGACTTATATTGCATCTACCACCTTTCTGGATATACTTCTTCCTGAAAATCGACCAGGTACTTAAAGCATTCTGGTGCGTACTCCGTCTGCAAAGTGGAAAATGGATTAAGCAAATCCGAAGCGAAAAAGAAATAATCAAAGAATAAAACACAACGACCCGCTTCAAGCGGGTCGTAGTGTTTTATAAACTGTTTTGATTTAGATTTTGAAGATGCCAAACACATCTAGTACTGAAGAAATAAGAATAAGTACAATACAAATAGGTGCGAGGTATTTAACAACGAAAGCGAAAAGCTTTTGCCCCTTAAAAGGAGCTGTTCCTTCCAACTCCTCAATTATAGCCTTGGGCTTGAGAATGTAACCCACGAAGATACAGGTAAGCAGAGCAACCACAGGCATGAGCACACTGTTGGAAATGAAATCGAAAAAGTCGAGGAATTGGAGTCCGATTACCTTTACATCTGCCCAGATGCTGTATCCAAAGGTAGAAAGAAGACCCATTACTACAGTAAAGATAATAACGACAAGGCAGGAAAGCTTTCTGCTTAATTTCAGCTTGTCGCAAATCACAGACACCACGGTTTCCATAAGAGAAATAGATGAAGTGAGTGCGGCAAAAAGCACAAGCAGGAAGAAGATTGTACCGATAACCACACCGCCTGTCATGCTTTCAAAAACCTGAGGAAGAGTCACGAACATAAGGCTGGGACCCTTGCCTAAAGCAGCTTCGTTTCCACCTGAGAAAGCGAACACTGCAGGGATAATCATAAGACCTGCAATAAATGCGATACCTGTGTCGAATATCTCGATCTGATGAACGGATTTTTCGATGTTTACATCTTTTTTCATATATGAGCCGTAGGTAATCATAATACCCATAGCCAAGGACATGGAGTAGAACAACTGTCCCATAGCGGCAAGAACTGTAGTTGCTGAAAAATGCTCAAAGTTTGGAACTATGTAGTAAAGCAGACCGTCGATAGCACCTGGGAGGGTAAGAGAATAAACAGCAATAACTAAAGATAGCACAATGAGAATAGGCATCATTATCTTGCTTACCTTTTCAATGCCCTTTTCAACACCCAGTAAAACAACCAGGGCCGTTAGCCCCAAGAAAATCAAGAACCATAAAATCGGCTGTGTGGGGTGGGAAATAAATCCGCCGAAGAAGGAATCGTTTGCTGTGGTCTTTGCACCACCTGTGCAAAAATTAAAAAGATATTTGGTTACCCAACCGCCGATTACACAATAGTAAGGCAGTATGATTGCAGGAACGATTGCGGCGAGGTAGCCCACAAAGCTGAAACGTTGGTCTAACTTTTTAAAAGCACCTATAGCCGAAAGTCCTGTTTTCCTGCCGATAGCGATTTCGGTCACCATAAGGGCAAAGCCAAAGGTAACTGCAAGAATTAAATATACAAGCAGGAAAATACCTCCGCCGTATTTTGCGGCAAGATAAGGGAACCTCCAGATATTGCCAAGACCTACTGCTGAACCTGCCGCCGCAAGTACAAAACCGAGGCGACCTGTAAAGCTACTTCTCTTTGTTGTTTCCATAAACAGTCTCCTAACTTTTATGTTTTAGCTTAACTAGCATTATATCATCAATGGTTTCAGAACACAACAATAATTTTAACAATTTATGTATAAAAGTGGATATAATTTGATATTTTCGTAATTTATTGGTATCCGATAGTTTTGTGCTTGAAGTTTCCGACATTATGATGTATAATTATAAGACTTCAACATTATTTAATATGTATGAGCTTTTACGCTTTGTGTTTATCTTAGGAGGATATTTATGCAAGAAAACCCACAGTTCATGCCCGAGACTCTGCCGCTCATCCCTTTGCGCGGTCTTGTTATGTTCCCAGGTATGCTTCTCCATTTTGATGCGGGGCGCGACCGTTCCATTGCGGCGCTCAACCGCGCTATGGATAAAAATAAAGAAATTCTTCTGGTAACCCAGAAGGATATCCGCGACGAGGACCCCTCAGGCGAGGATATCCACAAAATCGGCTGTACCGCCAAAATCAGACAGATGCTCAAGGTGAACGATGCCGAGGTGCGTGTGCTGGTTGAGGGTGTAAAGCGCGTCTTTATCCACAAGGTTATCGAAAACCCGAAATATTATATAGGTGAATTCACCGAGGTAATCCCCCTCAAGACCCGTTCAAATGCTCTTTACAGAGAGGCGGCAATCCGCCATCTTAAGGCACTATTTGAGGATTATGCCGCTGTGGCTCCAAGGCTTCCAAACAATGTTGTGATGACCGTTCGCGCCACAAACAGCCTTGGCTTTATCTCCGACTTTATTGCCTCCAATCTCCCCTTTACAGCCGAGGATAAGCAGTTGGTTTTGGAGGAGGCATCTCCCATAAAAAGAATAGAGCTGGTGTCAGAAATCCTCGGTCGTGAAACCGAGCTTCTCACCATCGACGCCGAAATTGCCGAAAAGGTTAAGGTGCAGATGGATGAAAACCAGCGCGAATACTATATGCGAGAGCAGATTAAAGCCCTTAACGAAGAGCTCTACGGAGATTCCGACCCCAATGATGAGGCTTTTGAATTAAGCGAAAAAATTCGCTCCTTAAATGCTCCCGATGGGGTTAAAGACAAGCTTCTCGGCGAAGTAGACAAGCTTCGCAAAATGCCCTTTGGCTCTCAGGAAGCAACGGTTGTGAGAAACTATTTAGAAACCTGTATTGCTCTGCCTTGGGGTGTCTACACAAAGGACAACGACTCCATCAAAAAAGCGACAGCTATCTTAAAGCGTGAGCACTATGGTTTAGAAAAAGTCAAGGAGAGAATTATTGAAGCCTTGGCGGTGCACAGTCTCACAGGTACCATGGGCGGGAGCATACTCTGCCTTGTGGGACCTCCAGGTGTGGGCAAGACCTCTATTGCCCGTTCTGTTGCCAACTCAATGGGGCGCAGATTCGGGAGAATTTCTCTGGGAGGAGTCAGGGACGAAGCCGAAATCAGAGGTCACCGCAAGACCTACCTCGGCTCTATGCCGGGCAGAATTATTGACGCGGTGAAACAGGCAGGTACTGCAAATCCTGTTATACTTTTGGACGAAATCGACAAGCTTGGCGCTGATTACAAGGGTGATCCCTCCTCTGCCCTCTTAGAGGTGCTTGACCCAGAACAGAATAACAGTTTCAAGGACCACTTTATAGACATGCCTTTCGACCTTAGCCGAGTGTTGTTTTTAACCACCGCCAACACCCTCGACACAATTCCCGCGCCTCTCCGCGACCGAATGGAAATAATTGAGCTCAGCGGTTATACAAGGCAGGATAAATTCAACATCGCAAAGAAATATCTTATTTCTAAGCAGATGGAAAAGAACGGCATTGAAAAGGCTGACTGCAAATTTAATTCCACCGCGCTATATGGCATAATCGACTTCTACACCCGTGAAGCTGGTGTGAGAAAGCTGGAACAGATGATTGGTACGATATGCCGAAAAATAGCGGTAAAAAAAGCCGCTGGAGAAAAGGAGACGGTTAATGTGACCGCCGCTAATCTCTCAGAATTCCTTGGTAATCCCAAATTCAAAGATGAACAGCTTCTCCCCTTTGATGAGGTTGGTGTTGTAAACGGTCTTGCCTGGACTCAGGTGGGCGGAACTCTAATGCAACTTGAAGCCTCGGTGCTGAATGGTAGCGGTAAATTAGAGCTGACAGGCTCTCTCGGTGATGTTATGCAGGAATCTGCAAGAACTGCCCTTAGTTACGTTCGCAGCATTGCGGAGCTTCTCGGCATTGACAAAGAGTTCTACAAGAATAAAGATTTCCATATAAACGCCACCGAAGCGGCAATTCCCAAGGATGGACCCTCGGCAGGTATAACCATGACGGTAGCTCTTGTTTCTGCCCTCACAGGAATTCCTGTAAAGCGCGATGTTGCAATGACGGGCGAGATAACCCTTCGCGGTCGCGTTCTCCCCATAGGCGGACTCAAGGAGAAATCCATGGCGGCATATGCCGCAGGTGTTAAAACCGTGTTTATCCCCTCTGCGAATGAACCAGACCTTTCCGAAATTGACCCCAAGGTTTTGGAAAAAATTCAGTTTATCCCTGTGGATAATGCGTGGGATGTTATAACTCGCGCCCTCACAGGAAGTGTTGAAAAGGCATCTGAGGAAAAGCCAATGCCTATGGATACAACTTTAGGTCACAGAGCCTCGGCTCGTCAATAATTAAAATTTGGAGCGTAATTATGAACTATAATAATTTCTCCTTTGAAAGCGCCCACGGTCTTTCAGGTCAGTTGCCACCCTCTGACCTGCCCGAAATCTGTTTTTCGGGTCGCTCGAATGTGGGTAAATCTTCACTTATCAATAAGCTTGTGGGACGTAAGGCATTAGCCCGTGTCAGCACGAAGCCCGGCAAAACCGTGACTGTGAACTTTTTCCGTGAAAGCGATGTCCGTCTTGCCGACCTGCCGGGTTACGGTTACGCTAAGGTTTCTTTTGCGGAAAAGGAACGCTGGGCTGAGCTTATGGAGCATTACTTCTCCTCGGACAGAAATATCAAACTGGTGGTACAGCTTGTGGATATGCGCCACCCCGCCACCGCAGACGATATCTCTATGATTAACTATCTCATCAGCACAGGCTATAAGTTTATCATCGTGCTAACCAAAAGTGACAAGCTCAACAAAACAGAATATCGTCAGCGTTTAGAAGACTTTGGCGAACAGTTGGGAGATCTGGAATTCTTCCCCTTTTCCTCCCAAAACGGCGAGGGCTTGGACCGACTGAAATCAGCAATAGAAGCACATCTTTCGGAGTAAGAAATATGAGTTATAATGCATTTTCGGAATTCTATGACGAATTAATGGCAGATGCCCGATACGATGAACGGGCGGAATATATAATGGGTTTATTCAAAAAATTTGATAAATCCCCTGCCCTGCTTTTAGACCTTGGCTGTGGTTCGGGTGAATTCACCGTGCGATTTTCAGAAATGGGCATTGAAACCATTGGTGTTGACCCCTCTGAGGATATGCTGGGTGTTGCCCGTGAGAAACTACCACAAGGTCTCTTTCTTCTGCAAACCGGAGCGGAACTTGATTTATACGGTACTGTAGACGGAGCGGTGTCGCTTATGGACAGCCTCAACCACATAACTCACTATGAGGAGTTTTGTCGGACCCTTTCTCGGGTGTCGTTATTCTTAGAGCCCGAAAGACTTTTTATATTCGATGTAAACACCGAGTATAAACATCGAAAGGTTTTGGGCAACAATGCCTTTATCACCGAGACCGATAATGTGATGTGTTGTTGGCAAAACTTCACCGACGAGGATTTAAAAACCGACATATACTTAGATTTTTTCACAGCTGAAAGCAATGGCCTTTACAGACGTGAAAGCGATGAGTTTTCCGAAAAAGCCTACACCCCCGAAGACATCGAAAACGCCCTCAAAAATGCAGGGCTTGAAATCTTATCAATCTATGACGACCTTAGTCATAACCCGCCGAGCGACACCTCGGAGCGGATATACTATATAACCAAAAAGGTGAAATAAAATGGGAAAATTAATCAGATGCATTACCTCCGACGGCGCTGTTATGATATCCGCTGTTGATACCACCGACATGGTGGAAAAGGCAAAAAGTATCCATGATACCACCGCCGTTGTAACCGCCGCTTTGGGCAGACTTCTCACCGCCGCCACAATGATGGGTAATATGATGAAGGGCGAGGAAAACAGCCTTACTCTAAGAGTGAAAGCCGACGGACCCACAGGGTCTCTTGTTGCGGTTGCTGACCCCGACGGAAATGTTAAGGGATACGTTGAAAATCCCCACGTTACAATCCCGCCTAAAGCTAACGGTAAGCTGGATGTTGGTGGCGCTGTGGGTAAAAACGGACACCTTTACGTACTAAAGGATGTGGGACTTAAAGAGCCCTATAGCGGAATTGTGCCCTTAGTTTCGGGCGAGATTGCCGAGGATATCACCTCATACTATGCCACCAGTGAGCAGATACCCACAGTATGCGCCTTGGGTGTGCTGGTGAACGGAGACAGAAGTGTTGCCTGTTCGGGTGGATTTATTATGCAGTTGCTCCCCGGTGCCGACGATAAGACCATTGATAAAATCGAGGAGAATCTCCAAAAGCTCAAGCCTGTCACCACAATGTTGGCAGAAAACAAAACCATTAAGGATATTGTGGATGCCGCGCTTGAGGGCTTTGAGGTGGAAGTTCTATATACTCAGGATGTTGCATATAAATGTGATTGTTCGAGGGAAAGAGTTATGAAGGCTTTGGTCACTTTGGGACCCGAGGAGCTTCTTAAAATGGCTGAGGAAATGCCCGAAATTGAGCTTAACTGTCACTTCTGCAACATGAATTACAAGTTCACTCCGAATGAAGTAAAATCACTTGCAAAAATTTAAAAAATTATTTTAAATTTTTCAGAAAAAAGTGTTGACAAAGCGGAGGACTTGTGGTATTATAATTCTCGTCGCCGATACAGGCGGCGCTAGATGTGGGAGCATAGCTCAGCTGGGAGAGCATCTGCCTTACAAGCAGAGGGTCATAGGTTCGAGCCCTATTGTTCCCACCATCTTTGGCCTGGTAGTTCAGCTGGTTAGAACGCTAGCCTGTCACGCTAGAGGTCGTGGGTTCGAGTCCCATCCAGGTCGCCATTTGCCTCTGTAGCTCAGTTGGTAGAGCAGTGGACTGAAAATCCACGTGTCGTTGGTTCAATTCCGACCGGAGGCACCATGTGTGCGGATTTAGCTCATCTGGTAGAGCGCCACCTTGCCAAGGTGGAGGTAGCGAGTTCGAGCCTCGTAATCCGCTCCAAAGGACGCTTAAAATTAAACACTTTAAGCGTCCTCTTTTTAAACTCAAATATGGCACCATAGCCAAGTGGTAAGGCAGAGGTCTGCAAAACCTTTATGCCCCGGTTCAAATCCGGGTGGTGCCTCCAAAAAATCTCGTTCTTCGGAACGAGATTTTTTTATTCATTGCGAAAGCAATGGCATATCATCACGCATTAGCGTGTATATCATCAAAGGCGCTATACCGCCTTTGTATCTCATCACACCTTTAGGTGTGTATCAAAAAACTGTCGGCTTGATGATATACAATGCTCCGCATTGATTTATTTTTGCTTTTATGCTATAATACACCCAAGGCGGTGATTTTGTGAAACGGTTGAAAAGGTTATTTAATAAAAATAGAGAATTAGATGCTAAATCCACACCTCCAATGCCTTCTTGGGATAATATAGTTGAATTACTATTCGATAAAAACTTGGATTCATTCTGCGATGAAGTAATAAACGTTTTTTATTCAAAAGATAAATCAATGCGTTATGTAGTTTTAAAAGATGAAAAAGGAATACTCACTTATCATTTAGAAGAAATCTATCAATTTGATGAAGATGAGTGGAAATATATTTGTGATAATGAAGATGCACTTCCTGCTATGTGGGAGTCACATTTGGGCAGTTGTGGATGTTCTCGATTTTCAAATGAAGAAGATTTAATGAATGATTTAGAATTCCAACCTGAATATAAGCAGTGTTTTGTATAAAACAAAGAAAATTCTCGGTTTTCGCCCAGTTCTTTTTCGTACACGAGAGTTTTTTATCCAAGCCGATGCTCTGCATTGATTTGACCCACAAACTATATAATATACTATCGCCAAGGCTATGAAGAAGATTTAAAACAATAATCAACTTAGGTTGTGTTTATATACTTAAGCTTTTCAAAAAATGTCGGTTTAGCATATTGCTTTTTGTCGGCTGATTTATTATAATAAAATCAATAATATATTTTGAACTAGGAGATTTCTTATGAAAACACCCAATACATTGTCAAACAAACAAGTTTTAGAAACGAAGTATAAAAATGCACGGTCTAATTTATTGCTTGTGCTTTTGTTTACGATAATAAACATTGTACTTCTCGTTGCTAAAAGTGACGTCTACTTCCTCTTTTCCGCGTACATTCCTTATGCATTGGTTACCTTGGGAATGGCAGTTTGTGGTATGTTCCCCACCGAATATTACACAGAGGAGCTTTCAGGATTAGAGTTTTTACCAACCTCTGTTTTCGCTGTTATCTTAGGTATTGCTTTGGTAATTACGGCTATGTATCTCATCAGTTGGATTTTCTCAAAAAACAATAAGGTCGGTTGGCTTATTTTCGCATTAGTCATCTTTGCGATTGATACAGCAGGAATGCTGTTGTTTTCAGAAATTCAGCTAGACGGGATTATCGATATTGCCTTTCACATTTGGGTGATAGTTTCACTTTCAATGGGCATAAATGCCTGTTATAAACTAAAAAAACTTACGCCCGAAGAAGAAATACCTGAAAACCCATTTGAAGCTGATGACATACAACAAGATGAGAATATTGCGTTTAATTCGGGTGTCATAAGAATTGCTGACACCGATGTAAAGGCGAGAATTTTGCTGGAAGCTCAGGCATTGGGTCATACCATTACATACCGCAGAGTAAAAAGGGTCAATGAACTTGTAATAGACGGAAACGTGTATGATGAAATAGAAGCGCTGATTGAAACAGCACATACACTTAACGCACAAATTGATGGACATCTGATAGAGGTGGGATATGATGGAAGCATCCGTAGTTATTTAAAGGTTGACGGACAGATGACCGCGAAGAAAATCAGATTGTATTAATTAAATTCTGCATTTATTTTGAAAACGATGATTTGCGCCCCTCGCTCTATTTGAGCAGGGGTGTGTCTTTTTTATCCAATCTGAAGGATTGGTATGTAATCGCCGCAAGGCGTATGTAATCACGCGTAGCGTGTATGTCATCCCGCAAGTGTATTTCCTTCGGATTGATTACATGCATTTTCTTGCGAAAATGATTCCATTCCCGCAACAAGTTGCGGATTACATACAATGCTTCGCATTGATTTATTTCCGCTTTTATGCTATAATAAACTTAAAGGTTGGTGAGGATTATGATTAAACTATATTTTAAAAAGATATTAGTTACGCTTGGTTTTATAGCCAATTACTTTTTATTAGTATTTATACTAGCATTTGTTTGGAATTTAGTTTTAAGAAATACTTTTTCTGAATTAGTTAATACTTTGATACTCGCAATATTAGCACTTGTTTTGAATTTTGTATTTGTTTGCATAATGCGATATAAAAGTTTACATCATAAAACGGATGCATTAAATAATCATTCTTTTTTTAGCATAATTAAATCAAGAGATAACATTATTCATATACTAGCATTTATTTCTATACTTCTGCCGTTTTTTGTGTCTATAGCGATAGTTGAAAACACACCTTTGCTGCCATTAGTTGTTGGAACAATGCTTTTGCTATTGATATGTGTATTGTTATTTATGATAATAAATGCTTTAATGTGGAGTATAGTATTTAAGCTATTTATGTGTAAAAATATTTCAAAAACATAAAACAAGAAAAATAACGGTTTTTAGGCACATTCCATTCGTGTCATTAAGTTCAAAACGCACAAAAAATCTCGTTCACGCAAGTGGACGGGATTTTTACTTTTTCACTTTTCACTAAAACTCGCTTTCGGGATTTTTGGAAGGTAATAAGTAATAAGAACCTGACCCACCATCACAATTAAAATTGTGGGTGGGTGCCCCAGAACCTTGTAACTCGCTTAGCTCGTAATATGTGAATAGTGAAGAAGTAAGGTATGGCTTCGCCACGAATCAAATACAATGCACCTCATTGATTTACTTTTGATTTTATGCTATAATCAACGTACTCGGAATGCTATTACATGACAAAACACATTGGAAGGTGAATTGAAACGAAGACATTATCTTTTATTATGAGCACAATAGCTCTTGCTTTATTTTGTGGTAGTTATTTTTTTGACAATAAAAAGAAATATCTGATTTTACAATTAACCGGCAACGTTTTTTTATCTTTCTCTTATTTCTTTATGGGCGCCTATTTTACCATGGTTTCGGTCGCCTTAGGAATAGTTCGAGGATTAATTTGTTATACATATGAAAAAAACAATAAAAAGGTTCCATTGTATATGATAATAGGGTTGTGTTTTGTAACCGTTTCGAATTATATCTTAATAAACTATGTTATTTTATCTGGGACATCATCGCCATGGGATGTTTTGTATATGGTTGCCTCTTGCATGTATGCAATCACATTTGCCATGAGAAATATTAAGTTAATGCGATATGTGATATTAATCCCTCACATAAGTGCAGTTTCTTACAATCTGCTTGTTAATGCTCCTATTTCCTCAGCGATATCTTATGGGATTGAATTTGTGATTACAATTGTTGCTATTATTAAATTTCATATTCAAGAAAAGCACGAAAGAAAAATGAGAACGGTTAAATAAACACTCGTTTAGTGATTTATTTGTATGTTTACTAATTTGCTATCTGTAGTTAATTCTAAGGAATGTAATCGCTAAAATTCTGGGGTCTTGTTAGTTTCTCGAAAAGCAGAGACAAAAGCACTTCGTTTGAAGTGCTTTTTGCTTTGTCTTTTATACCTGCTGGATCACACCACAGCCTATTTTGATACCAGCGTTACTGGCGGGCTGAGTGATAAAATCATGCGCTTTATCGTGTATCACTACCATACATTCGAGGACATCTCCAACACGGAAACGCCCGGTCATCACCGCCAAATAGCCACTAGGCTTTCACGCTTTAACGGATGGAATTGCTCGTAAAAATTATGCCTGATAAATTATTGAATTTCTTTTGTTTACAGCCTTGTCAAACGCATAAATTTGTGGTATGATAAGGTTACATGGAGGCATAGCTCAGCTGGTTAGAGTACTTGCTTGACATGCAAGGGGTCGGTGGTTCAAGTCCACTTGTCTCCACCAAAAACCTCGTTCGGCGCAACGAGGTTTTTTACACATTGTAAAGTGGTGAGAAATATGAACCCGAAGAATTTGAAGAAAAAACTTATGTCTAAATATAAACACAGAATAGAGCTTCATGCCCACACCAACCCTGCCAGTAGTTGCAGCGAAGTGTCCCCAAAGGAATTGGTAAGAATTTACAAAGAGTTGGGATATGATGCAATCACAATAACAAACCACTTTATATATGGTTTTGCCGGTAGGAACAAAGAGGATTGCGTAAACACTATTTTAGAAGATTATAAAGAAGCGGAAAAATATGGCGAAGAATTAGGTATAAAAGTTTATCTCGGAGCAGAAATAAGATTTACTGAGAATATAAACGATTATCTTATTTACGGTGTAGACCAGCAGAAGCTGGGGGAAATCTATGACCTTTTGCCAAACGGCATAGAGTATTTCAGAAAGAATTACGATATGCCCAGAAGTGTATTCCTACAGGCACACCCATTCAGAGATGGGATGGAAAGAGTCTCCCCTGACCTTTTAGACGGAATAGAAGTATTTAATCTGCACCCCGGCCATAATTCCAGAGTGGGTCTTGCCTCGGTATTGGCTCTGGAAAACAACCATAAAATTATAACCGCAGGAACGGATTTCCACCACACCCAGCGAGGTCATGAGGGAATTACAGCCCTGAGATGCCACCAACTTCCCAAAGACAGCTTTGGGTTAGCAAAATTGCTTAAAAGCGGTGACTATTTACTTGAAACCGGCAGAAACAATATTATAATCCCTTGAGGAGTTATCCAAAAATATTGGATAACTCCTTCATTTTACCTATTGACAAATGGGGTGCAATGTTGTATCATTGTATTAGTCGAGTAATACAATGCCGAAAGGAAACATTATGAGTTTTGAATTTGACAATAATTTGCCCATATACGTGCAGTTGGTGGAGCAAATCAAGCTGAATATAATTTCGGGCAGAATAAAATGTGGGGAACGACTTCCCTCGGTTAGAGACCTTGCCCTCCAGAACAAGGTGAACCCCAACACGATGCAGAAAGCCTTGGGTGAGTTGGAGGACTTGGGGCTTATATACACCGAGAGAACAAACGGGAAATTCGTCACCGACGACCAGAATTTAATCGACAGATTGAAAAAAGAGTATGCCCACAATATTGCAGACAAGTTTTTCTCCATGATGGAGAACATCGGTGTCGGTCCCGACGAGGCAATAGAATATCTTAAAGGAGGAAAAGGATAATGGAACTATTACAATGTATCAATCTTAACAAAAACTTTGGCACAAAGGCTGTGCTAAAAAATATAAATCTCACCATTCCACGAGGTAAGATTATAGGTTTGCTTGGTAAAAACGGTACAGGTAAAACTACCCTGATAAAGCTTATAAACGACCTACTCACCCCCACCTCAGGTGAAATTCTTGTAGGCGGAGAGGCAGTTGGTGTAAGGGCTAAGAAAATCATTTCATATCTGCCCGAAAGAACATATCTCGACAAAAGCATGACGGTTGAGGAGGTCATAAAATATTTCGGGGAGTTCTACGACAATTTCAACGAATCAAAAGCCCGTAGATTACTTGCCGATTTAGGTCTGGATACCAAGGAGAAGCTCAGAAAAATGAGCAAGGGTATGCAGGAAAAGGTACAGCTTGTGCTGGTTATGAGCCGAGAGGCGGAGCTGTATATTCTCGACGAGCCTTTGGGCGGTGTCGACCCCGCAACCAGAGACTATATTCTCGATACAATTCTCACCAATTTCAGCGAAGGCGCCAGTGTGATTATCTCCACCCATTTAATCAGCGATATTGAGAGAATTCTGGACGAGGTTATATTTATTGACAATGGTGAAATAGCACTCACCGCCGACAGCGACGAGCTGAGAAACCGCGAGGGTTGCTCCATTGACGAAATTTTCAGGAGGATGTTCAGATGTTAGGTAAATTAATTAAATACGATTGCCGAAATATATTGAATAAGGGCCTTATTGTTTTCTATGCTCTCGCCGTGTTTTTCGGCTTACTCACAAGATTGTTTTTAGGGTTTGAAAACTCCTTGGCACTCCATATAATCGGTAAGATTTGCTCTGGTGTTACAATTTCTATGTTCTTTAACATATTGATTAACAACCTGATGAGAATGTGGGTAAGATTCAAATACAACCTTTACGGCGACGAGTCCTATCTGACCCATACTCTTCCCATTGAAAAAAGCACACACTATGCGGCCAAATTCATAGCCTCTCTTATAACCACCCTTGCAAGTACAGCGGTTATTCTGCTCACAGCATTCATTGCCTACTATTCAAAAGACTTCTGGGAAACTGTAAAGGCTATGCTCTCCCCCATTATTGATATGTTCGGGAATAAAATCATAGTGTTGCTTATAGTGATACTGTTCCTTGAATTCTTTAACATTCTGCAATGCGGGTTTACAGGCATAATCTTAGGGCATAAAATGAACAGCGCAAAAACAGGATTCTCGGTGCTTTTAGGCTTCATGATTTATTGCGCAAGTCAGACTATAACAGTTCTTACAGTTTTGGCGGTTGCTATTTTCAACGAGGACTTAATGAAAATCTTCACCACAGGAAATGCCATAATAAGCGGTGACACCGCTAATCTGGTGCTCTACCTCGCCACAGGAGTATACACAGCGCTTATTATCGCTGGTTTTATACTGAACACAAAACTCCTAAAGCAAGGGGTTAATGTGGATTAAAATAAACACAGGCGGCTTGGAAAATCCAAACCGCCTTTTTTATCTGCTTAAAATTTATTCAACTGTTGTTAAATCTGCAATCTTATTGAGGTCAAGCTGCATCATGAAGAAGTTTACAATGCCAAGTCCCACAAGACCAAGGATGAGATAAATGATTGAATTGTCGCTATGCTGAATTCCCTTTTCTGCACATCCCTCGCTGAGCTTCTTTTCAGCCAGGAAGAATCCTACAAAGGGCAAGAAAATCATAAGCACAATTTCGAGAATTCCGTCGTCCTTAGGGTCTTTGACAGAAACCGACTCGCGGGCAAGACAGATTGCCCAATATATACCGTAGATACCGCAGGTAATGATACTGAGCAGGAAAGCTGTTACGACATTACGTTTTTTTAATCATAATATAACCTCCTTTTGGTTAATTTTATTCTATACTTTTTGACTATATTTGTCAATATAATTTCCCCATTCCCTTGACTTTTCGTTGAAAAACATATAATTTAGTAATATGGTGTTGTTTTTTATGTTATGCGCTATTAAAATTATATGTGTTACAAATAATTTATATTTAATTTTCAGGTGAATTATATGAATATGAAAAAATTAAAAAATCCCCTTTTGCTTCTCCTTGCGGCGCTTATCTGGGGTGTGGCCTTTGTGCCTCAAAAGTGTCAGACCATTCCGCCATTTATGTTTAACGTGCTTCGATCGGTTATAGGCGGACTTGTGCTTATCCCCATCATCGCAATTATGGGTAAACGGGCGCCACAGCCTGCTGATGGTAAGCCTTCCGACAAAAAGACCCTGATTTTGGGCGGTACACTTTGCGGAATTGCTCTGGCGGTGGCTTCGGCATTTCAACAATACGGAATGTATGCGGGTGCTGATGCAGGAAAATCCGGATTCTTAACAGCAATGTACATCGTGTTGGTTCCTATTTTTGGTATATTCTTAAAAGTTAGGACAACACTAAAGTCCTGGATAAGCGTTGTGCTTTCGGTGGTTGGTCTTTATCTGCTTTGCTACAAGGGTGGCGTCGGATTTGCTTTGGGCGACCTTGTTGTGCTTTGCTGTGCCTTTGTGTTCGCGATTCATATATTGATTATCGACCGCTTCTCCCCTCGCGTTGAGTCGATGAAAATGTCCTGCATACAGTTTTTTGTCTGCGCAGTGGTTTCGCTTATTTTCTCTTTGATTTGGGGAGAAAAAACAACAACTACAATGCTGATGGAATCCTATCCCGCCGTACTTTATCTCGGAGTTTTATCCAGCGGAGTAGGTTATACCTTACAGATTATCACACAGCGGGATACCCATCCCACCTTAGTTTCAATTATTATGAGCCTTGAATCTGTGTTCGCAGTACTTGCCAGTACTGTGGCAGTGCTTATTGATTTCCTTGACGGTGAGGTTTTAAATCTCCGCGAGGGTATTGGCTGTGTGGTTATGTTTTCGGCAATCATCCTATCTCAGCTCCCAGAAAGGAAGAAAGCTCAGGAATGAAGATAGTATATTTCGGCTTTGATCTGTTTTATCATTGCTTCAAAAGGGTTGTGGACGACCCACAGGTTGAAGTTATGGCGCTTTATACCTTCCCTACAGACGACAAATTTGAATTTAACCGCGAGGTTATCGGCCTTGCAAAACAGCATGGTATTCCCGTTCATCTTGAAAAGATAACACCCGACGCATTGGAAAGCTATTTCGACAAGGGTTGCGACTTCACCCTATCAGCGGGATATATTCATAAGATTCCAATTTTGGGGAGAAGTGATTTCAAAGGTGTGAACATACACCCTGCTCTGCTTCCTGTCGGCCGCGGTGCATGGCCTTTTCCTTGCACAATATTAAGAGGTCTTCAAAACAGCGGTGTGACAATCCACAAAATCACAGACCGCTTCGACGAGGGGGATATACTTTTCCAAAGGGATTTCCCTGTAGCAAATGACGAGACCTTAGACTCCTTAACCTCAAAATGTCAAATTTTGGCGGCAGATATGACCTCGGATTTGATAAATAATTTCAGCGCACTCTGGGAGGAAGCCAAGCCTCAGGGCGAGGGTGAATATTGGGCAGAACCTACCGACAGCGACCGCACCATAACCCCAGATATGAGCGAAGAGCAAAAAGACCGCATCCGCCGAGCATTCGGTAGCTTTGGTGTGATTTACAAATGAGTACGTAAAAGCTTCTTGGAAATTCCAAGAAGCTTTTTATATGATAATTTTATTTGTTGGAATTTCTGAACCGCAAATAATCCTCTAAAATGATGGTTGCGGCAACCGAATCCACAATGTTTTTACGGTTTTTCGCCTTAATACCGTTGACCTGCAGACTGTTATGGGCGCTGACGGTGGTGCATCGCTCATCCCAAAGCTCAACGGGAATATCACAAAGCTTCTCAAGAGTCGACTTTGCATCGATGCTTTCCTGCGCTTTGAAGCCCAAAGACCCATCCATATTTTTAGGTAGACCCAAAACTATTATTTCTGCGCTGTTTTCCTTGGCTTTTTCCACAATTTTTTCATATAGTTTTTCGCGGCTATATTCCTTTATTATTCCGCGGGGAAATGCAAATTGCTCTCCCGAGTCACTTACGGCGAGTCCTGTTCTGGCGGCGCCTAAATCAACAGACATTATAATCATTTATTCTTCCTCCGTCCAGTTAGCTATCGGCTCTGCTTTTGCTTCTTCACTAAGATGAGATGAATCGTTTTCAATAACTAATTCATGGCTTCCGTCATCATAGAATATAACCTTGTTAACACCTGTGTTATCGCACCATCCCACATTTATGATATCTTCCTCGGGAAGTCCTTTTAGCTGTCTAATCAAGGTGCGAACTGCACAGCCGTGGGAGGCAATGGCAATGGTGGAGTTGGGGTTATCCCTCACCACCGCTTTTAATCCTTTCCACACACGCGCCGAAACCTCCGCCATAGATTCTCCCCTCTCGATTTTGAAATTGTGAGGCTCATTATTCCAGAGACGGGTTTGCTCCTCGGTCATATCCTTAACTGGTTTTCCGTCGAGTACGCCTAAGTTAATCTCGATAAAACTATCGTCAACAATGATTTCACAGCCACTGTATCGGTTTATGGCCTCGGCGGTTTTATACGCCCTCATAAGATGGCTGGAATACACCCTGTCCAGCTTGATACCTTTGAATTTCTCGGCAAGACATTCCAACTGCAAAGCTCCTTTAGGGCTTATGCCTGCATCGCAAAGCCCTGCAAAGGAATGGCTGAGATTTGCCAAGGACTCACAATGGCGAACTATGTAAACTACTGTCACTTTTTATACTCCTCGGAAAGTAAAAAATAATACAACACTAATTATACAACAGCAAGATATTAATTTCAATGTTTTTGTTGATAAAATTCCCCCATTATTGTATACTACATATTAGAAATTATCAAAGGACTGTTTATATGATTTACACCGTTACTCTCAACCCCTCGCTGGACTACACCGCTGATGCAGATACCTTTAACACAGGCAAAACCAACCGTGTGCAGAATGAATATTTTGTCGTGGGTGGCAAAGGTCTTAATGTGTCTATAATTTTGAAGCGTTTGGGAATGGATTCCATAGCATTAGGCTTTTCGGCAGGTTTTACAGGTGATGAACTGGAGCAGCGGTTAGACAAATTGGGCTGTAAACACGACTTTATACGCATCGAAAATGGATTTACAAGGATTAATGTGAAGCTCGTAAAGGGTGAAGTGACCGAATTCAACGGCGCGGGTCCCGAAATAACCGAGGAGTATATTGAGATATTAAAGAGACGAATTTCAGCTCTTTACCCAGAAGATACGCTGGTGCTCAGCGGTAGCATACCTAAGGGGCTTTGCGAGGATATATATAAAGATATTATTTCCGCAGCGCCAAAGGGTGTAACGGTAGTTCTCGACACAAGCGGAAAGGCGCTCACCTCCTCCCTTTCCTTGCGTCCTTTTCTTATAAAGCCAAATATCGATGAGTTGAGCGAGCTTTTCAAAAAGCCCCTTTCCAGCCGCGAGGATGTGGCAATTTATGCCCACAAGCTTCAAGAGATGGGTGCTCGGAATGTGTTGGTTTCCTTAGGTGACGATGGCGCCATGCTTCTCACCGAACGGGGTGAGCTTTTCCATTGCGACCCACCTAAAGGAAATATGATAAACACTGTTGGAGCAGGTGACTCAATGGTGGCAGGTTTTATTCGAGAATTCTCAAATAGCGGTGACCATCACGAGGCTCTAAAATTCGCTGTGTGTTGCGGAAGCGCCACAGCATACTCTAAATGGCTCGCCGAAAAGTCACTAATTGGGGAGCTTTTTGAGACGATGCAGTAAGGAAACTAAAAAGGCCGCAGAATTTCCGCAGTCCTTGTGCCTGTGTTAACATTTTAAAAGCGCCATTCAGGATACCTGAACGGCGCTTTTCGGTTTTTGAAGGCTTGATTTTAAGAGTTTGCAGACTAACAGTTTTTATTCAGGGTTCCGCAACCGCAGCCATTCTCTCCTGCTCTGGGAGGGAAGAAATCGTCGGTGGGGAAATCCAATCTTGAGAATACGTCACAAGGACGGTCGGTAGAATCCTCGCACTGCTTTTCGGGGATGCAGAAATCATAGACAGGAACCAGCATCTGTACGTTTCTTATGAGCTGAACTATGGAGAAAAGTCCCAATGTTACAAGGACTGTGGGTGTGCCTAATTCCTGACACATATTCACATTTCCGCCTAAAGCGTCGCAAAGACAGGTGGGTACGCAACAGCTGTTTTCACAGCAGCTTCTCAGCTCACAAAGACGGGCTGAAAGCACAATCGGGTCAACGGTCTGAACACTGCATCTGGGGGTGTTGGAAGAAGTGCAGCTTTGAGGGTCATTGCTGCTTTCAAGGGTTTTTGCGTTGGAGAACACCCTTACATTGCCCTCGCTTCCAAATAGTATTACCTTCTTTTCGTAGAAGCAGAAGCCTTTGACGGTTGTGGGCTTGGGGCTGTCGCCTGTGAACACGTCAAACTCTACAAGGAAGAAGAAATTAAGACTGCAGGAATAGTAGCCGCGATTAAAGGTGACCGGTTCAACGTCTATATATACATTAAAAACTTCCGCGGATTTTGCCCGTATGTTAAGCGCCTTGTCAATTACGCATTGTCCCTCGCTGGTGAAATAACAGCGCAGGTCCTCAAGACAGTCACGGTCACAGCAGGAATCATACACTCTGCCCGCATCGATACACACCGCCTCGCGGAAATCTCCACCACCAGCGGCACTGCTGTTAACTCTTGTGTCCGACATAAAATTAGCCTCCTTTTTAAGAATTGAAGCAGAATTTTGTTACTTCATTGGTATTATATTCGGCGGCGGGTATTATTGTTACTTAAAAAGTATATATTTTTATAGACCAATTGGGAATTTTGTGGTAATATATAATGTAGATTTTGAATCTGAAAGGGCTTGATGAAATGATTGAAATAATCAAAGCTATATTTTACGGAATTATAGAGGGTATCACCGAGTGGTTGCCCGTCAGCAGCACGGGCCATCTTATACTTTTTGAAAACTTCTGGAATTTCAACTCCTCCCCTCTCTTTATAGAAATGTTCAGAGTGGTTATTCAGCTTGGCGCTATACTTGCTGTTGTGGTGGTTTTCTTCCGCGATATATGGCCCTTTGCTCTTAAAAAGAATCACACCATGGAAACAAAGGACAAATACATAGGCAGAATTGTGCTTAAATGGGATATTTTCAACCTTTGGTTTAAGATAATCGTTGCCTGTCTTCCCGCCGTTGTCTACGGAGTTCTGTTTGACGATACAGTATCCGAAATATTTGGAAATACTATAGGCGATAGCACCATTAAAATCGAATTCTTAGTTGTAACCCTTATGCTTTTCTTGGTGGGTATACTGTTTATAATAATTGAAAACAAAAACAAAAAGCTCACCCCAAAGGTTACCTCAACCGAGGATATCACCTATAAGGCTGCGTTTATAATCGGTCTGTTTCAACTGGTGGCGGCGGTTCTCCCAGGCACCTCCCGCTCGGGCGCCACAATTCTCGGCGCTCTTATGATAGGTATCGGCAGGGTTGCCGCGGCGGAATTCACATTTTATTTAGCAATCCCCGTTATGTTCGGCGCAAGTGCTCTAAAAGCATTTAAATTCATGCTGGATGGCACAGGTGTAACAGGCATGGAAATTACTGTGCTGGTTGTAGGCTGTGCCGTTGCATTCATAGTTTCGATGTTTATAATCAAATTCTTGCTTAGCTTTATCAAAAAACATGATTTCAAAATCTTCGGTTGGTATAGAATTGTATTAGGCGCTGTCCTTACGGTCTACTGTCTTATTAATTTATTATAATTCATGAGAAAATTTTAAGGAAAGGGAGATGGCAATATGTATATTCTTTACTCTGCAATAGTTAGATTTATTCTGCCCGTAATTTCCCTTATAATCCTCGTTCTCAATTTAAGAACTATTTTACACAAGCTAAAGCGCAAGACTCTGGCTCGATTCGCTGTGGAGAGCTACAGCGATATAGTGGAAATTAAAAGCGCGGAATGTATTATAGGCAGAGGTGTTTTTTGCGATGTTCGGCTGAAAAGTCCCTCGGCGGCAAAGCAACACGCTCTCCTTACCCTCACTGAATATGGTTTCAAGCTTACCCCCACATCCCCTGAAAATCATGTCTATGTGAATGGCTACCTTGTTGAGCAGGAGGCGTTTTTGCAGTCAGGTGACAAAATCCGCATTGGCTCCACAATTTTGCAGATTGCTATTAACCCCGCAATTTCAATCAATGCTAAGGCTAAATCCGACGCATCTTCAAAAAAGTGCAGGGTACTGAGCGCTCTGTTTTTAACCACATTTCAGTTGCTTTGTTGCGGTGGATTTGTGCTTAAAGATTTTTCCGCCGCCCCCACAACCGTTATGGTCTTCGGCGGTCTCATCGCCGTGGAATGGCTGTATCTGCTTATCCGCGGTTTTAAAAGCAATGTAGAAATCGAGCTGTCGGCTCTGTATCTCACAAGTGTCGGCTTTTGTGTCGCCGCCTCATCGGGTATTGATTTGCTGATAAAACAGGGAATATTCGCGGCGGCGGGGATTCTGCTCTTTATATTGCTGGTATTTGTTATTTCCAATCTCAATCTTATCGAAAAACTCCAGATTCCCGTTGCGGTATTCTCGATAGCTCTGTTGCTTTTTAATATGTTTTTCGGAATATATGTCAACGGCTCTAAAAACTGGATTGCCATAGGTCCTGTTTCTTTCCAGCCCTCGGAGTTAATCAAGGTAAGCCTTGTGTTTATAAGCGCATCTGCTCTGGACAAGCTTTTGAACGTTAAGAGTCTATCGGCGTTTTTAGGCTTCTCCTTTTTCTGCTTCGCGGCATTGGCTTTCATGCGAGATTTCGGCACGGCATCGGTCTATTTCGGCACCATGATTATAATACTCAGTCTCCGCCTCTGCGACCTGAAAATCGTTTTGGGTATTGCCGGGGGCGCTGTGGTAGCGGGACTTGGAATAATTAAGTTTATCCCCTATATTTCCAACCGCTTTGCCACCTATTTACACGCTTGGGAATTTGCCGATTCGGGCGGATATCAGCAGACACAGACCATGATGGCAACCTCAGGCGGCGGACTTTTCGGCATGGGTGCAGGAAATGGTGATTTAACAGGAGTTTTCGCCGCAGATACCGATTTGGTCTTTGGTATCATAGCTGAGGAGTTTGGTGTTATTCTGGCGCTTATAACGGTATTGCACTTTGCTCTGCTTGTGATTTATGCCGCAATATGTATACCTCGCACCCGTTCCATATATTACGCTGTTACTGCATCTGCCGCGGCGGGTATATTCATCTTCCAAGCGGCGCTTAATATATTCGGCTCTTTGGACATGCTCCCTCTCACAGGTGTTACCATGCCCTTTATTAGTGTGGGCGGCTCGTCAATGTTGGCGTCATGGATGCTCCTTAGCTTTATAAAAGCTGGCGGCACCCATACCGTCTCTTTGCGCCCGAAAGGAGGAGACGTATGAAAAAGCTATCCTTACGCTCGGCAATAATGCTTTTCATTGCCGCAGTGTTTATACTGGGTCTCTGCGTATTCTGCGCTCTTTATATCGGCAAGTCGGCAGATTGGACCACCTATCAAGGCAACCACAGACTCTACACCGCAGGTGAGTTTGCAGGTGGCGGCGAGATAACCGACATTGCGGGTACAGTTTTAAGCAAAACCGATAACGGAAAGCGTGTGTACAACAACAATTACTCCACCAGACTCTCTACCCTCCACGCTGTGGGCGATACCCGCGGTTTCATAAACACGGGTGTGCAGACCGCATTCAGAGACAAACTTTCGGGATATAATGCCATAACAGGGCTTTTCTCAACCAATGTTGGATACAGCGACATGCAACTAACCATCAATGCCGATATATGCTCTGCAGCACTCAACGCCCTGGGCAGACACAAGGGCACTGTTGGGCTTTACGATTATAAAACAGGTGAACTTCTATGTATGGTAAGTTCCCCCACCTTTGACATAGAAAATGCCGAAGATGTTTTCGCCACCGAAAAGGATGACGACAAGGGTGTATTTATAAATAGATTTTTAGACGCTACTTATGCGCCGGGTTCCACCTTTAAGGTGGTCACAGCTATGGCGGCGGTGGAAAAATTAGACGACGCTTATAACCGCACCTACACCTGTAAGGGTGGTTGTGAAATAGGTGGAGAGACGGTTAAATGCACAGGCTACCACGGAGATATTAAATTGGAAAAAGCCTTTGCCGTTTCCTGCAACAGCTACTTCTCTCAGTTGGCTGTGGATTTAGGCAAGAAAACCATGACTGAGTATGCCGAAAAATTTGGCTTTAATAAGAAATATTATCTTGAGGGATTGTCCGCCGCTACAAGCAGCTACGACGTAAGCAATGCACGAGAAATCCAGCTTGGCTGGTCGGGTATCGGTCAGTATAACGATATGCAAAACCCTCTGCAGTACCTCACCTCTGTTGGCGCGGTAGCAAACGGCGGAACACCTGTAAAGCCCTATCTTATTAAAAAGATTAAGAATGCCTACGGACTCACTACCTATCGCGGAAAAGGTCAAAAGGGCTCACGGGTTTGCTCAGAGGACACTGCCGAAAAATTGCAAAAGCTCATGCGTGGCGCAGTTGAAATAACCTACGGCGCGTCATTCTTTGGAGACCTTACAGTCTGCGGAAAGACAGGTACCGCCGAGGTAGATAAGAAAATACCCCACGCGGAATTTATAGGATTTTGCACAGATGAAGAATATCCCTTTGCCTTTATAGTTGTTGCGGAAGAAGGCGGAAGCGGTAACGACCTTGCAAAATCCATTGCCAATAAAACTTTACAAGCGGCAAAAAAATATTACGACTCAAAATAAAAACACACAGTCACCATATAAGGTATAAAATTCATTACGCGTGGGAAAATAACGGTGAAGTTATTTTAAGGTGTGACGTGTATGAGGGTCAAGATTAGCAAAAAGGAATATGACGAGCTGGTTAAAAAGGCATCTCCCCCATCCCCTAAGCTAAAAAACTGCATTTGGGCGTTTATGGTGGGCGGTGGAATTTGTACCTTTGGTCAACTGTTGCTCACTCTTTATAAATATTTAGGTCTCAGTGAGGAGGTGGCAAGTGCCACCGTCACCGTGACTATTATATTCCTGACAGTTCTTTTCACAGCGTTAGGTCTTTTTGACAAGTTGGCAAAAAGAGCTGGAGCAGGTACCCTTGTACCCGTGTCAGGATTTGCAAATGCCGTCGCCTCCCCCGCCATAGAATTCAAAAGCGAGGGTTTTATCCTCGGTCTGGGTGCTAAGATGTTCACCATCGCAGGGCCGGTGATCGTGTACGGTGTGTCTGCAAGTGTAGTGTATGGACTGATTTATTGGATAACCACATTATTTTAACAAAAAGGCTTGACCAAATCGGTCAAGCCCTTTCTGTTATTCTATAGTAAAGAAACCATCGCTAGTGGTAACATTTAAAATTCCGTAAGAAGAGAGTGTAGTCTTTGGTCCTGTTTCTTGGGGATATCTATAAGGCCACCAAGTTAAGAACTCTTCGGATACTTGATCAATAGGAGTATCGGGAAGGTAGAAAATGAATTCGGTACATTCTTGCTTTTTGCTGGGATCATACAGTCCATAAGGGGCACTTGCTATATAACGGATTTCATCCTCAATCCATTCTTCACCAACTACTTTTTCAGTTTTTACATCTGTTAAAGTCATTTGGTAGGAATACTCATCGACTTTTTTGATGTTCTCAAACTTTCCAGAAAAATCACAAATGTATGCACTACCCTTCGGATAACCCTCACCGGTTTCGCCCATCTCTGAATCAAGATACCGTCCTGTAAATGTGCCATCACGGTTTAGTGTTATAGTTGTCCGCCAAGCCCCTGCACCAGAAAGAAAAGAGAATTCTATTGAATCTTGCGGTAAAGGTAAGGACTCTACTTCCGTGGTGTGTTTTGCTTCGGTGGATATTGTGGTTGTAGGGTCGTCATCGGATATGCTTGGATTACTCTTTTGCAGTTCATTCGAACAAGCGGTTAAAAGCAAGAAAAGTAATGCTATGACGAGAATAATGCTTAATAACTTTTTCATAAAACCACCTCACTTTATTTCATTATACCACACCGCCGTTTTAATGTAAATGTTATTTTAAATGGGTGTGTCCTATATTGACAGCAGCAGAGGGGTTCATATTAGGAGTTGGAGCGAAGATGTTTACGATTGCAGGCCCTGTGATCGTGTATGGTGTGTCGGCATCCGTAGTATACGGTTTGATCTATTGGATAACCACATTATTTTGATCGTAGGGACACCCGTCCTCGGGTGTCCGGGGATATGCGTTTTCGGACATCGCAGGAGCGGTGTCCCTACGAGAAAAGGCTTGACCAATCGGTCAAGCCTTTTAATAAGATTTAATCGTATTTTGAAATAATATAGTCGGGACGGGTTGCGGCATTATTCTCAGCCCATATTTCATTATCACAAGAGTAACAAATCACACCAATATCTGCTGATTGAATCCAAATGTTATAGGTGTCTTTTTCCCAACATATCCCCCAAAAATCCGAGGCACGAGCAGGAGTAAAAGTATATACAGGTTCATCGTTGTCGTTGTATATCACAACGTCTATGAAAGAA
>JAZQKX010000026.1:0-5255 GCA_045542355.1 Acutalibacteraceae bacterium
TCACAGAACGACATGGCTACGATCCGACTTATGTGATACAGAAGAGAAAATTCGCAAAAACGCGGAAATAGCTCAGTTGGTAGAGCACAACCTTGCCAAGGTTGGGGTCGCGAGTTCGAGCCTCGTTTTCCGCTCAAAGGTAGCAATGCCCAGGTGGCGGAATGGTAGACGCGCTCGTTTCAGGTGCGAGTGTTGAGAGACGTGCAGGTTCGAGTCCTGTTCTGGGCACGCAGAGAGAGTTTTGCAATAAAATGGAGAAGTGGCGGAATTGGTAGACGCGCTACTTTGAGGGGGTAGTGACCGTTGGGTCGTGTGAGTTCGAGTCTCATCTTCTTCACAATACTGAAAATATAGTAAACGCATAAATTATGCGGAAATAGCTCAGTTGGTAGAGCACAACCTTGCCGAAAAAAATAAGGTACACAACCTTGGTAAGGTAGCGATGCTGAAGAGTTTTTTGAAATTATGCGGAAATAGCTCAGTTGGTAGAGCACAACCTTGCCGAAAAAAATAAGGTTTACAACCTTGGTAAGGTAGCGATACTGAAGAGTTTTTTGAAATTATGCGGAAATAGCTCAGTTGGTAGAGCACAACCTTGCCGAAAAAAAATAAGGTTTACAACCTTGGTAAGGTAGCGATGCTGAAGAGTTTTTGAAATTATGCGGAAATAGCTCAGTTGGTAGAACACAACCTTGCCGAAAAAAATAAGGTACACAACCTTGGTAAGGTGGCGATGCTGAAGAGTTTTTGAAATTATGCGGAAATAGCTCAGTTGGTAGAGCACAACCTTGCCAAGGTTGGGGTCGCGAGTTCGAGCCTCGTTTTCCGCTCTTAGTTAAGACAGCATTTTTGCTGTCTTTTTTTTGTTCCCCTCCCCAGACTTTGCAGGTGAGCCTGGATATATTGCATTGGTCGATTCTTCCTTGAAATTATACCGATTTTCCTATAAATTTCAACAATATTTGTTATATTCTTCCTGTTTTGTAAATTTGCATAATAATGTTGCTGGATATAGAAATATTGGAAAGTGGAAGCATTCTTAAAGGAGTGCGTTTCCCTCACAAGATAAAAAAAGTGACACAGATTGTGATTACAGCCGGACGGTTTTCCTGTTTGGTGGATTTTCGTATGTGGTCACTTAAAGCTCCCGCGGTGGCTCTTTTTCTGCCAGGGCAGATGGTCGAGTCGATAGACATTGATGAAGATTTCTGCGGATTTGGTATGGTTCTGAATCAAGGCTTTACAGATTCGTTGAATCTTCCGATTAGTCTAAAGGAAAGGCTCTTCATTAAAGATACGCAATTCTATAGCGTTTCGGGTGAGGTGATAGATGTTCTCACGTATGTCTACAGACAGGTTTCAAGCCTGATGAACCAGCCTGATAATCCATATAGGGAAGAAATTGTCAGACACCTGTTTTCGGCTTATTATTACGGACTTGGATATTATATGCACGGTCTTCAAAGTAGGCCTTCGGCAATGACATCGCAGCAGGAAAAATGTGAGAAATTTATGTCACTTGTTGCCAAGAATTTCAAGACGCAACGAGATATTGGATTCTATGCTGACAAACTTTGCGTGACCAGCAAATATCTTTCTACAATGCTTAAGCAGGAGACCGGCTTGACTGCTTTGGATTGGATAGAGAGGTATGTGGTCCTATATGCCAAGAGTTGCCTTTCTTCAACGTCAATGAGCATTCAGGAAATAAGTGATGAACTGAATTTTCCGTCGCAGTCTGTCTTTGGCAAATACTTTAAGAGGGTCGAAGGTGTCTCTCCAAAAGCTTACCGCCAGTCCTTATCGAAAGACTGACGGTAATGTTATATAATTTCGGCGACAAGATGACCTGAGGACTGTTCGTGGCATATGCCTTCTTTGATTGTTATCTTCATAAACGGGTGTCTGAAATGTAGATAATCCTCAATGAGATTATTGGCAAATGCGGTAATATCCTCGCTGCTGCACATATCCTCCCTGTAATCAATTGAAAGTTTATCCTTCCAATATGAGACCCTTACTATATTCCTCATTCCTCTCATACCGCTTCTTCTGTTTGGATTGGCCGTCATAGGGGGTGGTGCAACAATATTTTCAATTGTCACAAGCTGCCCTCTTGCATCATACACACTTTTATTCAGGAACGGCATTCTGCTGTATGTCTGCTTCAGTCCGTGCATAAGGCATATATGATGAAGGGGCTCTTTAAATCTCATTGTCACAGTCTTCATTGTTGCTTATTATTCTTAACCTCGTCTATCCTCTTCTGGGCTGCTTCCTGGCGTGCGGCAGCCTCGGCTATCTTTTGCTGATACCCCTGCTTCTGAACCACCTATTTATCTTTTTCGTCTCCTTCTTCGGGGATTTCAATAGTTCCCTCTTCAAGGTTAAGGTACTTATCAACGAATTTATCCTCAATTTTCTGATAAGTTCCGACTACAGCGCTTTCAATCTTCTGATAAGTTCCAACAACGGAGTCTTCTATCTTCTGATACGCGCCGACTACGGTCTCCTCAATCTTTGTCTTCTTTGGTTTTAGTGCTGTCATAATTGTTTTTTTAGAATGTATAAGTGACTCCGAGTTTTACATTATGCATATGCTTTCCGTCAAGATGTCCCCAGAATCCAAGCTGGTACTCATATCCTGCCTTCAATGAGAATCGTGCGATATCGATACCTACTGCAGGATTGGCAAATGTTCTTATGCCGTTGTTGGTGATATCAGCGATAACACCTCCTTTGAGGCTTACGAATGGAGAAGCAAGTGTCTTCATAAACGAGTACTTGATGTCGGCGAATACGGGAACAAAGTAAGACGCATTCCAGTTTGATTCAGGGGTATAGGGATTTTCTGGATTGATGACATCGTCAGCAACGCTTGCTGTCGCGGCTGAATTCTTGGTCAGCTCCGCTTCGAATCCTGCACCACCGCCGACGTATAGTCCGTTTCCGAAACTGAATCCGTGTGATGATGTGATGCTCCATACGGACTTATCGGCCCAAGAGAGTTCTATGTCTCCACGATAACCCTTGTTGTAACCTACATTCACCATATAAGCCTGTCTTTGAGCCTTTACTGCAATTCTACGCTCTTTTTGGGCCTGACGCTCAATAGGCTGTTGCTCTTTTACAATGATAACAAGGTCGTTACCGTCGTTTTTGCTTACTCTAATGGTGTCTGCATTGTTCTGCGCCGAAAGCACTGCGCCTGAGAATGCAATGGCGCAAATGATTGTCAAAATTCTTTTCATATTTTTATTATAATAATTTTACAGCTGCAAAGGTATGGCAAGAGATTGAGGAATATTTTTCAGAAAAACCGACAAATTGGTCAGTTTTTCCGAAATCTTCAGGCGGATAACTATCTACAGCTTAACACCTTGGTATATCTGACCAATACAAGAGCAAAAGTGTCTGTTTCGTTACTCGATTTCCGGACAATCCGACCAACCGGTTTGTTTTAAGCAAGTTGTCTTTTCTTTAAAAAGCTGCAATAACAAAAATAGCTGTTCTGAACAAAGTTTTACAAAAAATGCTAACTTTGTACTTTCTTTGGATAAAATAATGGAGATTGTTAACCTTTTGCATTTTTCCAATCGTGTTGAATTGCGTGACTGGCTTGCACATAATCACGCTTCGGAGCGTGTATGTTGGGTGGTAACTTCACGCTCAAAGCAATTGCCACCGGGTGTGGTGTCTTATGTTGAGGTTGTGGAAGAGGCTCTTTGCTTTGGGTGGATAGATTCTACCGTTAAACGTCTGCCGGACGGGCGTCTGGCGCAACGTCTCACTCCGCGTCGCAAGGGTAGTCATTGGACGGAATTGAACAAACGTCGTTGCGCCGACCTTGAAGAGCGTGGATTGATGACCGAGGCCGGGCGTAAAGCCTTGAAAATGGCTCTTTAAATGGGGGGGTGACTATAGACGGTGGAGTGACAAAGGTGATGAGTTATTAGGAATGGTAGAAATTATATAAATTTAATTGAATATAGATTATGAGAGTTGCTATATATGGTGCCGGCTCATTGGGTACAATACTCGGGGCTTACATAAGCCGAGCCGGAGTGGATATTGAGTTGATTAACCGTAATAAGGCGCACGTCGAGGCGTTGAACAAAAATGGAGCGCAGATTACAGGAACGGTGCAGTTCTCTCAGCCTGTGGCGGCGTACACTCCCGATGCTATGAGCGGGGTGTATGATGTGCTGTTTCTTATGACCAAACAGCAACACAATGCCGAGGTGGTGCAGATGCTGAAGGGGTATCTAGCTCCTGACGGTGTGCTTGTGACGTTTCAGAATGGTCTGCCCGAGATGCAGATTTCTGAGATTTTGGGAGAGGAACGTGTGCTTGGCTGTACTGTGGCTTGGGGTGCAACGCTGCAAGCGCCCGGTGTTTGCGAACTGACAAGCAGCCCCGACGCTTTGTCATTCTCGTTAGGGGCAATCTCGGATAAACGTAGCGGGTATTTTAATAAGGTCAAGGAGTTGCTTGAACTTATGGGAACTGTTGATGTTGAGGAGAACTTCATTGGCACGCGCTGGAGTAAGCTGCTTATAAACGCGGCGTTCTCGGGAATGAGCGCGGTGCTTGGCTGTACATTCGGCGAGGCTGCGAAACCACGTGAGTCGCGTCGCGTTGTGCAGGCGTTGATAAAGGAGTGCATAGACGTGTGTGCAACAGGCGGAATACGTATAGAACCGGTACAAGGTAAGGATATTGTAAAGCTGCTTAATTATAATAATTCGTTTAAACGTGCATTTTCGTTCTTTATTATTCCTATCGCAATACGCAAGCACGCTCGTCTGAAGGCAAGTATGCTGCAGGACCTTGAGAAGGGTAAACTTACCGAGGTTGACGCTATAAACGGTGCTGTGTCGGATTATGGTCGCAAGGTGGGCTGCCCGACACCGATGAACGACCGTGTGGTTGAGATTATCCACCGTATAGAGCGTGGGGAATTGTCGCCAAGCTTCGACAATCTGCGTCTCTTCAAGTAAATGGAAGTGTTTCCTGTTTTGAGGTAAACCTCGAAGATTTTCTGCACTCGCTGTGAAAAATATTAAAGCAAGCTTTATATTTCTCGCTCGTTTGTATCTTTGAGATAAATCTCTAATATTTTTCTGCACTCGCTGTGAAAAATATTAAAGCAAGCTTTATATTTCTCGCTCGTTTGTATCTTTGAGATAAATCTCTAAGATTTTCTTCACTCGCTGTGAAAAATATTAAAGCAAGCTTTATATTTCTCGCTCGTT
>JAZQKX010000027.1:0-5619 GCA_045542355.1 Acutalibacteraceae bacterium
GTGGTACAATATTTCGGAGGCCTGCGGCCGCCGTCGGAGTCGCCCGGGCAATCTGGAGTAAAAGCAGAAAAGACCTGCTCGCCGCAGGTCTTTTGTTTTTAGTGGATGATTTCGATTTCATTATAACAGGTAGGACAGGAATAATATTTAGTTTCTGTCCCATGTCTGGATTTATCAACTGCGGACAATTCCCAATGCTCGCCGCACTCACAGAAACCATTATTCCATCGCTCTTGGTTTCCAACTTCTTGACCCCACAACAAAACCGATGCGAGAAGCCAAAAGCAGATACAGAAGGCCGCGCCGCCAATTTTATTTTTCGTAGTTGCGCCGCAGGTGATAAACATCAGAATGGAAGGGATAGCAAAAAGGCCGATGCCACCAAAAATAATCCAGAACATTTCATTTACCTCTTTTCTTCATTCTTACATTCATTATACCATTCTACTGGAGTTTTGTCAATGGGTCTGCCCACATAATTAGTAAAGATTATGGCTTTTTGCTCCAAAGAGTAGCCACCATATAAAATTTCAATTATTTTGGTAATATAATTATATTTTGTCATTTTATTTACCTCTTTTCTTTTCTCTTGGATTGATTACAGTATAACACGGAAAGAGGGGTTTGTCAACCCCTCTTTTTTCACTTTTCTTCAATCATTCTAAAAATGATTTCAGTCCAGCCATCGCCGCAATCACCAATTTCTTTAGTGAAGCCTTCCAGCTGAAACTTATCAATAAGGTAGCTGCGGATTTCGCCGCCTGTCCAGCCTCTGTGCATTTCAAAGAATCTGCGGTCTTTCATTTTAAGATATTTCTTTGCGAGGGAAGGCATCCAGCCATAGCCATTATCAAAGAAATAAAGGGTTTTATCCTCTTCGCTCCACTTACACTTGCGAGGAATGTAGTAGGAAAGAATTTCATCTGCTCGCTCTTCGCTCCAAGTGTTGCGAGAATTTAACCAGCTTTCAATCTTCTCCTTGATTTTAATACCCCACCAAATAGGGAAAAGGATAACTCTCATAACCTTATAGCCATTCTGCTTCCACCACTTGCGGCAAGCGTTAAGCTTGGTTTCCTTCTTGTTCATGGCCTTGATAACTTCTGCGTTCATAGTATTTACCTCTTTCTTAATTTCTATATTTATTATAGCACGGGAGAGGGGTTTTGTCAACCCCTCTTTTTTATTTTTTTTCAATCATCTTAAACTTGCGGCAGAACTGTCTTGCCCATGTGTAAGTCTTTTTGGTGCGGGCGGTACATCGGCTTTCACCCCTTGAGTTCAAATCCTTTCCACGATTCCAACCCCAGTATTGGCAGTTATAACACTTTACGCAATCACCTGCGCAACCTTCTCTTGCGGCAACCTCGGCTCTGATTTCTTCGGACGTCATAGTTCTCATTGTAATTTACCTCTTTTCAGATTGATTGATTTAGTTCCATATAGGGGAGATTACTCTCCCCTATTCACCAGTAGCATACCATAAAATCGAAGAATTCGTTGTTGCATTCCTCAACATGATGGCCAATGGCTTCCAGTTCAGCCATGCGGGCGAGGAGCGCGTCCGCGGCGAGGGTCTCAACGGTGGTATTATAAACCAAAGTGTAAGTCTTCATTTTAGCTACCTCTTTCCTTAATTTCTGATTTAATTATAACGCTTACCAAGCCGTTTGTCAACACCTTTTTTGCATTTTACAAAGATTTTTTTAAGTATTCGATTTTTGGGACTTTGAAATTTTTTTTCAATTTTTTGCATTTTACCTATTGACTTTGCTGGCTGGTTGTGGTATAATATTTCGGGGCGCCCCGACCGAGTGCGGGAATTGTTAAAATTTTAACAATCTCTGTAAAAATTAAAAGGGCTTGCACCCTTTTAATCTTCGTCAATCCAGTACCAAGTTTCCAGTTCATCCACAGACACGCCCAACTCGGCAGCAGAGCGAGCCAATGACTCACGCAGCTTCTTCTTTTCGGCAGGGTTAAGAGACCAGGCATAATCACCGATTGTTTCGATGAGAGCATCCACCGCATCAGTGGGCAGTGCGTCCAAAACGGCGTCCACCTTTTCATAAATGGCGATTTCCTCAGCAGTGGCGGAGCGAACCAAATCAGAATACAGATACATTTTTAAATCCTCTTTCCTTGTATAGTTTTTATTTTCTTTTGTGGGTCCGACCCCCACACCACCTATTGCGTGGCTACTATCGGCTTGGGTGGGCACCTTCTCGACCTCACCTGTTGATACTATTATACAAAAGAAATGTCCGGTTTTCAAGTTGCTGTTTTATTCTAAAAAGTTGCAATTTGTATAGTATTTTCCTTCGGTTTAATCTCCTTTATAGTCTAAAAGTTGCGAAAACTGCTGTTTTTAATAAAAAATCACAAATTTCTAACTTTTTTATTTTTTTTATTAGTCAACTTGCACAATGTGAAAATTTTAACAATCCATTTTGGGAGATTTATTCGGTAAAAATTTAACAATCTTTTTCGTAATTTAATTCATTAGCACTTTAATTCGCTAAAGTTTGGGGCATGCCGGTCGAGTGCGGAAATCGTTAAAATTTTAACAATTAGTTACAAAAAAAAGAAGGCTTCCGCCTTCTTTTTAAAAGAGCTTTTCAAGTTCGTTAAGCTCTTTTCTCAACTCTGCGATTCGCAGATAAGTGGCATAGTCACCTTCCGCTACCTTCCACAGTTTGAAGTATCCGCCGTTGCCTCTGCGCTTATCAGCGATAAATGCCTCGGCTTCTTCTCTGGTTTCAAACCAATTAAAGATGGCATCATCAGGATTGGCTCTGCCGTAGTCATCGGTGAAATCCCACTTCACATAAACCTTCATCATTTTCAAGTACCTCTTTTCTTTTTAGTAGGGATTTACTATCTCCCTCTGGTATTATAGTATCACAGACCGGGACAAATTGCAAGAAAAACTTTTCATTTTGGCATCGGCAATTTGTACAAAATGGGATTGAAAATTTTCTCTATTTTTGTGCGTTTTTTCTCTTGACAAACTGCTGGCTGGTATGGTATAATATTTCGGAGCGCCCCGACCGAATGCGGAAATCGTTAAAATTTTAACAATCTGCATCAATAAAAAAAAAGAGGATAGAATCCTCTTTTTTAGAAAATTCGATAAAATCTTTCTTCCACTTCTCTTTCACAGTAGGAATAAATGCCGGCTTCTTTGACTGCTTCAATGACGCCGTAGAGGTGGGCGCTTGCACATTCGGCGCTTCCGCCATCATTGAATAACCACTGGTTGCTCGTAGTGATAACTTTACCATTCCAGCGTTTGCGCTCGGTCTTTGCGATTTCATCCAGATAAGTATACATCTTTTTTCCCTCTTATTTTCTTTCTCTACTGTCGGCTTGGAATACTTCCACAATAATCGCATTGAGGTCTTTCTGTTCTTTAACGTCACGCTCCCAGGCAATCATCAATGCCTTGTGCATCAGTTCATTGTAATTAGTAAAGTTTGCCATTTTTTTTATCTCCTTTATAGAATGTTGTGATTTGTTTCATATATACCAAGTGGGACTTATGCCCACTTGGTATCCAGCTCCGCCCAAGGGTTGCTTGCTGCGAGGTCAGCCTCGAAGTCCAACCATTCCTGAATCTGTGCCATATTGGTATCCATAATCTCGAAGTATTCCATAACGCCTTTCCTTTCTCGACCCGGTAAGTCAACCGTGTGTACCTCTCTCTTGATGGTTTAATGATACCACACGACAACCTTTTTTGCAACCTTAGGTTTTACCTTAAAAAATTGCAATTTGTGCAACATTTCTGCTGTTAAGATTGTTTTTAATGCTTTAAAAGTTATGAAAAATGCTATTTTCAAGAAAAATCAAGAAAATTAAAAAAAATTAACTTTTTTTTCCGTCAAATTACACAACTACGCAATGTGAAATTTTTAACAATCTCTGCCAATTTCGGGAGCGAGATTGTTAAATTTTTAACAATCTTTTCCACGCTTTTTTTGTTTAGCGCTTTAGCGTGCTAAAGTTCGGGGTGGGGCGGCTCGCACGGAGAAGAAAGTCAGCCTACAAAGGGAAAAGACCTGCGCCGCCGCAGGTCTTTGTCTTTTATTTATTTCTTTCTCTCTTGGCTTTCTTAACCTTGTAAATCACAAAGTCCCAAGCGAGCCAGCCAACACACAGAACCAAGCCACACGCGGCGAGATACAGACACACACAAATTAAATCCATCATAGCATTCAACATTTTTCTTTACCTCTTTTCTTTTATTATTGATTGGATGCTTAAAGCATCCAATCAAGCTCTCTGCTGATTCTCTCGAAGGTTTCTTCTTCCACATCGACTTCCACATGACCAGAGCAGTAGCCTGTGGTGATGTATTCCACATTCTCATGCTTGACGAGATTCTTGATTTCCTCGAACCACTCGGTGCTGATACAAACATTAATCATCATTTTCTTTTCCTCTTTTCTTTTAGTAGGGACTTACTATCTCCCTCTGATAGTATAGTATCACATCTTGACACGGATTGCAAGCTTTTTTTATTATTTTACTAATGTAATTTTGCACAAATGTAAAGACTTGTTTTTGTGTATCTTGCACAATCAATGAGTGTGTCTGTGTGCGTGATGCCTTGCCTACTGTCTGCCATTGGTCAGCGCTTCCGCACGTTCTTCCTCTCTTGGACATTGTTAATCTTTTCACATACTCTAACATCTTACAACGCATCCGTGTGTGTCGGTGTCCGCACTTACTGACAACTGCGCCGTGTGTATCCTTGGGCGCCGATGAATGTATCAACGCATCCGTGTGTATCCTTGCACTCCCGAAGATTGTTAAAATTTTAACAATCGACGAACTCACACATTTAGGTATTGTTAAAATTTTAACAATCTGGCTCCCGCAAACATCTAACAACGCATCCGTGTGTATCTTAGCCGCCCGATGTCCTCTTCTCTTGGACACTGTTAAATACTTAACAAGTGTGTTCGCATCATTACTACATTGTTAAAGTTTTAACAATGTCTGTCGCTCGCACTTACTAACAACACAGCCGTGCGTGTCATTGCTCGCACCTGCGCAAGGGCACCAGCTCCATTGTACCACAGTGCGTGCCCCTTGTCAAGAGTTTTTTTGTAAAAATTTTTTATTTTTTTTAACAACACAGCCACGTGTATCTTTGGGCGCCGGTGATTGTTAAATTTTTAACAAGTGAATTAGATGATTTGACATTGTTAAATTTTTAACAATGTTGCTCGGTGGATGAGATTGTTAAATTTTTAACAATGGGACTCGATGACTAACATTGTTAAATTTTTAACAATCTGCGTCGGCTGGTGAGTGAGGTTGTTAAATTTTTAACAATTACAGGACATTGTTAAATTTTTAACAATTCGTCGAATTGCACAAAAAAAGTTGGAAGTGTTTGTTTTATTGGAAATTAGGGTCGCGCTGGCTGTCCGCGACCCTGCGAATGAGGGTGCTTGTAGGAGGGTGGGTATTGTGAGTGTCTGCCAGTCCTGGAGAACATGGACAATAGACTCGGGGGTATTTTTGGGAGAAAAAATTTTTTATTTTGTGTTTTTTGTTTTGTCTGGGCACTACAATCTTGAAAACCATTTTCAAATCACAATAACGATA
>JAZQKX010000028.1:0-1535 GCA_045542355.1 Acutalibacteraceae bacterium
GCTGCGCTTGAAGCAGCAGGCTTCCACCTTATTTCCGACGAGGATATAAACAAGCTTTAATGAAGCAAAAAGAGGTATGCATATGATAAAATATGAAATTGAAGGCGGCAATTTGCCCGTTGTCATCTGTTATCCTGAAGCGGGTCAGACCCTCTACACTGAAAGCGGTGCTATGAGCTGGATGTCACCCAATATGAAAATGGATACCAACACCGGCGGCGGACTAAAAAAGATGTTCGGCAGAATGTTTTCGGGCGAATCAATTTTTATGAACGAGTACACCGCTGTCGGAGGAACCGGAATGATTGCCTTTGCATCATCATTCCCCGGTAGCATAATCCCATATCATGTTACTAACGGTAACGGTATAATCGTGCAAAAGCGTGGCTTCTTGGCTATGGAAAAGGGGCTGGAGCTGTCGGTCCATTTTCAACACAAGCTCGGCAAAGGCTTGTTCGGAGGCGAAGGCTTTATTATGCAGAGGATTACCGGCGACGGACTTGTTTTTTTAGAGATAGACGGTCACTGTAAGGAGTATGACCTTGCCGCAGGTCAGAGCATTATTGTGGACACGGGTTATCTTGCCGCTATGAGCGAGAGCTGCAGTATGGATATTGAAACCATCAAGGGCGTCAAGAACATTTTCTTTGGCGGCGAAGGCTTGTTCCATACTCGCATCACAGGACCGGGTAAGGTGTATATTCAGTCTATGCCTATCATTAATATAGCTCAGCGTATTACCCCCTACCTTAACATTGACAATGACAACTCTTCCAGCGGCGGTATTAACATCAAATTAGGAAACTGATAACCAAAAAGTCCCAAGGATATATGTCCTTGGGTTCTTTTTGGTGTAGATATTCATAACCTACCTCAAACGCGAGGTAATGATAATAAAAAAAGAACCTCAACTACGCGAACTGCGCGTCGAGGCTCTCGACTGTGAAGCGACAACATATGAGATATTTTCTCCTTGTTTTTATAAGTGATTAAACTCTCACATTTTTAGTGAAATATTTTGATTACGTAAAATGTGAAATAATGACCTGCGGTCATTGTGAAATTTTCGGTGTTCCACCGAATGTGAAATGAAATTAATCCACTCACGCCCGCTGGCATTTCACATTGCGAAGCAATATTTCACACGCGAAGCGTATTTCACAATACCCGTAAGGTATTTATTTCGTTGAAAAAACGACCTGTAAAAACAGGTCGTTTTTTCTGGTTCGGATGTTCATAACGGACTTGGCATGTAATGAGTATTATTTGATGGTTTTTATACCTTTGTAAATATAATAAGGTTTTGAATATAGATATTTACCCGCTTTGTCAGCTTCTATAAGATTGTTGATAAAATTATTATATTCTTCTTTAGTGAGTACTCCTGTGTTTTCGCCTTGTACCCAATTGGTTATTTCACCGACAAGCCAACCTATATTTTGACTGAACTCATACCCGAACATACCTTCTTTATATTCAGTTTCGACAACACTGTGGACACATATACTGCTTTCGAAAAATCCGGAGTTATTAAA
>JAZQKX010000029.1:0-176596 GCA_045542355.1 Acutalibacteraceae bacterium
CACATACGACGCTTGGGGTGTATGCACCATTGAAAGCGACACTACCGATTGCAATATTGCAGAAATCAACCCGTATCGTTATAGATCTTATTATCTCGACCAAGAGATTGGAATGTACTATCTCCAAAGTCGGTACTATGAACCGGTTGTTGGCAGGTTTGTTAATGCAGATTCTCCTGAATTGTCTATGTTAGCTAAAAATATTTTAGCAACTAATTCATATGCATACTGTGACAATACACCGATAAATCAAAACGATGCGTCCGGAAGAATTTCCGCTCAATTAATAGCGAGAATTATCTTAGGAATATTAATTGGATTTTGTGTTCAATTCATCAGTGATTTAATTGCTTATTGGTTTTTGAGCATATCTAAGAAAACGGCAACGTTCAAAATAAATACAGGCGATTATTTATCTTCTATGCTATCTTGGGCACTTACTTGTGTAACTTTTAATAAGAAAGTTTATGAAATAATCTCTACGCTTTTACCGATAGCTATCAAACAAGTTGGTAGAATTTTCAATCGAACTTTTGATTGGATAGATTTTGCCATAGATCTACTATTTGCTTTAGTATCTTTTGTTATTGGTAAGGGATTGGATGCAAAGAAAAAAAGCCAATTGAACAAATTCATAAAATACGCAGGCAAGGGCAACAAATCCAGAAATATTATTCGTATAAAAGCCAAGAGATTAAATATAAAATTCAATTTATTGGGCATCAAGTTGAACTTGGGAATGAACATTTCAAATTTCTTTGTATCGTGCATATATAATTACGCATCTTCAAAATAATATTAAAAAATGGAGGCTGAAATGAAAAATCACTCTATATATGATACTTTGTTATCAAAAGAACTTAGTTTCAACGTTGGAATCATTGTAATTTTTTCAATTGTTATCATTGCCTTAATATTTTCTTCTATTAAATTTTTTGGTTCTAAAAAGCTATCAATTATCTCTGCAGTTATGGGGTTGGTTATTATCATAGGGATATATTGGTTTTGCATAAATCCCTATAGAGTTGATGTAAAAGATCAGGCATATGACACATACAGAGGAGAATTTTATGTAAGCGAATACACGATTAGCAATAGGGGTGGTGAATATATTTACATTCAGACTTTGAATAATTCTTCAATCAGTCGATATAAAGTAATATGTGATGCTGACGGCATAAAGAACAATACCACATACTATGGATATTTTGTTGTTGCAAAAAATTCAAAAGCTTTAGTAGACATTTATTTTGAAGACTGATAATAATAACAGCAGAAATGGTTGGTTCCCACCAACCATTTCTGGCACTTTGTAAATATAAGGTGATAAGTCACTACTGTTGCACCAAAGTTAAGCAGTTAACCAAGAAACCATATAGCTAAGTGAAAATTAAAGGAGATTTTTTATGAACTATAAAGAACTATTTATAGCAGTTGCTATAATGATCGTGTTAACATTGATTTACTTTTTGTTGAGAAAATTTATATTTTGGGTAATAGATGATAATGATAAGTTTTACAAGAAAAAAGGTAAATTCGGCTTTAACAAAGAAGATCGTAAAAATATTTCCGATATTCCGATTTTTAAATTAACGTTTTGCTATATTCTGCTGATGGCATTATTAATAATTTACATTATTAAACTACTAGTATAGGCTTTAATCAGAATACATTGTTTGTCATCACAATACGTACGACAGTATTAGCAAGACAATCAACTTGATAGTTGATATAAATGTTTAACTTATAGTAATTAAAAAAAGTATTTATAACGGTTCTTTTTTCGTACCACGTCAACAAAATATTTAAATACCCCCTAAATCTGGACTTAATATGTCCGGTTTAGGGGGTATTATTTTTTTATCAAAAATATCTGCCTGAAAGGAGGTCTAAAATGGAGTCAAAATGCATTTTCCAGCATAACGCCCTAGATTGCATATGCTTTTGAAACAAAGTTAGAAATCGTATACTAACCTTTAAGGTTGTATTTGGCTTGACATTTGTCAGTGTCATAAGTATACTAATTGTACAGAGTATCGCCATAATCTCTATCGTTATAGCGACTTAGCTATTTTGATGGAGAGATTGGAATGTACTATCTCCAGTCACGTTACTACAATCCACAAGTTGGTAGGTTTATTAATGCGGATCAAATTGAATATTTAGGGTCAAGCGGAACTATACTTTCATATAATATATTTGTGTATGGTGAAAACAATGGCAATAACTATGTCGATGCTTTGGGAACAGATGCATATTGGATAACTGATTCTAAAACATTGGGCGGGTTAGGTCATAGTTCTCTTTTGGTATATACTAAGGGTGCTTGGTACTATTTTTATTTTGGAGCAGAAAAGTTTTATAAACCGATTAATGGATCTGCTAATGTTATCTTTGAGAAAATTTCTATTAAATTTACTCGTAATGGCAAAATTGATTTTTCTGACTTAAATAAACAGTTAAAAGGCAGCACAAATAAGACATTTACAGGTACTAAAGCATATAAAGGCACTGGCTATGACAAATCAATTTATATAAAAGGTGATTTTTCTAGTGCGCATAAATATGTTACGAAGACTGTAAAAAAAATGAAGTACAATGTTGCAAAAGAAAATTGTGCCTGGTTATGTATAGAAGTATTACAAAAGGGTAAAATTACAGATTTGCAATACGATTTATTGGAAAATTTACAGTATTCTACAAGAACTATAGGATTTCGCTTGTTTAAGAGATATTTAACTATTTCTAAGAAACTTCCGAATATTATTGTTCCAAGCAAAGTTCATTCCAAGATTTATACTATATTTAGTTCTAAATTCTACTACTGCTAAAAACGAAGGGAGAATAATGATGAAAAGAAGGCTAATAATTATCATATTAGGTGTGTTGCTAATTGCTTTTGGTACCTTTCTACTGATTAGTCGTTATTTTCCCTCCACAGACACATCTGAGGTGAAAAACTTGTACGGAAACACAACAAACAATTTACTTAATGGTGGCGGAGTCGCAAAACAAGAAAATGATATTTTCTTTGTTGTTTATGAAGATGGATTTAATAAAATTGCTATATATAATCAAGAAACAAAAGAAATACAGAAATTAAAAAATTTTATTTCAACTCCAGTACAATTAAGTGTATATGACAAATACCTTTATTACAAAAAAAATAGTGTTATGTCTAACGAATCTTATTTGTATAGGCTGAACACAAAAACAAAGTATGAAAAGAAAATACTTCGTCAAGCCATTGATAAATATATGATATATGATGGCAACATTTATTATACTAAGTCAAATGAAAAACAAAAGGGTCTTTACAAGTGCGATATTAATGGAAAAGTAGAAACTCTTCTAATTTCAGATGACATTTTAGAATTTGTTATTGTTGACAAAGATATTTTCTATATTAATAACAATCAAATAAAACACTTTAACACAGAACGTGAAGAAAAAGTCACAATTGTTCATGTTGAGAAAAGTGACAGGCTTTATGATTTATCATACTTTTCCAATAAACTATATTTTGTATCATATAATTTAAACGATACACTTGGTGATAGCGTTTATAAATATGAAATATCAAGCCAGCAAATATCCAATATAATCAAAGGAACGCCTGCTTCAATACGATATGTGGATGACGAAAAAATAGTATTTGAAAACAGGGAGGGTATTTATCAGTTTAGATTCGCAACAAAATCCAAACATTTGTTTTTAGAAAACTACGTTGTTAACGAAATGTATATGTTTAATTCAGAAGTTTATTTTTACACTACAAACACAAACGGCGTAAATGAGTTTTGGAAATTTAATGAAAGTGATTCGGAATGTCGAAAAATTTATTAAAAAGATACTGTATAAATTTTCTGGAATCATGGACTTTAAGAGCATAAGCGTTAAGGTATTTACAGCAGCCAGTGGGGTTTAATCCACTGGCTGCTTTACTTCGGTTAATCGATGCTGGAAAGTTAATCAAAACTTCTTTACAATACTATAGCATGTCTCTATTGCTTCTCTCCGCATAGCCATTGAGGTGCGAGTTTTTCACTTTTTTAACAATACATACCGTTAACAACTGAGGAGTTCTATTGTTAAACACATTAAATTTTAATTCGTAGTATTTTGTCAAGTTAAATAAGACAAAAAGTGTACGGTTTAACTGATATTATTTACACAAAGACATATAGTTCAAGGTGATATTTATGGAAAAAACGTTTAATATAGTTGAATACTTTAAAGAAGATTTAACCGAGTTATCAGATGTTGTATTGCGTTTTTTGAAGAGAAACGATACATATAATGATTTTATAAAATCAATAATCAACGAAACGCATTTAGAGGAGAATCTTTAGAATGAATTCAAAGCCTAAAGCAGCGCTTTACTGCAGATTAAGCAAGGATGATGAGCAATGCGGCGACAGTGTTAGCATCGAAACACAAAAATTGGCACTAAGCCAATTTTGCTATGAGCATAACATAGATATTTTTGAAATATACACAGATGATGGTTATTCGGGTTTGAACTTTAATCGTCCTGCTTTCAAGCGTATGATTATTGACCTTGAAAACAATAAATTCAATATTGTTATTACTAAGGATTTAAGTAGGTTGGGCAGAGACTATATACAAACCGGTTATTATGTTGATATATATTTTTCAAGTAAACGCATAAGATACATAGCTATTAATGATAGAATAGATACACAGAACGACGATAACGATATTGCACCATTTAAAAATATACTTAATGATATGTATGCGAAAGATCTTTCAAAAAAGGTCAAATTAGCTAAACGGCAAAGAGCTCAGAAGGGGTTTTATATCAGCGGTCAACCGCCCTATGGATACAAAGTAGACCCCTTTAATAGAAACAAACTTATTATAGACGAAGAAGCTGCTACTGTTGTAAAATTAATTTTTGATTTGGCCGAGTCAGGAAATAGTTATTCTGAAATTAGTAGGATGCTTGAAAAAAGAAAAATTATTTCTCCCTCATCATATAAAGTAATGAACGGAGATACCAGATTTTTAAAATATAATAAGAATCAAAACAATATTCATAAGTGGCATTATCAAACAGTAAGAACAATAATTACAAATCCGGTATATACCGGTGCTATGGTTAACAACAAGACTGAAACAATTAATTACAAGACTAAAGAACGCGTTTGTGTTCCTATGGAAAAACGTATTATTGTTCCTGATATGCATGAAGCAATAATTAGCAAAGAAAGATTCAATTCAATCAATGAGAAGTTTTCGTTTAAAAGAAGTCCTAATCATAGTTTTCACAATATTTTTGAGAACGTTGTATACTGTTCTGAATGCGGAACTAAAATGCAGCTAATATTGAATAATCGTAAATCATCAACTCGAATGTTGTTTAGATGTCCTCGTCATTTTATTGATAAAACTATATGTACGCACTATCATTCCATATATTATGATGAATTATACGAAGAGATTCAAAACCAAATTAAACTGCATTTGTTTGAATTGCTTGAATCAAAGAAATTTGAACTACTTTGCAACGATATCTTTAATTCTATATATCAACAAGTTCAAGAAGCTAAAGAAACGCAATTACAAAACCAATTGATTGAAACGAACAAGAAAATTAAACAATTTTACAGATCAAATATTGATGGACGAAAAATAACAAACACCTCTGAATTAGATGAATTAAAAAGTAAACAAAAATATTTGATAGATAAACTTTCATGTTCACCCAACAACTTTGATAAAATAGAAGAATTCAAAAAAAGCACTGCGCCTATCATCAGAGAAAAAATTAATCAAATTATTTCGTCTTTCTCTCTTACACAAGAAAGTTTGAGCTTGTTCGTTGAAAAAATTGAAATTGGATATCTTCAAAAAAGCCCAAGCGAAAAACATCAAGAAATAAAAATATACTATCGTTTTTAACTTTGTTACCACGGGATTATGTATTCTGTTAAAATAATACGATTACTATTTGCATAGTTATTTGTAGAATATGTTATCATTTGGCCAAATCCCCACATACAAAGGGGTAGTTCCAAAATCAAAAGTAATGACTCGTGTACTCATAGTTATGACTCTTCTTTCGACTTGACTTTTATTAATACTGCGAGTATACTTATTGTACAGATTAAACCGATATCAACCCATATTGTTATAGACCTTACTGTTCAGACAAAGAGATTGGAAAGTACTATCTCCAGTCACGTTACTACGACCCTGTTGTGGGTAGGTTTGTAAATAGTGATGATTCAGCATATATCACAGCAAATACTAATGTTACAGCACTAAACTTCTATTCATATTGCGAAAATGATCCAATAAACGACCAAGATAATAGTGGAGCATTTTCTTGGAAGAAAATCCTAGGCATTTTTGAAAAAATAGGAAATTTCGCAAAGAAAATTTTAAATTGTATTATTGATGGTGCAGCAACTATCATAGGAATCAAATCAAGTTTGAGCAGAAAAGACATAAGTAACATAGCTAAGATTGTTAAACGCAGCCCACACCGAGTAAAACAAAATTTCGAATGGCTATATGATAAAGTGAAAAAATTGAAAACAAAAGCAGGTAGAATTTTTAAGGCGGTAGTTGTAATTTTGTTTCTGTCTTCTGTTGCTAGTTCAATAAATAAAGTTAAAACAACAGTGACGGCGATAATCAAAACAATTGTATCGGCTATTTCGGATGGCTTATCTGCACTGATAAGTTGGCTTGTAAGTAAGGGAATTAGATTGCTATCTAATATCATTCCAGCTTTGGGTGGAGTTTTAGGCTTTTTATTAGGTGAACTAATCGGCAGTATCGTTGATGCATTTTTAGATAAATATTCTTCCAGTATTGCAAATAACTATGCAAAAAAGGTAAATATCTATAAGTTTACTATCGGTGATTATTTAACCACATTTTTAAAATGTTTGGTTTAGATAAAAAATGTAAGGAGATTTTTTATGAACTATAAAGAACTATTTATAGCAATTGCTATAATGATTGTGTTAACATTGATTTACTTTTTGTTGAGAAAATTTATATTTTGGGTAATAGATGATCACGATAAGTTTTACAAGAAAAAAGGTAAATTTGGATTTAACAAAGAGGATCGTAAAAATATTTCCGATATTCCGGTTTTTAAATTAACATTTTGCTATATTTTGCTTATGGTATTATTAATAATTTACATCATTAAACTACTAGTATGGACTTAAGCAGAATGCATTATTTATACGTACGATTGTACTAGCGAGACGATCAATTTGGTCGTTGAAATTTAAAAGTTTAACTATAATAATCGAAAAAAGTATTTATAATAGTACTTTTTTCATACCACGTCAACAAAACATTTAAATCCCCCTAAATCTGGACTTTTTATGTCCGGTTTAGGGGGTATTATTTTTTTATCAAAAACATCTGCCTGAAAGGAGGTCTAAAATGGAAACGAAATGCATTTTCTAGAATAACGCCTAAGCTTTCTGCATATGTTTTTGAAACAAAGTTAGAAATCGTATACTAACCTTTAAGGTTGTATTTGGCTTGACATTTGTCAGTGTCATAAGTATACTAATTGTACAGAGTATCGCCATAATCTCTATCGTTATAGTGACTCACCTATTTTGATGGAGAGATTGGAACGTACTATCTCCAAAGTCGTTACTATGACCCGGTTGTTGGCAGATTTATTAATTTAGATGCTCCAGAAATCTTGCATACGGCATCTAATTTTGATAGCGTTTTGGGGCTTAATCTTGTTTCATACTGTCATAATAATATCACAAATAATATTGATGAAACAGGTAAGTGGTTAGCTCGTTTGGTTTGTGGTGTTGCAGCTGCGGCATTATTTGCAACATTGGCATATGTTGTGTGCAAAGTAGTTAGTATTTTCGTTCCAATGAGCAAAAGTGCAATTGCTGCAATAACTGTAGCCTTTGGGGTATTAGGCGGAGTCATTGGCGCTGTTCTTGGACCATCTTTCTTGCTGAAACATTCGCCGAAATTATTACAGGCAATTAATAAGATTGAAAAAACAAGATTTTCTGTCAAAGTTATAAAACCAAACGGTGCAGGGAATATATTTGGTATTGTTATTTCTAATACATTAATTATAATGTTACACGCTCCGCATCCTAAATACAACGAGTGGTATTTCCATATTCAAGTCGAAGTTAAATTGGGCAGAAAGCAAGTTGTAATTTGGAAAAAACCCATAGCATATGTAAACAAAAAGACATGGAGGCATTAAAACATGCAAATAATATCAAATGACTATTTTGAACTTGATTTTGTTCTTGCAGAAAACGGAGGAACTCGATTTATATCTTCTGAGGATGCAACCAGTTGTGAGTTCATTAAGTCGTTGTTGAACGATAAGATGTTTGAAAATAATTTGATAGTGTTTAAAGCATCTGGGCTTTATGATAATTTGAAAGAGTTAATCATTGGTGCAGAACTTTCTGGAATGAACATTTTTGATGGCGATGCAAAAAAGATTATTGTAAAAAATTATCCTGAGTGTTATGGTGTCGTTTCAAAAGAACAGGTTGATAAAATTCTTGATGAGTGGACTTGCACAATCTATGAAAAGAGGTTTTTAATAAGTGTAAAAACTTCTAAATTGAGTAAGGTGCTGAATTTGTTGCATCAAACTGTATATAGAGAGAATTTTCTGGAAATAATTTGGCCATACGTAGATTTAGTGATTGAGAATGCAGCAGATGCACCAAACCATAATTCATTTATTGTTCATTGCAAAAAGGAATATAATGATAGGGTTCATGCTTTTTTAATGGAGAGTAATGGAACGCATTAGATATAATATATAATTACATCAGTGCATTGTCCAAAACATTAATTATTCATAAATTAATTATGGGAATTTTAGATGTTATAAATATTTTCCGATTAATGTTTGTCGCAAAGAGTAAAGTCACCATTGAATGTATGAGTGATGGAATTATTGTGTATGAAGATTTTCCATTATTGTAAAAATAGCATTTGAAATTTTTAATACCCCCTAAATCTGGACTTTTTATGTCCGGTTTAGGAGGTATTATTTTTTTATCAAAAACATCTGCCTGAAAGGAGGTTTAAAATGGAAACAAAATGCATTTTGCCTGTAAAAAGTCCTAAATTATCTACATATCATTTTGAAACTACTGCGTGTATAGTAGGCTGCCATAATCCTACTTTTGAGAACTGGATACATAACAAATGCATTAATATTAGTTGTGGCAAACTGTTTCTTGATGGCTTTGGTTCTTTAAAGTTGATTATCGATAACACTGAATACTATAAAATTCCACATTTTGAAAAGAAAAGAATTTCTGCAGAGTATTCGCGTTCTGAATTTGAGGAATTTATTAAAGATTCAATCGATCAAGGGTACTATGTTGCATTCAATAATGTAGATGATTTTTATGTTGAAAACAAAACTTGGTATGGCCGACGACATTTCCTACATGATGGTTTGATAGTTGGATATGACAAAGAAAAATACTATATAGCTGCTTACGATAGTGTATGGGTTCACAGAGTGTTTGAAACATCGCAAAAAGCTTTTTTCGAAGGAGTGGATGCTGCACCTGATTTAGAGAAATATAGCAGTCTAACTTCCTTAAAAGTTATAGGCGAGGCTATTTGTCTAAATATTTGCGAAATTTTGCAAGGGTTAAAAATGTATGTGAACTCAGAAAAAACAGAAAAAAGCCTTAATCCTATAAACGGATTGGAAACATTCCAATATATTGACTTGTATCTTGATTATTTACATAAGGGATTAATAGCTTTTGATAAAACTGACTACAGAATAATGCGAACGGTTTGGGAACATAAAAAATGCATGTTAGAAAGAATAGAAATGATTGAAAAAGAATGTATGTTATCTTCTGAAATCAGTTCAGACTATTCGAACTTGGTTAAGCGTTCGGATGATATAAGGATGATTTACAGCAATTACTGTATTACCGGCAGAAAAAATTTGTTAGAAACTATAAGGAGGGAATTAGCGCAAATAACATCGGAAGAAAGAAAACTAATTTTGAAATTGATTGAAGTAATGGAAAAAGAAAGGTAAAGAAATAATGAAAAATAACGAGAACATAAACGATGGATGGGGATATAATCCTCAAATAATAATATTGTCAACAACTCATTGCACTGATTTCGCAGTGATTCCAGAATGTTTGCGCGACAAACTAAATTTAGTCAAACTTGAATTCTTAAGGAAAATAGGAGAATCATATCCATATCCTGTATGCGGTTCCACAAGTTTGAATTTTCAATGTATTGGGGAGGATTTTATTAATTATATTAACCATCACCATTTGAATAATAACAAAGCGAAAGCAGTTTTTATAAGATACAGGGATAAAATTAGAGGACGTTCCATTGAGAATTTGCCTTTTGAACATATATATTTTTAAGAAGAAAGGAGGATAACGATGGACGACATGCAGCTATCCTTAGCAAAACACGAGCAAAGGATAGCTACCTTAGAGCGTGAAATGGAGGACTTTAAAGAAGTTCAAAGTGAAATACGCGCTATGAATGAAACTCTTGTGATGTTAGCTAATGAACTAAAACACACAAATGAGCATTTGGCGAGTCACGAGAGGAAACTTGAACAAATTGATAGCCAACCTAAAGAGCGCTTACAACAAATAGCAACTGCTATAATTGCGGCTCTTGCAGGCGGCTTAATATCAATGGTTTTAAATAATATTATTAAATAAAGAAGGAAGTAATAGTAATGGCTATTTTAAAAGCAAATTCTGTTTACAAGATTAACGGTGTAAAAATCAACGAGAAAATCATACCCGACGGAACCGTTTGGGAGGATGACGCCAAAGCGCAAAAAGCTGGCTTTAGAGAGGGACAGTTGTATAAAAAACAAGCTAAGCTGTCTCAAGGAACAGGTAAGGTCAAATTTGTAACAATACATAACACTGATGATATAAAAAATGTAGGTGATGATGGCGAGCAATACACAAGAGCAACTTATAATGAGAATATGGGTTCTGCCAGAGTTCATTTCTATGTTGATGATCTCTGTGCTTGGCAAAATCTTAAAGCTGGCACTGGAATGTGCAAAAAAGATCCCGATGGTTCTGCAGAGGTTTCGTGGCATTCTGGAGATGGATCTGTAAAAGATGGCGGAAATATGACCAGTCTGAGTATTGAAATTATCATGAACGATATCGCAGTTCACGATGAAAAAGCATTGGATAATGGTGCTCGCTTGGCTGCATGGTTACTTTGGAAACATAAGTTAGATATCGATAAATTAGTAACACATACCTACTGGGTAAATAAATCTAAAGGTAAAACCTTTACAAATGCGGACAAACAGTGCACCAACATGATTTACGGCGAAAAATGGTGCCCGTACTATATTTTCAACTCCACATCACAGAAAAAAGCACTTTCGAACTGGAAAGCCTTCAAAAAATTAGTAAAAAGTTATCTCACGAAGCTTAATAAGCAGGAAAAAGAAAAGAAGCAAGCTGAGAAAGAAGAAGCCAAGGCAGTACAAAAGGCTTTTAAACCGTATCTCGTTAAAATCACATCAAGCCGACACGAAATAAGGAAAAATGCTGGTTTGGATGCTAAGATTGTGGGACACATAACCGATAAAGGCGTTTATACTATTATCCAAGAGGCAAAGGCAGATTCACAAACTTGGGGAAAATTAAAATCAGGAGCCGGCTGGATTTCTCTGAAAGGTGTAAAAAAACTTTGAGGTGATGAAAATGGAATTTGTTGAGTGGGCAGGATTAGCTACGTATGCCGGGGCACTTGCTATGGTGCTTGTTCTAACTCAGATTACCAAAAGTTTAAACTGCATTAAAAAAATCCCGACTCAAATTTGGAGTTACGTTTTATCGCTTTCAGTTTTATATCCCGCATATTTTTTTACGGGACAACTTAATCTTTCAAATGCAGTGTTAATACTTTTTAACGGTATGATTGTTGCTCTGGCAGCCAACGGTGGCTTTGCAGCATTAGTAAAAGCATTTCCAAATCTTTTTAATAATCAATGATAAAAGGCTCTTGTCTGTTGATACAGGCAGGAGCTTTTCAAATAGGACAAGTTCTTGCCAAATAAAGATGTAGAATTTAATCAAAATCAGCAAAGGAGTTTATCATATGATAATTGATTTATGTGCAATGTTTTTTACTTTTTCGGTGGCAGTGGTTATTATCCTCTGCCCAAGATACATTGAAGAAAACAAGAAAAAATTTTACATAAGTTCAACAATAGGCATTGTTATAGGAATTATTGTGTGCGTTTTGTTTTATAAGACGATAGAATGGCGAACATTGATTGGGTGTGCTGTATATGGAATACTTTGTGTTCGGATGTTTAGGGTTCTTTGTGACATTTCAAACTATTTGTATTTTAAGGGCAAGAATGAATTTATTGACGACGGAATACCACCAAGATTTTATATAACGGGCGACAAGCATCGAAATTTCAATTCAGTTAAAAGATTCTGCAAAGAAATGAAAACTCGAAGAAAAGATGTGCTTATCGTTTTGGGTGATACAGGTTTCAACTATTATGATGATAAAAGAGATGACAAACTCAAATCAGATATAAGATCTCTTGATATTACTCTGTTCTGCTTACATGGTAACAAAGAGAATCGTCCTCAAAATGTAGGAACCTATGGTATCCGTAGTTTTTGCGGCGGAAAAGTTCTTTATGAGCCTAAATATCCAAATATCTTATTTGCTATTGATGGTGAAATCTATACTTTCGAAGGAAAAAAGTATATGGTTATCGGTGGTGCTCATAGCGTTGACAAATTGAAGTGCTTAGATGAAGGTAATCCTTTTTGGGATGACGAAATGCCTGACGATGAGATTAAATTAAGAGTTGAAAATCGACTCCTTGAATTAAACAACGCTATTTACGGTATGCTTACACATACTTGCCCAATAGATTATCTTCCTACAGAAATGTTTATGTCTACTCGTCAAAACGCTACTATAAAAAGAAAGCCTCGTAAAGCGAAATCGAAAAAGATATTCAAGCCAGATATTGATCGTTCCACAGAAGAATGGCTAGGTAAACTTGAAAAAACTTTAGACTATCAGGTTTGGTTTTGCGGTCATTATCATATAGATAAAGAAATCAACAAAATAACAATGCTGTGCCATTATATCAGACCGCTACATTTAAAACCTACAGGTGAAAAATATGAAATGGATTGAGAGCCTTATTTCGCCCATGACGATTATGTTTTTCGTTATTGTTGTTGGATACTTAGTAGGTAAAATAAGAATTAAAGGTTTATCTTTAAACTTAGCCGGCATTTTGATCGTAGCTATAATTACTGGATATGTATCACAAATCGTGAATGTTAATATATCTGAAATGCATACACAGTTTAAAGCGCTTTCGTCATTCGGCACCGCACTGTTTGTATCGGTTATTGGTGTCTCGACCGGGTATGCAATCAACATAGAAAATCTTAAAGACTTAAAAGCGATATTGATTGGTAGTACAATGGTTTTGTCGTCTTTTGCTATTTTGAAATTATTGCTTTGGACAGATAAAACAATTGACGAATCTGAATTGATTGGTGCTTTTTGCGGAGCTTTAACAACCACTCCTGGATTATCTACCGCTTGCGAATCATATGTTTTTGATTCCAGTAAGGTTGTTGTAGGATACGGATGTACATATATTTTCGGAGTAGTTCTAACAGTACTTGGAGTTCAAACTGTCAAAAACTTCGAATATGTCACGACGACAAGAACTAAAACAGTAAAATCAGTAGTAGAAACAAATAATTTTTATGGTGTTTTACAAATCGGAATATCAGTGTTATTAGGATATCTGATAGGTAATATAAAACTTCCAACACTGCAGTTTTCTTTTGGTAGTTCTGGTGGGATGCTGTGCGCAGGAATAGTGGTTGGCTTTTGTGTCAAAAAATGGATTCACAGTAAAATGTCTTCTAATAATTCATTAAGCCTGCTAAGGGATTTAGGATTATCTATGTTCTTCGTAGGAACGGGGGTACCAGCTGGAATACAAGTTGCAGGCGGAATAAACATAAGAATAATTATGTATGCCATGATTATGACAATAACACCAATCCTTATTGGCTATCTAGCGGACAAAGTACTGTTCAAAAAAAACTATTTACTAACAGCATCGGTGATAGCTGGCGGCATGACCAGCACCCCTGCTATCGGTGTTCTTATTAAATACCATCAAGAAGTGCCTCTTTGCAGATACTCAATTACATATGTAAGTGCTCTAATTACTATAATTGTTTTACTGAGAATTTTTTAGCAATATTGACGAACGTAGAACGACGACAAAGTGCCGCCGTTCTTTATTTTTAACCATTTCTAAAAGATTGTACAACAGGGTTGTGTTCTTTTTAAATATTCTTTTGATTTTAATAAGGGTCATAAAAAGCAATAATAAATTTAAGCGTATTAATTTCTTGGGCAGATAGTATGTAATTTTCGCAATTTACAGACTTTGATAGTATTTTGCTAAGCAGATTGATTTCATCCTTTGTCATATACAATCTATCTAATTTATTGCTTTTTCTTACAAACATCCCGCCGTTTCTCCCATACTTTGCACCAATCGGTATCCTTATGCTTACTGCCGCAATATCTCGTCGTATGGTTCGAGCGGATACACCCAATCTGAATGCTAAATTTTCAGTTGTATATATGTCATTGCTATAAAGGATCCTAACTATTTCCATTCGCCTTTCTGTAGGAGTATATTCCATAAAATCACCTTCTTTTGTTTCCTTTTTTGGAAATAAACATATGAGGGATTCGCCTGAAAAGTGCAAATTATATAGTTTAATCTTGAAATAACCCGGTTACTATAGGGAGTGGAGTAAACGTGCAAAATTATGTAGTGAAAGTAGGGTGAAACATATTTATATATCAATTATACGCAATATCAACTAACAATGTTAGTTTCGGCTTTCTGTTATCATAATCTTTATTTTGTTAAAATTATTTCGAGGTGGGAAACAATGGTAAATTATAAGGACATTGGTAAGAAAATTGCATATTTCCGTAAAAAGGCAAAGATCACCCAACAAAAATTGGCCGAGGAAATGGATTTATCTGTTAGCTATATAGGTCAGATAGAAAGAGGTATAACCAAAATATCTTTAGAGCGACTTTATCAAGTAGCTAACATTTTAAATGTAGACGTTGTTTTTCTCCTCGCACCTAATGATGTAGATAATTCCAATCTCGCTAATGCACAAATATCTGAAATTATTAAGAATTTACCAAGAGAATTCATTTCGTATCTTTCTTATATACTAATGAAAACAGATGAATACTTTAAAGAAATAGATAAAGAAAAGAAGTGATTCCGTAAAGAACCACTTCTTTTCCTTTTAATTAAGTAATTACATCATACCCATCAACATTTTCAAAAAATATCTCAAATGTGAATACATTATTTTCACCTCCCTTTAGTATTGCTAATTTGAGTTTATGTAGCAAAAGGGAATGAAAATATAGACTTTGGAGTTAAGGTATAAAAATCAGGAGTAAAAACTTATGACAGTTGCAATTTGCGATGACGATAATGTGTTTAGAACTTATCTTCGAGAAATATTAGCTGAATTCAAAAGAGAAATACGTGTAAGCATTGACGTTTATGAATTTTCAGATGGTCAATCTCTAATAGAGTCGGATATGGTTTTCAACGTTATATTTTTGGATTATCAAATGCCAGGTATGGATGGTATGAAGGTAGCCCGCCATCTTAGGGCAAAGAAAAATTTCTGTAGCATAGTTTTTGTAACAAGTTTTCCGCAATTTATGATAGAATCATTTGAGGTACAGCCTTTTAGATTTTTAGTCAAACCCATCGATAAAGAATTAGTGCGCGATACGGTAAGTTCTTACTTACGTCAACAAAAACTATTAAATCCAATAACTGTAATTACAGAAAATGAATTACGAACCATTAAATCCGAAGATATAATTTATTTAGAAGCAAGCGGTAAATATTGTTACATACGAACAGATGCGGAAACCATACGTAGTTCTAAAACACTGTCACAAGTTCAGGAGTTATTACCATTGCACTGCTTTTATAGGGTACATAAAACCTATTTGGTAAATATGTATTGTGTTGACACCATACAAAACAATATAGTTCTGATGAGCAATGGAGAAAAAGCGGTGATAGGTAAGAGTAAAATTGCTGACTTTAAGAAAGTGTACAAACAATTCATAAAAGATTATTATATTAAGGCGTGAAGAAAATGATAATATCTGTAATATATTTGATAATTAACTTCATTTCTGTCAAACACATAGTAGATAAGATTTTTAATAATAATGCCGTGAAAAACAAATGGCTTATTATGCCAGTATGCGTATTCTTGGGTTACATAGTTTGTTCTCCATTTTCCAACAAATATCTTGTCGAAGTATTTTTGGCTTTTTATTATTACTTTATTCCTATTATTAATACTTTTTGTGTTGCTAAATGTTATAATATATCTTTTAAGAACACATTTAGGACATATATATTTATCGCATTGATAAATATGATATTATCCGGATTGCTCATCAACTTGTTTAACATTACAGGAAATGGTGTATACGTTTTAGAACTTATTGTAAGTTTGACAATATTTGCATTGATATTGATTATTAGTTATTCAAGATTTTCCATTAAAGTTGAAAATACAGTTCTATGGTTATCTTCAAAAGTGAAGAATTTTTTGTTAATTGTTTTGGCAACTTGTATTCTATGCTTGAGTTTGATTTTCGAGAAAGAATATTATTATGAGTATTTTGATATATGGATTATATTTATCAGTGTGCTAGTTGCTATTTTTACCATAGTCACAGCAATTGCCTTTCCGGTAATAATTGCATCTTCTTCTGCGAATACATACCTCAAACGTTTAAATGAGCAGTACATAAAGCAGATAGATGGACAGATGAGTCACTATAAAGCAACTTCTCAATATAATTACGAGATTAGAAAATTTAGACATGATTATAAAAACACAAACATAGCTCTTCTGGATTTGTTAAAGAACAACAATATAACCGCGGCAGTTGAATTATTGCAACAATCCAATGAAAATATACAAAATTTAACATTTGACCTTGTGCCATACGATACTGGCAATGATATAGCGGACTCCCTACTCAAGGAGAAACAGCTTTATGTTAAGAATGAGAATATTGATATTAAATTTAGCGGAGTTATTCCAAAATCATCAGTTAGTTCTCACGATATATGTATAATTCTTGGCAACGCATTGGATAACGCAATTGAGGCTTGTCAAAAAGGACCGAAAGATATTCCGAAATCCATTATTGTAGAATCAGTTTGCAGAAATGGTTTTATGTTTTTAAAGGTGCAAAACCCTGTATATGAAAAGGTGTACATTAAAAACAACACAATATCTACGACCAAATTAAATAAGGGCATGCACGGGTTTGGCATATCTTCTATTCGTAAAGCGGCAGAGACCTATAAAGGTGTTGTGAAATTAAGTTGCATTGACGAAATATTTACATTAGAAATAGAGTTGGAACTAACAAAGTAGATTCTATTTTGTTTTAACTGGCTTTGAGTACTTCTTTATAATCTTTTGCAGTTTATCCAATTCATGTTCACACAGAAAGGTTTCAGATGTGGATAAAATAGTAAATATCTTGTTGAGAAGAATAAGTTCATCTTCATTCATATATATGTTATCCATTGAATACCCCTCAACCATATACACACCGCCACCATAACGTCCATTTTGTGTATAAATTGGTATATAAGAGCTTAATGCTTCTATATCTCTTCTTAATGTTCTATAAGATACATTAAACTCGTTAGCTAGATTGCCTATGGTCTCGTATCTGCGGCGACATAAAATTTTAATAATCTCATTTCTTCTTTCAGTGGTGCCCATTTTATACGCCCCCTTTTTAAGGAGTCTATAAACTAAAGGGGACAATAACCGACCTATTTAGACAAAAAACATCAGCACAATTATCTTTGTGCTGATGTTTTCGCTGTAGCGTTTATTTTGAACCATTTTGAGTTCTTTGGTGCTGCGTGCCTGCGGATCGAGATTGCCGTAATAAAACTCTTCGATAAATTTAGCCATAAAATTACCTCCTTTGCCTGTATTGTAGCAAAGGAGGTTTTCTTTTACGAATGTGTGGAATCAAAATTAGCAGAGTTGTAAGTGGCTATATTTCTGCCATAGATAGGAATATAGGTAGATGAAAATTATATGAAACTATGTTGTTATAACAATTGGAACAAATAAAAGAAAAACTCCATGGTGGAAGAACCATCCACCATGGAGTGTGCTTACCGTGGTACAAAAAACATTACAAAATTTTTCTGTATGTCGTATTTGTGCATTTTGGGCAAGGTGGCAAAGTATCGTTATGATCATCCAACTTTACCAATTGTCCACATCTAGTACATTGATAGATTCCTTTTCCAGGTTTTTCGCCAGTGGTGTACATAACAAATTGACCTCCTTTCAATTGGGTGTTGAGCGTCGATGCTCAGGGACTTTTGTCCCATCTTTCTTGGTGTACGGCTTTACAACTACGATTTTTTTTGCTTGTTTCCCGCGCACACTACTTTTTGTCTTAGCCATCGTATATACCACATACAATCTCAGCAACCGCTTATCCACAGAGAAATCCTCTGTGGATAAGCCTGAGTCGTTACCGATAGATAGGAATTCGGAACGCTTTGTATCCGTAATCCTTAGCGTATATAGTTACACCATTCACCGTCATCTTGGTTCGAAAGATATAATACGCTACCGGTCGACTGTCCTGACCAGCTGAGCTCATATTGTTGCATCCTTTCCCAGTTGGACGTTTAGTACCCCTTTCCGCTTGACATAGCACCGCATTTGTGATATAATATCAAAACACATCTGAAGAGAGCCCGGGTCACCAACTGCGTCCCCGGCTAAGATCGCAGCGGCTTGGCAGAGCCGCTGTTTTCTTTTGACAATGGCATTATAACCCATAACTCGGAATATGTCAAGTAATATCGGAAATTAATTTACTAAAAACAATATTTCGGAAACTTATTGACTTTTTTGGTCGAAAGGTGTATAGTATGTAGTGTAAAGGAGGTGGCTGGTTTGGCAAGGTATGATGTTACGCCAGAGTTGGCAGCAACAATTAAATCCGTTCGAGTACAAAATCGCATTGCTGCAAAAAGTCTTGCTGATCATATTGGAAAAAGTCAGTCATATATGTCGAAGCTCGAAAAAGGCGATATTAAAACAATAGAAGAATCAGAATTAACTACAATTTTTAGATTTATTTACGGAAATAACAGCTCGCAGGATTTTTTCGATTCCTCTCTTGGGAAAATTCTAGATACATTGGTGTTAAGATATTCCGATAAAGAAATTGAAGAACAATTATGGTTTGACAATTATGATACGGTTCAACGTCAGTTACCAGTTCCCGAGATAATTATTGATGATATTTCTAAGCGAATGAAATCGATCAATCTTTCTGCTGAACAATTATGCGAACGTATCAATTCAAATGAAGGCATCTCTCCTAAAGTAACAAATACCGATAAATTTCCGTTCAATGAATGGCAAGCATTTGTTGTAAATCATAAAATTGAATTTTCTTTTATAAAACTAAAGCTTCAAAGTGACGAAATTAGAAAATTATTATCTCGAGAAACAACATCTGCGAACTACATTACATTGCTTTCAATGGTGTATTACCTGTCTAAAATAGAAGCTTTTGGTTCTCAGAAAGATATTCCAGAAGAAGAAGATATCCTTTTGATGAGAAACGCGAAAACGTACTTATCTAATTACAAATTTTTTTCCATAGCGGAAAAAAATCGCCTTCATAGACAAGCTCGCTCAAAGGAAGAAAAAGAAGCACTGTTGTCCACTTTTGATAAACAGAACGGAGAGGTTATCAAAGAAATATTGGTTGCTTTCCAAATTTTCTCAGACCTTGACATTGAACGTACTACTAACAATTTAGTAGCCTTTGTAAAGAATTTAAAATGGGACAATAGCTTTATGATGAAGCTTATAAGTATGTCGTTTTTCGAAATGGATAATGTAAGTTTTTCTGTCAAAAAAGATATGATAATAGAAATTCAAGATATTATAGAGAAGTACAAAAATCTACCAGATGAGAAAAAAAGAATTGAAACCTATGATTGATACAATTTTATAATTTTGAAAGTAAGGGCGGCTCCAATGAGTCGCCCTTATATGATTATAGGGGTATAATTTTGCGTGTGTTGGGAGAGCGCTTGAATGGCATTCAAGAGGTCAGCGGTTCGATCCCGCTTATCTCCACCAAAAGCCTTGAAACAAATTAGTTTCAAGGCTTTTCATTTTATAATAATGGCTAAATGCTACAAAACTTGACATTTTTTGGAAAATGTTATAAAATCAAAACGCTTACATCCAAAAACTAAGAGGTGTCGAGTTATGAAAAAATTCCAGTCACAGATTATAAGTGCGTTTTATACTGTTGTAGCCTTTGTGTTTGGGCACAAGGTTATAACCTTGGTTAGCCTATTGTTGGTTGGGGTTATCATTGCAGGAGCGATGGTTTTGCCAAACTTAGTGGCATCTCCTACTAAAACCGAAACTCTTTCCAGTAAAGCAATCAGCACGATTGGGGTAGAAAGCGCTACATCTGCCATTTCCAGCAAGGAAACAACCTCGAGCAAGGTAATCTCCACCGAAAAGCCTGAGAGCACAGAAAGTAAAGAAGCGGTTTCAAGTGAAGAATCGGTAGAGAGTAAAACGCCTACAGAAAGCAAAGAGGAAACAGCCTCAAGTAAACCTTCTGCAGAGAAAACAGAAAGCAGAGAGGAAACAGCCTCAAAGGATACCCCAAAGAAGCCTAAATACAAATATAATTCTAATATGACCCCTGACGACAACGTTTTCCTTGATGCCTTAGAATATACAGGATACCAGCTTGACGTACAGCGCAATAGCGGAATGATGTGGGGCGCATATAATAATTATATTCTTTGCTCACAAAAGAAGGGTCTTGGTTGGCTTTCAAACATAACCTATGATGATTATGGTCGCGCAAGTGGATATGAGGTTGATGAAAAGGGGAACCCCAAAATTTCATATTTTGAAGAAACCGGACTTGTTTGCGCTAGTTATGTTACATATGTATATTTTAATTATCTGCCGAATGTAGCAGGTGTTGACACCTCAATGCTTGCCCGTCCCGAAAAGTCAGTTCTTGCAAACGACTGGTATATAGCAGGTAAAAAGTGGATTGAAGCCGGATATTCTCGATATATTGACTTTTCCGCAAGTGACGGCGGAAGCATTGATAATGATATTAAGCTTACACTTGATGAGGAAATTCCCATTGGTTCTCTTATTGTTCTTTGTGATTGGTACGACCGTTCCGATTGGTGTTCGCACATTTGTATTTATGCAGGAAAGAAGAATGGCTATCATTGGGTAACCCATGTTGGTAACGAAAACGGACCTGAATTCTGCGCAATTGAACGCATGAATCGGAAACCGCATCCCCAGTGGCCCATAGCTATAATAACACCGCCCTCTAACATTAACTTTTCTTCCAAAAACAAGGCCGAGGACAAAAACTAAGGCGGTAAATTGCGTTAAATGGTATTGCTCAAATAGGATTTTCGAAAATTATTGTTAACAACTTTTGTTCTCACTATGTTCAGCAACGCTATTTAGGAACACCATGTAATATAATAAATTAAACAAGCATTTGATTGGAGGGCTAATATTGAATTCTCATAAAAAGAAAATGATTGCCCCGATTGTCGTCTCAATCATTATGATACTATACTACACCCTATACCTCGGTCTCTTAATTTCTCTAATTGACGGATTTTGGAAATATGCTTTAGGCATTGTTCCCCTTGTTTTTTCGGGGGTTATGGTTTATGTATGCATAGAAAGAATTAATGAAATAAGGAAAGGTGAAGAAGATGATATTAGTAAATACTGATTACATTAGTGGCAAAGAGTTTGAAATGTTAGGTCTTGTAAAAGGAAGCACCATTCAGTCAAAACACGTAGGCAAAGATATTGCGCAAGGTTTCAAGACTTTAGTTGGTGGAGAACTTAAATTCTACAACGAAATGATGAACGAGGCTCGTGCTCTTGCTACAAAAAGAATGGTTGCAGAAGCTGAAGCGCTTAGCGCAGATGCAATTGTTAATATTCGTTATGCTTCTGCTGCAATTATGCAGGGTGCAGCAGAGGTAATAGCGTATGGCACCGCTGTTAAGTTCGTTAACAAATAACATTTACCTCTTTTGCGTTGCACCACATTTCTCAGTTTTATTCTTTTTTTAACCCCATTCTACCGTTGGTGGAGTGGGGATTATAATTGGTAGAGATGTAAATCTCTACTCTACATACACCGTATTTATTAGTATAGTTATCAATCTTTACAGTAGGTTGTATTCTCTCAATTTAAGAGATATGATTTTATCAAAAGCGGTGAATACCGCCAACCCACTGTAAAGGAGCTTTTCTAATGTGCCGAACGAAACTACGTGACCGATTATTGCCTGACTACACCCGAGGCGAAGAAATTTTCAACACCGTATCCCACATTGTGGGTGGTGGATTTGGAGTTATAGCGCTGTTGATAAGTGTGATTTATTCTGCGCTTTATCGCAATGCCTGGTCGGTGGTAAGCAGTTGTATCTACGGTGGGTCCATGGTGCTACTGTATACCGTATCCAGCGTCTACCACGGTCTGCGCCCACCCATGGCTAAAAAGGTGATGCAGGTCATCGACCATTGTACCATATACCTACTCATTGCAGGTACCTACACCCCTGTGGCGCTTTGCTCCATCCGTCCTAACTACCCCGTCTGGGGCTGGGGATTGCTGGTCTTTGTGTGGGGTTGTGCGGCGCTGGGAGCTGTATTCACTGCTATTGACCTAAAAAAGTATGCCGTGCTTTCAATGGTGTGCTATATCGGAATGGGTTGGTGCGTGGTACTTGCGGCCAAACCCACCATCGCCAGTGTGCCATTGCCTGGACTTTTGTGGCTGTTGGCAGGCGGCATATTCTATACCGTGGGCGCTGTTCTATACGGCATGGGCAAAAAGCATCGGTATATGCACTCGGTCTTTCACCTGTTCGTGGTCGCAGGCAGTATACTCCAGTTCGTGTCGGTGCTGTTCTATGTCCTGTGATTTTTTTACATGTAAAACACCCCCGCACCAAACGCGGTGCGGGGGTGATTTATTTCTATTCAGTTTATGCTAAAGTTTGCGCTAACGCCACGATGAGAGGCATTGTGATTATAGAAAGCAGGGTGGATACCGATACCAAATTAGCGCTGTTTTCGGCATCACCCTCGAATCGAGCGGCAAACATCGTAACTGCAACCGCTATGGGCGCTGAGGCGGCAATTATCATAGAAATGAGCATTGTGTCTCGATAGCCCAAAAGGAAAAGCAAACCCATACAAATTAAAGGCACAACTATCAGCCTAATGGCAATTACAAGATAATTTACAGGCCTTGCAAAGACCTTTTTAACCGAGGTGTTTGCAAGATAATAACCCACTATTATCATGGGCAGGGGAGTGTTGAGATTGCCGAGATGAGTCAGGGTTGTTGTTACGATTTCGGGTGGAGTCCAGGAGAAAACAAACAGGGGAACACCCAAAGTAACAGCGATTATACCAGGATTCAGAATAATCTTTTTTACGTCCAATCTTTCCTTGCCACAGGACATTGTGGCAAAGCAATAAGTCCAAAGGACCACAGTCATTATCGTGATATAAGCTGTGCCGTAAAACACGCCGTCGGACCCAAGCAGAGCCGCCTGCAGAGGTAAAGCCATAAATCCTGCGTTACTCAGCACAACCGAATTTCGGTTTACGGCAATCTGCTGAACTGTACCTCTGTGAAAAATGAGAGTACCGATAACAATTCCAACAAGATGGCAAATAGTACTGGCAATAATGGCGTATATAAGGCTGATTGCGGTGTCGAAATCAAAATCTCTGATAAAAGATTTGACTATAACTGCGGGGGTGGCAAAATAAAGGCAGAAGGTGGACAACTGCTTTACGGTGTCGTCACCCAGAATTTTTGTTTTCGCGCATATATAACCCACAAGTATCAGCAAAAACAGTATAAGCACCTGTTCCCCAACTGTGAGCAAATTATTTATGAACAAGCTCTCAAATCCTCTCTATAATACTTTCGGCACACCTGATTCCGTCAACTGCGGCAGACATAATACCACCAGCATATCCAGCGCCTTCGCCACAGGGGATAAGACCCTCTATCGAGGATTCAAGCATATCTGAGCGAATGATTCTCACTGGGGAGGAGCTTCGGGTTTCGGGAGCGGTAAGCACCGCGTCAGGGTTTGCAAATCCTCGGAGCTTTTTATTAAAGGCAAGTATGCCTTCCCGCATAGCTTCGGTTATAAACCTCGGCAGACAGTTATCTATCTTTGAGGGAACGACCCCGTTTGGGAAGCTTGGGGACACGCATCCCCATTCTTTAGTGGGTATATCTTTCAGAAAATCCCCGACCCTTTGGGCAGGTGCGCGGTAGGAATTACTTATAGTATATGCCGATTTTTCGATTTGGCGCTGAAATTCCACACCTGCCAAAACATTATCACCCGGAAAATCATCTGGATTCACGCTGACTAACAGGGCGCTGTTGGCATTTCTGCCGTCTCTTGCCTGATAGCTCATGCCGTTGGTAACAATGGAATTCACCTCACTTGCCGCATTAACAACCACACCGCCAGGGCACATGCAAAAGGTATACACACCCCGACCGCTTTCCGTGTGGTGAGAAAGCTTATAGTCCATGGGAGTAAAGTCGCGGTATTTTGCGAATTCTCCCAGCTGAGATTTATCAATTTCGTTCTGCAAATGCTCAATACGAGCGCCCACGCTAAAGGGTTTTCTTAACATCTGTATGCCGTTTTGCTTTAGCATATAAAAGGTATCACGAGCCGAATGCCCCACCGCTAATATAACCCAATCGGCGGCAAGGGTTTCTTCCTTTTCGCCGTCATTAAGTATAATTTCTCGGAGCTTGGAGTTTGTGCTCTCGTATCCAACTAAGGTGGCGTTAAAACGCACCTCGCCACCCAAAGCTATTATCTCCTGGCGGATGGATTTTACCACCCGACAAAGCACATCTGTGCCAATATGGGGTTTTGCATCGTATAGAATATTCTCATGGGCGCCGTGTCTCACAAACTCTCGTAGCACAAAAGGACAGCGGATATCCTTGATTCCTGTTGTCAGCTTACCGTCGGAAAAGGTACCGGCTCCGCCCTCACCAAACTGGATGTTGGAGCTGGTGTTCAACTTTCTGTTTTCCCAGAAATTCTCCACGCTGAGCTGTCGGGAATCCACATCCTCGCCCCGTTCAATTACAAGGGGCTGGAGCCCTGCTCTGGCTAAAGTCAGCGCCGCGAACATTCCGGCAGGGCCGAAGCCAACCACAATGGGTCGGTGTTTTGGAGTAGGCTTCTTTATATTAAAAGAGTATTCTTTTTTCTCGTAAGGTGCAATATTTTTGAGCTTTGTGGAGCCCAGAAATTCCGCTTCGTTTTGGAGTTCTACTAAAAATGAGCATAAAAAATGCACATCGCTTTTCCGTCTGGCGTCAATGGAACGGCGATGCAGATTTGCACTTTTTATGGCTTTAGGAGATATATTCATTTCCTTGGCGCATAAACCACAGGAATCCGTAAAATCAAATCCATGAGGGACCTTTATGTTATAAAGCAGAAGCATTTTAACCCTCCAGATATTCCGCCGCCGATCTGGCAGCAATTATACCCGACGACCAAGCCCATTGCAAATTGTAGCCACCGCAGTCACCGTCAATATCCAAAACCTCGCCACAGGCAAACAAGCCTCGGTATTTTTTGCTCATTAGGGTTTCGGGATTGAAGTCAGCTGTGGCAATTCCACCATGGGTTACCTGAGCGTTGGAGAAACCATTGGTGTCGAGATATTCAAATTCCATGCCCTTAACAGTTTCGACTATTTCTATGATTTGGGGCTTGGTAAAAACAGCGGAATCGTTTACCGAAAATCCACATTGCTTTAACACGACCTGTCCCAATCGTTTCTGAAGCATACCGCAGAAAAATTCGCCGCAGGTGGTGTTAAGGGTTGTCATTCGGCGATGGAGTAAATCTACAAGCTCGTCCACCGAATACTCAGGCATCAGGTCAAGGGAGATTTTGTCACCTTTGTTCATGTATCTTGACAGTTGAAGTATGGGCGGACCCGAGAGCCCGTAGTCGCAAAACAGCACCTCGCCAAAGTCGGTTTTGTCCTCAACCTTAACGGTGGCATTAACCTTAACACCCTTTAGCTGAAGGGTGTAGGTTGTGTCGGTTTTAACCTGTACAATAGCGGGGGAGAGGCAGGTGAGCCTGTGCCCCAAGGTTCTCAGAAGTCCGTATCCGCTGTCGGTGGCGATTTTGCCACCCGCCTTTCCGCCTGTTGCCAGAAGTGTTGCACGGCAGTAGTATTCCTTATCCTTTGAAATCAGACAGAATTTATTGCCTTTAGGTATGATTTTGGTGATTTCGGTGTTGGGAATAACCGTGATTCCCAACCGCTCCGCGCCGAAACGCAGAACATCCACAACCGAGGATGCCTGCAGGGAATAGGGATACACCTTGCCCTCTTTTTCGGTTTTAAAAAGCACACCTAAATCTGCAAAGAACTCCTCTGTTTCTGCTACACCGAAGCGTTCTAAAGCGGAGACGCAGAATTTTGGGTCTTCGCCGTGGTAGTTTTCGAGGGATATATTTCGGTTTGTGATATTACAGCGGCTGTTACCTGTAAGGCTCAACTTTTTGCCAACTCTGTCCAACCGCTCAATAATGGCAACTTGTAGGGTGGTGCATAGCTTTTTAAATTCAATACCCGCCGCCATTCCCGCGGCCCCGCCGCCGATTATTATAAAATCAAACACCTTTATCCCTCCCGTATTTTTATTTTCTGCCTGTGAAATCCCTGTCGAAGGTGATAACACAGAAATATTTTTCATCTATACTTTTAACCGCCGACGATATCTCTTTTCGCAGTTCCTTTTCGGTTTGAGCGCACCCCGCCGGAATCAGCACATCGAATATTAAATTGGTGCGGTTTTCGCCATCAACCATTCTAAAATCATGGATGCTCATAGCAGAGTTAATGGTTTTCACAATGTCTGCAACACAATTTCGGGTTTCGCAGATAACACCGTCGTCGGTGGCAATGGGGTCCATGTGCAGTACCGTCTCCACCCCTAACCTGCTTTTGATTTCCAACTCACATTTGTCGATAAGCTCGTGACAAAGCACAATGTTTATGTCTTCGGGCACCTCAACATGCACCGAGGCAAACTGACGGCCGGGACCGTAGTTATGTACAATCAAATCGTGGATTCCGCTGAATTCGTCATAGCTTAAAATATGCTTTTCGATAGCATCTATCAGGCTTTGTTCCGGTGGCTCACCCAACAGGGGACTCAGGGTTTCTCGAGCGGTGTTGAAGCCCGACCAAAGAATAAAGAGCGCCACGAATATACCGATTACGGCATCCAGATTGATGCCCCATACCCTTGCCACAACCATTGCAATAAGCACAGCGCCTGTGGCAATACAATCGTTTAAGGAATCTTGCGCTGTGGCTTTAAGAGAGACTGAACTGACGGCTTTATCCAGCTTACTCATAAAGAAGAACATATACAGCTTTATAAGAATAGAGGCAACAAGACCGATAATTACTATAAACGAAACCTTAAGCGGCTCTGGGTTTATCAGCTTGGTTAACGAGGATTTAAGCAACTCAAAACCCACAAGCAATATAAGTAGCGAAACAATAAATGCCGACATATATTCAATCCTGCCGTGACCGAATGGGTGGTCGGGGTCGGCGGGTTTTTTAGAAAGCTTGAGACCGATAAGGGTAACCACCGAGGAGCCTGTGTCGGACAGGTTGTTACAGGCGTCGGCAATGATGGAAACCGAGCCTGATATAAGCCCCAACGCGCCCTTTATGAGAAAGAGTAGAATATTGGCGGCAATGCCTACGAAACCCGCAAGGGAGATATATTTATCCCTCACCTTGGGGTCGGCAGTGTTTTTATGGTTTTTAATAAAAATTCTAAGCAGTAATTCAGTCATAGGTTTAAAACGATTTGGAGCCCTTGGCACCCTTAGCGCCGAAGGAACTGACACCCGATAGGAGGTTTGTGTCGATTGTGAACATGCTGTCGTTTTTAACTCTGGCGCGTTTGAAAGCAACCTCCACTAATCGGTCAATCATATCGGTATATTTAAGACCACTTGCTTCCCATAGATAGAAAGCTAAGGAGCCTGGGATGGTGTTTATTTCGTTGACGTAAACCTTGTCGCCGTCGGCGGTGTCCATCAGATAATCTATTCTGGAAACTCCGCTACAGCCGAGGGTGGAGAACACCTTTTTGGAAAGCTCTCTGATTTCCTCGGATTTATCCTGGCTTATGTCGGCGGGGCATTTTCTGGTCACAGATGCCATACCTTTGGAGCCGCCCTTTCCTCCGCTCATATATTTATCCTCGTAGGACAAAATCTCATCGTTCATAAAGGGCTCTTCGCAAACCGAAGCCTCGTTTTCGTCGGCATCGCCCAAAACCGAGCAGTTGATTTCACGAAGGTTTTCTATGGCATGTTCTATTAGCACCTTTTCAGCAAAGCTACAGGCAAGTTCCATTGCTTCGTCTAATTCTTGGGCGGACTTAACCTTGCTGATACCAACGCTGGAGCCTAAGTTGGCGGGTTTTACTATGAGAGGATATTCTATTGACTCAATTTTTTGTTTTGCTGAGTCTCGGTCACCCCACCACTCACGGGCGCGAATGGTAACAGCGGGGAGGGTGGGAAGTCCCGCCGCCGCGATAACGTTTTTAAAGAAAGCCTTATCCATACCCACAGCGCTGGAGCAAACATCACAGCCTATGTAGGGGAGTCTAAGTGTTTCGAAGAAGCCTTGAAGCGAGCCATCCTCACAGTTAGTGCCGTGCACAATGGGGAAGGCAATGCTGATGGGAGTATCCTTAACCTTTGAGAATATGCCGCCTTTAAGAGGCTTCATCATACAGCGGTCATTTTCCACCGCAAAGGTAACCCTCACGCAGGTTTTGAGAAGCGCGGGGATATTCTTAAAATTCTCGATTTCGCAGAGACCCTCTCCGTGGTACATTTCTCCCTTTTTGGTTATATAAACAGGGACGACCTCGTATTTCTCGCGGTTGATGTAGTTCATAGCCTGAACTGCAGAGATGATGGCAACCTCATGCTCAACCGAGGAGCCGCCGAAAAACACGCCAATGTTAATTTTCATAATATAAAACCTCTTTTATTTGGAATAGTTATCGGGTAAATCGTTTTCTATAAGCACAGCGGTTTCTTTGTCACAGATTTTGCGCAGAATCTCCATTGCTGACGCGAAGCTGTCTACAACATGGAGCGCACCGCTAAAGCCTTTGTCCTCAGCCGCCTTTTTCATAGGAATAGACCGCTGTTCGCCAACAAGGATTATAACGTCGCATTTCTCTGCCGCCGCCGCGCCTAAATTGTAGTTACATTCATATTCGCGGTCACCAAGTTCAACAAGACCTGGGGTGACAATAACCTTTTTAAAACCTTCGAATTGACCAAGCACATTCACCGCCTCGATACAGCCAACTGGGTTTGCATTGTAGGCATCGTCCAAAAGTGTAGACCCGCCGAGAAATGGCTTTAATTCAAGTCTATGGCTGACTGGCGAGAGCCTTGCCGCCGCAAAGGCTATATCCTGAGGTTTGATTCCAAGCTCTAAGGATATTGCCGCCGCCGCGGTGATGTTGGATACATTGTGGAGACCCAAAAGCTTTGTGCTGATAGAAAATTCGCCGCCGTCACATACAATGTCAAATTGTGCACCCGCAGGAGAGTAGCTTACATTTTTAAAACTGACTGCACCAACATTACCATAGCTGACAGCAGGATAATTTTCTGCCTTTTCTTTAATATATTCATTGTCGATGTTGAGGAAAACCTTGCCGTTCTTTTCCTTTACCGCATCGGCAAGTTCGAACTTTGTAGAAGAAACATTCTCTATGGTCTTAAAGGTTTCTAAATGCTGAGGTCCAACCGAGGTGATAATGCCAAGGTCGGGGTGAACTATATCACATATCTCTTTTATATCCCCAACGTTTTTAGCTCCCATCTCGGTAATGAAAATCTGGGTTTCGGGGCGAAGCTTTTCGCGGATAGTTCTCACAACACCTAAAGGTGTGTTAAAACTCGCTGGAGTATAGAGAACGTTGTATTTCTGATTTAAAAATTCCGCAAGTACATATTTGGTGCTGGTTTTACCATAGCTTCCTGTTACGCCTATAACCTTTAAGCTACTATGGCTTTTCAGCATCTTTTTTGCATCGTTTATATACCAGCGGGTGAAACCGTTTTCTATCGGTGCGTTAATAAGTCGCACCAGCAGAACGGTAATATAGGGCATATAGCTGAGAACTATTATTGAAACCGCAACCACGGGGCTGTGGAAAACATATGCCAATGAAAGCAACACCGCATATAAAACGCCCAGAGTCAAATACTGCCGTTTCACACGGGCGGTATATACCAAGGGTTTTATGGATTTTTTCTGCAGATACCTCGCCCTTGTGATTTTGAATATAAGCATGAATGTGGAATAGATAATCATGGCTATGCTTCCGCCAAAAAAGAAGAGAAGTATTGCCACCAAGAAGAAAGCGAAGTGAAGAATCTGCTTTCTTGGATGCATTTCCTCCCGTAGCCACTTTAAATATCTTGAGGCAAAGTATGAATTTTGCTGGAGCATCTGTGCTTGTCTTGTAAAGGTAAACATACCGCCAAGGGCAACTAAAATCAGCTCCGCTAAAACTAATAAGTGCATATAATACAACTCCATCTAAACTTAGGATAAAAAGCTTTTAAGTATTGCCACAACCTCATAAGGACGCTGTATAAAGGAAAAATGCTCGGCGCCCTTTATAACACACAGTCCGCAATCGGGGATGTGGCTTTCCATGTATTTCGCATCGCTGAGGGGAGTGTCGGTGTCGTTTTCACCCCATATCAGCAGGGTGGGACATTTAATCTCAGGCATAAGGGGGCGCATGTCGCGGTTGACCACCTTTACCATGGTTGCTCTCATCACAGGCGGTGCGCTTCTGTAGTCTGCAGAGCCGAAGTGACGGCGTACCTTATCTAAAAGTTCTGCAGTATAGTTCTTTATCAGAGGCAAAGTGAGTATGTTTTTTATAAGCTTGTAGGTATAAATTCTCAGCTTTTTAGAAAGGCTCTTTTTCTTAGGTATTCCCGCGCTGTCGAAGAGGATTAATTTTTTGGGGCTAATCATACCCTCTGCTACCATCTTGATAGCAATTCTGCCACCGTGGGAATGACCCGCCACCATTGGATTACTAACCCCGATTTTGTTGAGAAACTTCACTATAAAATCACAGTAGTCTTCAAGCTCCCAAGGGGTCTTTAAAATGTCACTCTCGCCACAACCAGGCAGGTCGAGAGCTATCACTCTATTACCATCGAATCCGCCCATGATGGGTTGCCAAGGCTTTATGGAAGAGCCCCAGCCGTGTATAAGCAGTATGGGGTCACCCTCGCCCTCGTCGATGTAATTTATATTAAGACCATCTATATCAAGAAACATACAAACACTCCACACATAATAATACATAATATAGTATACCAAATATTTACTGGAATTTAAAGAGGAAACTGCAAAAATCTTGATACTATTTTTAATATATGTGTAATGTGGAAGAAAAATTTTAAAAATAATGCTGAAAAAGGTATTGACTTTAGCGTGATAAAGTGTTAAAATGCTAACATATTAAAAACGGCAACCGCCGTAAATGGAGGAAATTATCATGAAAAAATTATTGGCAATTCTTTTAAGCGTAGCAACTCTGCTCTGCTGTTTTGCAGGCTGTGGCTCTGCAAATGTGGGCAAGGACGACTGGAAAAACATTGAGGCTGCAGGCGAAATGGTTATCGGCTATACCGTATACGCTCCCATGAACTACGAAGAAGATGGCGAGTTTGTAGGCTTCGATACCGAATATGCCAAGGCTGTTTGCGAAAAGTTAGGCGTTACTCCTAAGTTCATCGAAATCAACTGGGAGACCAAGGAAGTAGACCTTGCCGCCAAGAAGATGGACTGCGTATGGAACGGCTTCACCATAACCGAAGAGCGCGAGGAGCAGCTTGATTTCACAACTCCTTACATAAAGAACAGACAGGTGATCGTTATCCGCAAGGATGATGCAAAAAAATACACCGACACTGCTTCCTTAAAGGATGCAAAGCTCACTGCTGAAAAGAGTTCCACCGGTGAAGGCGCTATCCAGGCTGACGAAAATCTTAAGAATGCTACCTATGTAGAATCCGACGTGCAGACCTCTGCCCTCATGGCAGTTAAGGCTCTTACTTCCGACGCATGTGTTGTTGACTACACAGTTGCCAGCGCAATGGTTGGTGTTGGTGACTACAAAGACCTCACCATCATCGAAGGTGTTGAGCTTTCTGTTGAGGAATATGGTATCGGTTTCCGTACCGGTTCCGACATGGTAGAAAAGGTTAATAAGGCAACAGAGGAGCTTCTCGCTGACGGCACTCTTGAGACCATCGCTAAGAAGTACGAGTTGGATGCCATCCTTATTAAATAATAGACCTAAAAGCTATTAAAGATTCCTGCGGGCAGACACGGATTTTCCGTGCCTGCCTTTTGGGGTGTTAAAGGAAAATTTTTTATTGCTCAGCCGTATTCCTCCGCGGTTGAAAAAGAAAGGAAAAACTATGGATTCCTCACTTATCGGTGTAACTTTAGAACTTTTAGAGGGCTTTGGCACCACCTTCTTGGTGTTTGCGCTGACCCTTGTTATGGCAATACCATTAGGACTTATCGTGACCTTTGGCTCCACCTGTCGTTTCAAGCCCTTGGCGGCGCTGGTGAAAACATTTGTGTGGATTATAAGAGGCACTCCTTTGCTCCTGCAGATACTTGTGCTGGTATATGGCCCTGGTCTCATTTTTGGAATAAGAGGGCTTGAAAATTACGTTGGCGTTATGATAGCCTTTATTATCAACTATGCCTGTTATTTTTCCGAAATCTACCGTGGCGGAATTGAATCTATTCCCCGAGGTCAGTACGAAGCGGGGCAGGTACTTGGCATGACCAAGAACCAGATTTTCTTTAAAATTGTTCTCCCCCAGGTTATCAAGAGAATTATCCCCCCTATGGGTAATGAAATCATCACTCTGGTTAAGGATACATCCCTTGTGAGAATCGTTGGCGCTCTTGTCTTTGCGGGTGCTCAATATAAGGAAATTCTGGGTCATGCCTTTGAGTATGTTTCCACCAAGGCTCTTATCTGGCCCTTGTTCTATTCGGGCGCATTTTATCTCATATTCTGCGGCGCTTTGACAATACTTTTCGGCTACATCGAAAAGAGACTTGATTATTATAAAGCTTAAGGAGTAAAGATGATGCCAATTTTAGAAGTAAAGGACATAAAAAAGAACTTCGGCAAGGTTGAGGTTTTAAAGGGCATAAGCTTTTCTCTTGAGCAGGGAGAGGTTATTTCCATAATCGGCTCGTCGGGTAGTGGAAAAACCACCCTGCTTCGTTGCCTTAACTTTTTGGAGACTCCCGAGGAGGGAACTATTTCAATCGGCGAAAAGTGTATATTTGACGCTGGGAATACCAAAACTCTCAGCGAGAATGAAATAAGACAAAACCGTTTGCATTTCGGTCTGGTATTTCAGTCCTTTAATCTTTTCCCCCAGTATTCGGTGCTGAAAAACATAACCCTTGCTCCCACACTTCAGGGAAAAGGCACAAGCGAAGAAATCGAAAATAATGCGAAAGCATTGCTGGAAAGGGTAGGACTTAGCGAAAAAATGCATAACTATCCCTGTCAGCTTTCTGGCGGTCAGCAACAACGTGTGGCAATCGCCAGAGCTTTGGCGCTTCATCCCGACATTCTCTGCTTCGACGAGCCCACCTCGGCTCTCGACCCCGAACTCACGGGCGAAGTATTGAGGGTTATAAGAGAGCTTAAAAACGACAATACAACCATGATAATCGTAACCCATGAAATGGAGTTTGCCCGTAATGTATCGGATAAGGTGATTTTTATGGCGGACGGAGTTATCGAGGAGGTCGGCACTCCCGAGGAGGTTTTTGATAATCCTCAGAGCGATAAAACCAAGCACTTCTTGGCAAAATCCTTGGAGAAGATTTAATTTATGAGAAGACTTATGAGTCAGATGCGCTCGGCTATTGAGCACTATGAAATGATAGCCGACGGTGATAAAATCTGCGTGGGAGTTTCGGGTGGCAAGGATTCGGTGGCACTCCTGACAGCGCTTGCCCAAATGCGACGTTTCCTACCCAAAAAATACGAAGTTTATGCCCTGTCTCTCAATATGAACTTTGGCGGTAAATCCACAGATTTTTCGGAAATCGCCGAGCTTTGCAGAAGACTTCGTGTTCCCTATGTGATAAAAGATACCCAAATCGGCGAGATTATTTTTGATGTTCGTAAAGAGGAAAACCCCTGCAGTCTTTGTGCCCGTATGCGCCGTGGTGCTTTGCACGATGCCGCAAAGGAAATGGGATGTAATAAGATAGCCTTGGGGCATCACTTAGACGATGCGGTGGAGACATTTTATCTTAACCTGCTTAACGGAGGTAAAATTGGTAGTTTCAGCCCTGTGACCTACCTGTCTCGCAAGGATATAACCATGATAAGGCCTATGATATATTCCTTTGAAAAGGACGTCACCCACGCGGCAAGGAGCGCAAATCTTCCTATATGTAAATCCACCTGTCCCGCCGATGGAAAAACCGAGAGACAGAGAATAAAGGAGCTTGTACGCGGTCTGGAAAAGGACTACGACGCGCTCCGCAAAAAGACCATCACTGCTTTGCAAAATGCCGAGCTTGACGGATGGCATACCTGAATAATATAGAGAAAGGAACGACCCTCATGGATACCAAGCTTTATGTTGTTATACCCTGCTATAATGAGGAAGAGGTTTTGCCCATAACCTCAAAGCTTTTTTTGGAAAAGCTTAAGGATATGATAGGCAAAAACAAAATAAGTGATGACAGCAAAATAATGTTTGTAAACGACGGCAGTCGGGACAAAACTTGGGATATAATCTGCGATTTAGCAGATAAAGACCCGCATTTTATCGGTATCACTCAGAGTCGCAACCGCGGACATCAGAATGCTGTATTGGCAGGACTTATGGAAGCCAAATCAATGGCGGATATCACTATATCCATAGATTGCGACGGACAGGACGACATAGGCGCTATGGAGAAAATGGTAGACGAATACCATAATGGCAATGAGATTGTCTACGGTGTGAGGAGTAAGCGTGATACCGACACCTTTTTTAAACGTTTCACCGCCGAGGCCTTTTACAAATTGCTGGGTGCCATGGGTGTTGAGACGGTATATAACCACGCCGACTATCGGCTTATTTCCTCCAAAGTTTTAGAAGAACTTGCTAACTTCAAGGAAGTCAATCTGTTCCTAAGAGGCATGGTGCCGCTGGTAGGCTTTGAAAGCACCGAGGTGTTTTACGAGAGAAACGAGCGGATGGCAGGTAAATCTCACTATCCCTTGCGAAAAATGTTGGCACTCGCCCTCGACGGAATAACCAGCCTCAGCATAAAGCCCATAAGAATGATAACCACTTTAGGCGGAATAATGGCGGTGTTGAGTATCATCGGTGCCATCTGGGCGTTTATAACCTACTTCGTCGGGGAGTCGGTAAGCGGTTGGGCGAGTACAATCTGCATCATCTGTTTCATCGGTGGTATGCACCTCTTTTGCCTTGGCGTAATAGGTGAGTATGTGGGTAAAATCTACCTTGAAGTTAAGTCTCGCCCACGGTATATAATAAGCAAAAGAACCTACGATAAAGGCGGTAAGGATGAATAAATTGAAAGAGCTTTTTAAAAAGCATAGAGAACTTATGGTTTATTTTATCTTCGGTGTGCTGACAACGGCGGTCAACCTGATTACCTTTTATATACTGGAAGCCCTGTTTGGCACAGAAGATTCATATCTCTACAACAATCTTATCGCTTGGGTGGTAGGTGTTGTATTCGCCTATGTTACAAACAAGCTGATTGTATTCGAGTCGAAAAGCTGGGAGATAAAGCTTGTGCTGAGAGAATCTGCCGAATTTGTCGGCGCAAGGATTTTCAGCCTTGCCGTTGAGGAAGCGGGACTTTGGTTGCTGATTGACCTACTTCGCTGGGGAGGTTTTTCAAAAGAAATCTTCGGTTTCGATGTTACAGGCGGACTCATCGCCAAGGTGATTTTGGCAATCATAGTTGTTATACTAAACTACATTTTCAGCAAATTTATAATCTTTAAAAAAATCAAATAACAATACAAAATGGGTAGCTCTCCAAAAAGGAAAGCTACCCGTTATTTGTTATTGTATTTTGGGTTTTATACCTTTTCAACACCGATGGTAACGGCTTCGCCGTTGATATCCCATTCCTTGCAGAAGCCCTTAGGCTCTGCCATAGAGATGGAATCAGCAAGGGTGTCACCGGCAATATCCTGAGGCTTTCTCTCGATAAGCTCCGCTATCTTTTCGCCACCCTTAATTGTGACATTAATGTGGTCCATAACGTTGAAGTCGGCTTCCTTACGCATGGTCTGAATTTTGCTTACAATTTCACGAACAAAGCCCTCGTCGATAAGCTCATCGGTAAGAACTGTGTCGAGAGCAACAGTTACTCCCCGCTCGGAAAGGGTGAAGAAGCCTTCCTTCTGTGCTGTGCTGATGAGCAGGTCCTCGGTGTCGAGAACAACCGCGCCACCGGGGAGGTCAAGCTTGAGACTTCCGTCGCTGTCTAATTGGGCCTTTGCAGCGGTGCCGTCAATTTCAGCCAAAGCGTTGCGGATTTCATTCAACTGTTTGCCGTATTTTGGACCAACTGTTTTAAGCTGGGGCTTGAATACATAGGAAACAAAGTCACCTAAGGATTCCTTGAACTCTACCTTTTTAACGTTAAGCTCATCCTTGATGATGTCGACATATTCTCCGCTAAGTTCATGGTCGCTTTCAACAAACATAGTGCTGAGGGGCTGACGGTTTTTGCGGTTTGAGCCGTTTCTTGCGGCACGACCTAATACAACAATGCCCAGCACCTTGTCCATGTTGTATTCAAGGTCAGGGTTGATTGCGGTCTCGTCTACTTCGGGGAACTCGCAAAGATGTACGCTCTTGGGAGCGTCGGCATCTACGGATTTCACAAGATTCTGATAGATGCTTTCGGCCATAAAGGGAATCATAGGAGCGGCGGCTTTAGCGGTGGTAACAAGAGCTTTATAAAGGGTCATGTAAGCCACGATTTTATCGTCGGTTAAATCCTGTACCCAATATCTTTCTCTGCCGCGGCGAACATACCAGTTGGACATCTCGTCGGTGAATTCCTGCAAAGCACGTGCTGCTTCGGGGATTCGGTAGTTGGCGAGATTTTCGTCAACGGTTTTAACCATTGAGTTAAGGCGGGACATGAGCCATTTATCCATAACCGTCATCTTGGATTCGTCCAGAGTGTGCTCTAAAGGATTGAATTCATCTATATTAGCATAAAGCACATAGAAAGCGTAGGTATTCCAAAGGGTGCCCATAAATTTGCGCTGACCCTCTGTCACAGCTCTGCCATGGAAACGGTTGGGGAGCCAGGGGGCAGAGTTGGTGTAGAAATACCAGCGGATAGCGTCTGCACCATAGGTAGTGAGAGCTTCCATGGGGTCGACTGCATTGCCCTTGGATTTAGACATTTTCTGACCGTTTTCGTCCTGAACATGGCCAAGAACGATAACATTCTTATAAGGAGCCTTATTGAAAATAAGGGTGGAAATAGCAAGTAATGAATAGAACCATCCGCGGGTCTGGTCAACCGCCTCAGAAATGAAGTCGGCAGGGAACTGAGATTCAAACAGCTCCTTGTTCTCAAAGGGATAGTGATGCTGAGCAAAGGGCATGGCACCTGAGTCAAACCAGCAGTCGATAACCTCAGGAACACGCTTCATCTTGCCGCCACACTTGGGGCAGTTAAGAAGCACTTCATCTATATAGGGACGATGGAGTTCAACTTCGTCGGGACAGTTATCAGACATAGATTTTAATTCTTCAATGCTTCCGATGGAGTGACGGTGACCGCATTCACATTCCCAAATATTAAGAGGAGTGCCCCAATAACGGTTACGGGAAATACCCCAATCCTGAACATTCTGCAACCAGTCGCCGAAACGACCCTTACCAATGCTTTCGGGTATCCAGTTAATGGTGTTGTTATTTCTAATCAAATCCTCGCGAACGGCAGTCATCTTGATAAACCAAGATTCTCTTGCATAGTAGATAAGTGGAGTGTCGCAACGCCAACAGTGGGGATATTCATGCTCAAATTTTGGGGCGTCGAAAAGCAGCCCTGCTTTATCTAAATCGGTAAGTACCATCGGGTCAGCTTTCTTTACGAACACACCGGTATAGGGAGTTTCTTCGGTAAGGTCTCCCTTACTGTCAACAAACTGAACAAAGGGGAGATCGTATTTTCTGCCCACATTAGCGTCGTCCTCACCAAAGGCGGGAGCAATGTGAACAATACCTGTACCGTCAGACATGGTAACATAGCTGTCGCAGGTGATGTAGTGACCTTTTTTGTTCTGCTTTTCGCAAACAGGCTTTACAAAGTCGAACAAAGGCTCATATTCTTTATATTCTAAATCCTTACCGCTGAACTTTTCTAAAATCTCATAAGCAGCGGTGTCTTCGGTCGCAAGTTTTCCAAGTACCTTGTCCAGAAGCGCTACAGCCATATAGTAGGTGTAGCCGTCGGCGGCCTTAACCTTGCAATATTCATCTGTGGGGTTAACACAAAGCGCAACGTTGGAGGGCAGGGTCCAGGGGGTGGTTGTCCAGGCTAAGAAGTAGGCATCTTCACCTATAACCTTAAAGCGGACAACTGCGGAGCGCTCCTTAACGGTCTTATATCCTTGAGCAACCTCGTGGGAGGAGAGGGGAGTACCGCAACGGGGACAGTAGGGCACGATTTTAAAACCTTTGTATAAAAGGTCCTTTTCGTAAATCTGCTTTAATGCCCACCATTCAGATTCGATAAAACTGTTGTGATAGGTAACGTATGGGTCGTCCATGTCAGCCCAGAAGCCAACGGTGCGGGAGAAGTCCTCCCACATACCCTTGTATTTCCAAACGCTTTCTTTACAATGGTCGATAAAGGGAGCAATACCGTAGTCCTCAATCTGTTCCTTGCCGTCAAGCCCTAAAAGCTTTTCAACCTCTAATTCAACAGGCAGACCGTGGGTATCCCAACCAGCCTTACGGGGTACCATGTGACCTTTCATGGTGCGGTATCTAGGAATCATATCCTTTATAACACGGGTGAGAACGTGACCGATGTGGGGTTTGCCGTTTGCGGTTGGTGGACCATCGTAGAAAACGTAGGGCTCACCCTTGGCGCGGGATTCGATACTGGCTTTAAATATCTCTTCCTTTTCCCAGAACTCGGCTATTTTTCTCTCCTGTTCTACAAAATTAATATTTGGTGATATGCTTTCATACATTGTTGCACATCCTCCTCAAAGTATTTTGACTTAATAACTTATATATACTAACATATATAAATAAAAATTGCAAGTTTTAATTAACCTAACTTTTTTTGATAGTCCTACTCAGTTTGTAGTTGTGTTTTGCTGTTTTGGGTAAAAGTCTTAGACTTCATCGTCTATATTATACTTCTCATCATCGCTAATTTCAAGGTGAACACAGGGCTCGTTGACAATTCAATCCAAAAGGTATACAATACATGTGGTGATAAATGTGATTTTTAAAAATGTTATAGTTTTACTGGATAATTTGATTTTTCAAAAAACCGATATACTAATAGGAATGGCAAAATAGCAGAGATTGGAGACAGTCTTTTGGCAGTGCGAGGCATAAAACGCAGTTATTCCTGTCGGATTAACGAGTATTTTAACGAAGCAAAGGCTAAAATCCGCCCTTTAAATCAAGTTCGGATTAGTCATGTTTGCTTATATTTCCAATAGTTTACAAAAAAGTACTGGATTATTTGCGAGATATGTAGTACAATGTAAGTTAAGAAATTAATCATGGCATGAAATATTGTCGAAAAACGGATGGTAAACTGAATGAGTAAACCTATAAAAGTTTTGCAGTTCAGCTTGAGTGATAATATCAGCGGAATAGAGACGCTTCTTCGCAATTTGTATAAGCAATTTAACCACGACGAAATCCAGTTCGATTTCGTCACCACCTACGATTCACCTGTCTATAGTCAGGAGTTTCTGGATTCGGGCGCGAAGATATACAAACTGCCGTCACAAAAGCGATTTATTGAATATTATTTTGCACTAAAAAAGCTGATAAAGGAGAATGATTATCATATCATTCATGTTAACAAAAACTCCTGCGCCGAAATAACTCCTTTTGTTGTAGGGCACAAACTGAAGCTTCCTTTGGTCATCGCCCATTCCCACAACACCAAATCAACCGCGGGTAAACTTGCAGATATTGTAAGCTTCTTCAACCGTGGCAGGATGGATAAGTATATGACCGCGGCTTTCGCCAGTTCTGAGGCGGCTGCCGAGTGGATGTTTGGCAAAAGCTATTGTCGAAACCATGAGGTACCCATACTTAAGAACGGTATAGACCTCACCGAGCTTTCTTTCGATTCCGACCATCGTCAGGAAATAGAAAAACGGCTTTCTCTCAGCGGTAAATTTGTGGTAGGTCATGTGGGCAGATTTTCTCACAGAAAGAACCACGATTTTCTCCTTGATATTTTCAAGGTAATCCACGACAGACAGCCCAACTCTGTGCTCATGTTGGTGGGCTCAGGTCCATTAATGGGTGAAATTCAACAGAAAGCTCAGCGTATGGGGTTAATGGACTCGGTTATGTTCATGGGTGCGCAGAACAATATAAACGAGTATTACAGCGCCATGGACGCATTTGTGCTTCCCTCGTTGGCTGAGGATCTGCCTGTGGCGGCAATAGAGGCTCAGGCGTCGGGTCTGCCTCTGTTTGTTTCCGATACAATAGACAGTGAGCTGGAAGTCACAAACAACGTGAAATGGCTCAGTCTCCAACAGCCTGCAGAAATCTGGGCGGATATGATACTCAACACCTGCGAATGCTTTGAGAGAACCAATCAGGATGAGGCTCTCCGTGCCGCGGGTTACGACATAAAAGAAACCGCAGAAAAATTGAGAGAGCTTTATCTCTCTGTAGAAGAATAATAAGAACCCGACCCGCCATACGCAATTAAAATTGCGGGCGGGTACCCCGGAATCTTGTTGTTTTCACAATAAAACAAAGGTGTTTAGCGACAAACTAAACACCTTGTTGTTTTTATATCCTATTTCAAGAAACCACATTGCCCTCTATGGGTTTATTTTCCATAAAGCTTTCAGCGTTTTGTAGGGTTGTGGCGCTGATTGCCTCCAGAGCCTCGGTGGTTAAAAAGCCCTGATGGGAGGTAACAATAACATTGGGAAAGGAGAGAAGTCTTGCTGTGACCGAGGTTTCCAAGATATCATCCTCGCGGTTTTCGAAAACATTCTCCTGCTCCTCCTCGTATACATCCAAACCCACGCCCGAAAACTTGTGCATACGGATGCCTTTGATAAGGTCCTCGGTGCTGATAAGAGCGCCACGGGATGTGTTTACAAGTATAACGTTGTCTTTCATTTTCTCGATTGCGCTGAGATTTATCATGTGATAGGTTTCCTCAATAAGAGGGCAATGCAGAGAAATCAAATCACTTCTGCGGAAAAGTTCATCAAGGCTGACGTATTCGATAAAATCAAGTTCGGGGTTGGGGTACTTATCGTAAGCGATGATCTTCATTCCAATGCCGTGACAGCTCTTTGCCATTGCGGCGCCGATTTTACCCGTGCCGATGATTCCTGCCGTCTTGCCATGGAAATTCATGCCTGTAAGACCGATAAGGCTGAAGTTGTTTTCTCTCACCTTTATATAAGCCTTGTGTATGTGACGGTTAACGGCAAAGGCAAGAGCCAGAGCATGTTCCGCCACAGCTTCGGGGGAGTAGCCGGGTACTCGCATAACCGTTATTCCGCATTCCTTTGCGACCTTGAGATCCACGTTATTGAAACCAGCACATCTGAGAAGAATAAGCCGTACTCCGTATTCTTTCAAGGAGCGCACAATATCCCCGTTTAAATCCGATGCCACAAATACGCACACGGCGTCGTAGCCCTGAGCCAGACTCACCGTGCGAAAGGATATATCGGTTTTAAGAAAATCGATGGTTATATCAGGGTGCTTCTGAAGTATGCTTTCAAAAGATTCTCTATCATAGGGTTTGGTGTCGTAAAATAAAATTTTCATGTATTTCCCTCATCTTTCAGAATTAACTAAGATAATTATTCTCGATTATCAGGCAGAATATTCCTTTAAAGAGGCATATAAAGTCCCTCACCCGTGACCTTGACGTTGTCCTCTCCCAGTTCTTTTAGCCTGTCCTTGAATTTTTTGTCGGCGCCTAAGCTCAGCAGGGCACATAAAATATAAGGTCTGTTCAGAATTTCTTTGTGAGGCAGGGTAAGAGCGGGTGTGTCAAGCTCCAATTCCTCATACATAAGCAGGTCTAAGTCAATAACACAGGATTTTTCCTTGCGATTTCTGCCCATTGACGCCTCAATTCCGTGGAGCGCACCTAAAAGCTTTTCTGGGGGAAGCTGGGTTTCTATTCTTATTGCAGAAACAAAGAAGTCTTGAGACTTCCCCTTTTCAAGCCCTGATTCGTATATCCTGCCAACCGCCGAAACCGAGGTGTCGGGCAAGGCATGAATTGCCCACACGGCGCGGTTGAGATACTCTCTGCGGTCGCCAAAATTGCTCATTAAGCTTATATATGCTTGTGCCATAATTATCACCACCCATATTTTAACATATCGGAGCCAAAAACACAATTGAAAAAAGAGCAGGATTGGTATATAATAGGGGTATATTAATTGTAAGGAATGTTTTTATGACCGACGAAAAAATCAAACGTATAAACGAACTTGCCAAAAAGTCCAAAACCGAGGGCCTTACAGATGCCGAAAAGGCGGAGCAACAAGCTCTCCGTCAGGAGTATATCGAAAGCTATCGCCGAAGCCTTGAGGCTCAGTTGGGCTCTATAGTGATTCAAAATCCCGACGGCTCACGCCATAAGTTAAACAAGAAAAATGAAAATAATATTAAGCAATAATGCAAAACGAAAGCTGATGCTGTCGCTGTGTTTTCTTTGCATGGCTGTGATATTCATACTGTCTTCATTTCCCGCACAGGCATCGGGTCAGCAAAGCGGAAGGATATTGGGAATACTATCAAGCCTTTTCGGAGGAGAAATGAACACCTTGGGGCAAGATACACTGCAGGTGTTGGTGAGAAAAACCGCCCATGTGTTGGAATTCACCGTTTTGGGTGGTCTTTGGTATGGATATTTCCTTTGCACCAGGCTGTCTTTTTGGAAAAGGTTATACCTGCCTTTCGGTATATCGGTGTTGTATGCATTGAGCGACGAGGTGCATCAGTATTTTGTGCTCGGTCGCGCCGCCAGAATGTATGACGTGGGCTTTGATACCATAGGAATTATTTTGGGGATAGGTGCAGTCTGGCTTATATCCCGCTGGCTTGAAAAGAAAAAAGGAAAGCTTAATGGATAACCAGGAATAAAACAAAAGGGACTGTCTTGCCCAACTTCCCATAAGGATGTTGGGCAGTTTTATTCGCCTTGCGGCGAGTTCTATTGCTTCGCAGTGATATTTGTCTTGCGACAAGTGTTATTGCCTTCGGCAGTTTAGGACGAATAAAATACCACTGAAACCCAAAGGTTTCAATATCACTATTGCCCAAGGCAATAATATCACTCCGACAGAGTCGGAATAAAACTTGCGAGACTGTTGTTTCTTATGTATAATGAATTTAGAGGTGATTACTATGGCTGATAGTGTTTTAAGAGATAAAGCAAAGGAATTTGCAAAAACTGTTGTTTTTCTCTGTCGTGATATGAAATCAAATCATAAGGAATCAGTTTTAATCAATCAATTGCTCCGTTCTGCCACTTCAATAGGTGCTAATTTGCACGAAGCACAATATGCTCAAGGAACAAAGGATTTTATTTCTAAACTTGAAATAACACAGAAAGAGTGTTATGAAACAGAGTATTGGCTTGAACTTTTGTTTGAAACAAATTGTATGAATGAAGAGGATTATAAAGCATTACAAAATGATTGTGGTGCAATTCGCAGAATGTTAATTTCTTCACTTAAAACTATAAAATCAAAATAAGGGTTTGGGCTTAGCCCTTTACAGCATTTGTAAGTACAAATGCGATTCTGGTTCTATCCAAAAGGAGAAAAATTATATGAACATAATTGAGCATTATGATAAACAAATCGATGAAAACAATGACCCTGTATATGACCCCGAGCCGCTGAGAGAGTATATGAACAAATGGGACGGACAAGTGTTTGTTGATGCAATGAAACTTGATAAACATAAAACTGTCTTAGAAATCGGTATTGGTACAGGTAGACTTGCATTAAAAACCGCACCTTTATGTAAGAAATTCTTTGGTATTGATATATCTCCAAAGACAATAGAAAAAGCTGCATACAATTTATCACAGTATCAAAACATTGAGCTAGTATGTGCTGATTTTATGACTTGTGATTTTAACACCACTTTTGATGTTATATATTCTTCGTTAACTTTTATGCACATACAGGCGAAACAAGAATGTATCAATAAAGTATATTCTTTCTTAAAACCCAAAGGGTATTTCATTTTATCTATTGATAAAAATCAAAATAAGTATATAGATTATGGGGACAGAAAAATCAAGATATACCCCGATAACCCTGATAATACAAAGGAATATTTTGCCAATTCCGGTCTGACACTATCAGACTGTATAGAAACAGAATTTGCATACATTCTTGTTGGTTTGAAAGCATAGAGAAAGCCGATAGATTCGTTTTTTGAATCTATCGGCTTTAAACATCCTTATGAGAAGTAGCATTTTCAGTCCCTTTTCTGTTAGAATCACAAGCACCATAGCCTATTAAAATAAGTAAAAGCCTACCATACCCATCACAAGTCCGCTGAGCGCACCTGCCACCACATCCCGTATGAAATGCACACCGCACAGCACTCGGCTTACAGCCAGAATTACACCAAGAATCGATATGGTAATTCCGATTGCAGGGTAGATATAAAACGCGGTCACAGCAATTATAAATATGCAAAAGGTGTGTCTTGATGGAAAAGACCTGCCCACAGTGGATTTGTTGTAAAGGGGTACGAGGTCGTATTTTTCGTAAGGACGCGGAAAGTTCAGTAGATATCTTACCATGCTTAATATCAGAAAACTCACAGCGGGAACAAGCACACATTTGTATCCCGCAGAATTTTGTGTAAAAATCAGAAATATTATAAACAATGGGTAAAAGGCATAGATGCAGTAAGTCACAACTTTGCCTGAAAGCACTGTAAGTTTTGCCAATTTCGGGCGGGATTTAATCCAGCATAGCATATTTTTATATTGCAACTCGGTCATGTATTCACATCCTTTAAAAAATAAGCGTTGGAATATGCCTTTTTACCGCAGTAATCCTCAACCCGTATTCTCACATATTTATCGGTCTCAAGAATAGGAAACGTGACCTCTTGTATGGGTATTCCACCTTCCGCGAAGCAAGACTCTGTGCGTCTGCCACCCGTAATCAAAAATACCCTTTGGGCGGGGGAACATTTAACTGTGATTGCATCTTCGGTTTTTGATATCTCCAAAATTTCAGGACCCGTTGAGGAGTAGAAATTGCCCCCTTTCAGCGCAGCCATTATTGAGCCGTATTCCAATTTTGGCGCGTCTATACATATCCAACCGCCAAATGAGTCGTTTTGGGGTGTGCCAATGGGGAAATCGTCATGACAGTCGTCGCAGGCGGTACAATAAAGTCGGTTGCCCTGTCTTAATAAATTGTCGTAGACCGCTTCATCATCGGTGAACCCCAATTTAGTGCAGGTGTTGTTATATATTTCCACCGCAAATAAATTTTTAAGACCAACGTAATCAAAAGCTGTGGCGAGTGACCAGTTCGGGTGATTGTATGATACCAAAAAGCCTTGCTCAGTAGCGCCTTTTATGATTTCATTGATACCGTCGGTGCTGTACACTCTCTCGTGGTCGGGTTGAGTCTTTACAAGATGGCGGTTATGCATGTTCAAGAATTTATCGTATGCCTTGCTGTAGTAGGGGGTGTTCTCATTGTGGGGGTCAAGAGAATAGAAATTCAAATGGCACACCTTCAAATCAGGGTTTTTAAGGGTGGATTCGTTGGGTGCGCCGTCTTTGATTGCGATTTCACAGGCTGTGATCGCAAGGAAACCCTCATCATTCAAGTAAGAATTATCTATGATATGCTCATGATCGGTAAATGCCACCACTGAGTATCCTCGTTTTTTATATTCCGCTTTCAATTCTACGGGAGAAAGTTTACCGTCGGATAAATGGGTGTGGGCATGAAGATTCGCCTTAAAAAACTTCTTGTTTTGACCTAACAAAATTTCCATTAGTACATCACCTCAAATTAGACCCTTTATATTTACAATATATCACAACTCATAATGATTTACAACAAAAAAGCGCACAGCAGACCCATCGAGTAGCCGTGCGCTTAATACTTATTTGTTTTCTATTTCGGGTATTTTGATTTCTCCGTTTGCTTTTTCAAACTCTCTAATGCATTGGCGAGTCAGATACAGTATTTGTCCGTTAGCATACCTACCCTCGTATTTAGCGATATAGTGCAGTTTGCCGTGCAATTCGGGAGGAACTTCAATGCCCAAATGCTTATTCTCTTTATTTCTCAATCTAAACACCACCAATATCTTATTTTAAGTATACAATAAGATTATTTTATGGTATAATGTTGTGAGTATACTTAAAACAAGTATACGAATTTGGCAGATGTTATTTATAAATTCAACAGTCTTTCGGCATTGCGGTGGAGTATATCTTCTCGCTGGTCATCCGTTATTGACAGCTTGTGTATTGCTTCAATTTCCTCGTCGGCACGGCTCCAAGGGGCATCGGAGCCAAAGAGTATTCTTCCGCTTCCCAGCGTTTTCAGAATGTCCATAAATTGCTTTTCGCTGTAATATTCGAAACCCATTGAGGTATCGATATAAATTCCTGTTGGACCAATCCATTCGGGGACCTCGTCCCACTGCTTTTGTCCGCCCAAGTGCGCCGCAACTATTGTACCGCCGCGAAGCTCTTGCCAGAGATGGTGAAACTGACGGGGCGAACTGTGATAAGGTGGGGTAAAGGCAGGGTCAAATCCAGCGTGAAAAAGGAGAATTAACCCCTTTTCCAAAGCGTAGCTGTATATTCTCAGCATTTCGGGAGTGTCAAGGGTGAAGTTTTGATATTCGGGATGGAATTTTATTCCCTTTAACCCTAATGAGCAGATGTAATCTATATCCCGCTTGTAGTCCTCGGTTTCTGGGTGGAGCGCACCAAAGGAAATAATTCCGTCGCCGCAGATTTCCTTTGCCCAGTCGTTCATGGTCATAAAGTGTCGGGGGTTTGTCATAACAGGCTGTACCACAGAGAGGTCTACCCCGAATTTTTTCATATTATTTTTAAGCCCTGAAAGGGTGCCGTCGTGGCAGGGAGTGTATCTGTTTCCGCAGGCTGCCACCAGAGTTTCTATGGCGCGGTGAGCAATGCCGTCGGGGAAAGCGTGGGTATGAAAATCTATTACCATTAGAATCAATATCCTTTCAGGTGTTATTTTATCTCGAAATGAAAAAATTATTATTAATTATACACCCGAATTCCATGTAAATCAATAAAAGAATAAACGGAGCGAACTCTTTGAGAATTCACTCCGTTTACTCTTTTTATTGGATTAAGGTAATTCTAAATTAAATCTTCTTTGTCTTCATCTTACGTGCAAGAAGAGTGAGAATCAAAAGGATGATGTAGAAGCATCCGATTGTAACGAAGATTGCAGACCAGCCGAAGCTGTCCTTAACAAAGCCGAATACTGTAGCCTGAATAGCGGCACCCATGTAAACTGCCCAGTCCAGAACACCAACAACGGTGGAGGAGAGTGCGCGTCCACCCATGTCACCGGCGATAGCCCAGATAACACCTGTTACCATTGAGAAAACACCAACAACAAAGAGCATGATGGTTGCGGGAGCCTGAGTCTTGATAAAGGGGAAGGTTACAAGACCAATGAAAGCAACGATTGCGGCTAAGATAAGCATGGGCTCACGTTTGCCCTTGAATACTCTATCGGTGATGAAGGGGAACACGAACATTGCACAAGCCTGTCCGATAGGAAGAAGAATGGAGCTGAAAATACCATCCTTAACCGAGAGATTCATCTGGTCCATAAAGTAGGTGGGAACCCAGGTAAGAAGACCGTAACGTCCAATACCTGCGATTGCAGAGATGAGACAGAAGACTATAACCTTAGGCTCTGAGAAAAGAAGCTTGTAGGGATAGAAGAAGCCTCTTTTTTCGATATCAGCAGCAAGAGCGGCATCACGGGCAGCAGCGGCTTCATCTTCCTCAACGAAAGCATCAAGACCAACATCTTCGGGCTTTTCTTTGAAGAAAGCAACAAATGCGATGAGGATGAGAACCATGGGAATCATGGGGTAACGGAAACCTGCTCTCCAGCCCCAGTCGGGGTTGAGGGTAAGGCAAAGGTTGATGGTTAAGTATGTAACAACCTGAGCTACACCTGAGAAAGCGGTTGCCAAGCCTGAGGCGAAGCCACGATTCTTTTTGGGCCACCATTTGTTAAGAACGCCAACACCGTTGGACCAAACCATTGCCTGACAGAAGCCGTTAAGACCCCAGAGAACAGCGATAACCCAAAGGTTGTGCTGGAAAGAGATAACAACATTTAAAACAGCAGAAGAAGCAACACCGAAAATCATGAGCTTCTTGTAGCCAATCCACTGACCCAGACGGCCGCTGACGAGCTGACCGAAGGCGTAGCACCAGAAAAGGGCGGATGTAACAACACCGATTGTACCCAGGTCGGACTGGAATTCCTGCTTCATAAGGTCCATAACAAGATTAATGTTCTGACGACCATTGTAGAAGAAGAGGTAGGTAAAGCCGAAGCTTAAGAGCATAAGCCAGGCATACTTCTTGAACTTTGCGAAGTCGGCTTTGTTGTAGCCGTATGTATTTAAAGTATTTTTAGTTTCCATATTAATCTCCATATATATTATATTTTGGGGTTAATTTTTAGCCGAAAATCTTAGCATCAGCCTCGTCGTATGCAAGGATTTCCTGAGTTACTCTTGCATGGTCTTCTAAGTTATCGATTTCATCGATGAAGTAATCTTTATAGTCGAATGCGCGAACATTAAGAGCGGGGAAAATCTCGTTGAGAGCGTTCTCAGCATAGCACTTGTCCTCACCCTTGTGGATGAACTCAACAACCTTGCCGATCCAAGCGGAAGCAGTTGCCTTTTCCATTTTGTAGAAAGGCTGGAATGCGAAGCAATCCTTGTCGAAGATGTGAATTGAAACCTCAACAACCTTGCCATCCTTAACTCTGCCCTTGAAATCCTTTTCGGGGAGAGCTTTCTGGAAGTTAACGGTTGCGGTGTTTTTGTCTTCGCATACGAGTACATCGTGAAGAAGCTTACGGTTGAACACCAAGTCGCCATGGAAGAAGAGAAGGTCGTCATCCATAAGGTCACGGGCAAGATACATAGAATAAATGTAGTTGGTTTTGTCGTAGATGTCGTTGCGAACAAAGGTGAAGTTGAGCTCGGGGAAGTCAGCGGCGGTAGCCTTGAGCTGTTCTTCGAAAGGACCTGTGGTGATGATGAAGTCCTTTATACCCTCAGCGCTGAGAAGACGAATCTGACGATGGAAAATGGTTTCGCCGTCTTTAAGCTGAGCCATGGATTTGTGGTTGTTCTTTGTGAAATCACCCATACGATTTCCAAGACCTGAGTTAAAAATTACTGCTTTCATGATTGAACTCCTTTCAAATTTCAGTTCATTTTTTGGTTTATGAAAAATTTATTCCAGCGGAATACCACAGTAGATTATACATGAAATCAACTAAAAGTCAACAAATTTTTGTTTTTTTATGAAAATACCCCTTGAAAATCACCTTGTGTTGATTTATAATACACACAAGAGTGAAAAGAGGTGTTTGCTATGTCTATAGGAGCAAATATTAAGAAGAGAAGATTTGAGCTAAGGATGTCTCAGCAGGAGTTGGCGGATGCAATGGGATACAGAACGAGGTCCACCATTGCCAAAATCGAATCGGGTGAAAATGATGTTTCCCATAAAAAGCTTCAGAAATTTGCCGAGGTGTTAGATACCACTGTTGAGGAGTTGGTTTCAGGCTATGCATCTACCGTATCATTTCCCGATATCACCGCCGCTCTCGACGACCCAAAGCGTAATAAAAATGTCGCTGTAATTCTTGCTGGTGGCAAAACGGGCAGAAACCGTCAGAACATCCCCAGCCAGTTCATTAACATCCACGGTAAGCCAATATTAGTATATTGTATGGAGGTCTATCAGAATCATCCCGCTATCGACGATATATATATTGTCTGCTTAAAGGGCTGGGAGAATATAGTCAAAGCCTATGCCAAGCAATACGGCATCACAAAGCTTAAGGGTCTTATTCAGGGCGGAAACACAGGTATAGCCTCGCTGAAAAATGCCCATATATGTATAAAAAGTATGTATGACGAATCAGACCTTATAATAATACAAGAGTCCACAAGACCGCTTGTGACCACCGAAACAATTTCTAAGCTTCTGCAATCTTGTTCTGAAAAGGGTAGCGCCACTATATGCCATTCCATGAGTGAGTATGTGCAGTTTGATGTATCGGGTGACAGAGCTAAATATGTGGATAGAAATTCCATGATAGCCATGCAGTCCCCCGAAGCCCACAGACTTAGCATAATGAACGAGGTGTTTAGTAAGGCAGAGGCTTTGGGACACCCCCTTACCGAGTCCTGCTGTACCATGCTTCTATATAATTTAGGTTATGTTATCAATTTTATAGAAAGCGGAGTGAATAATATCAAAATCACCCGCGAAGAAGACCTTGCCGCATTCAGCGCGTTGGTTAAAGAATAGGTATAATATGGAGAAAGAACAAAACGGAGAGGACTCGATATCCCCTCCGTTTTGTGAATTAGTGGTTTTTTACTCCGTTGAAATCTCCCAATAATACCGCCTGTTTGAGGGAGGAAAATCCTCCAAAACTCCATACTCAGGGTCGTAGAAAAGCCCCTTAAAATAAAGTGACCAGTGCCAACATTTCGGGGTTTCGAGACTGAGTAAGGCAATGGGCGGTAAGTCCCCTTTTTTGTGGCCAAGTATGCGGTTTTCAGACATAGTGATACCCAGTGTTTTCAGGGCTTTTTTCATGTCCCTTAGAGTGGTTTCCCGCTCTGTTTTTACGATGTCGACTATATCCTCGTAAGTCAGTCCCGACAGCATACAAAGCACCGCTTGCCCGCAGGCAAGGGGATTGGGCTCGAACATGTGGCAAACAGCATCAACCAAAGGCATTTTGGTCACTTCCTTTAACCAAATTATACTACATATTTCTTGGAAAATCAACTTTTGAGAACTGCGCAAAATCTTCCGTGGAAGTTTTAGGGATAAGGCAAAGAGCCCTCTTGCGGTGCCCGAAATTTTCGACCGCTGCGCCATTTCGCACTCGCTGTATCCGCGCACCGGCGGCGCTCGTGCTCAATGCCCACGCCGGAACCGGCGCGGAAGTCCGCCCCCTCCGCCAAACGAAAAAAGCACCCCAAAAGGGTGCTTTTCGTTTGGCGGAGAAGGGGAGACTCGAACTCCCGCGCCGGGGTTTAGCCGACCTACGCCCTTAGCAGGGGCGCCTCGTCACCAACTTGAGTACTTCTCCATGGTAACTTGTTTTGAAAATATTTAAGATGGCGGAGAGAGTGGGATTCGAACCCACGGTACCCGTAAGGTACGACGGTTTTCAAGACCGTTCCGTTATGACCACTTCGGTATCTCTCCATGTTTTCAGCCTTTAAATATTAACACAATGGTAGGTGTTTGTCAATAACTTTTTTATTTTTTATTTTTGTCTTGAAGTGAATCCTATAATATAGTATAATATGATAGATATTATATATTCTAAAACTAATAGGTGAAATAGTATTGAAAGAAACCATTAAAAACAATCACGACGAAGCGGTTTTGACCGAGCAGTTCTCCTACATGGAACGCGTACGAAAAATACTGCTTTCTAAATACAATTCCCCACCAAAAGCTTTTATCCATACCTACGGATGTCAGCAGAATGTCAGCGACAGTGAGCGTTTGCAGGGTTTGCTTCGCGACATGGGATATGAATTCTGTGAAGATGTTGAAAGTGCAGATTTTGTGCTTTTCAACACCTGCGCTGTTCGAGAACACGCCGAGGACAGAGTTTGGGGTAACATCGGTGTGTTGAAAAAATATAAAAAAGCCCGACCCGATATGATTATTGCGGTGTGCGGTTGCATGACCCAACAGCAAAAGAATGCCGACAGACTCAAAAAAAGCTTTCCTTATGTGGATTTGGTTTTTGGCACCTACAGCCGATGGAAATTACCCCAGTTTTTATACAAGAGGCTCAAAGGCGGTCCCCGAGTTTTCTATTTAGAAGAAACCGAGGACGATATTAAAGAAGGATTCCCAATAAAACGTGACGGCACCTTTAAAGCATGGATACCCATTATGTACGGTTGTAACAATTTCTGCACCTACTGTATAGTGCCTTATGTCAGAGGCAGGGAACGCTCCAGAAATCCCGAGGATATTTTGGATGAGGTAAGAAGCGTTGTAGGGAACGGCTGTCGCGAGATAACCTTGCTCGGTCAGAATGTAAATTCCTACGGCAAGGGTGATGCCCACGGCGTCAACTTTGCAAAGCTTTTAAGACTTATAAACGATGTTGAGGGTGACTTCAGGATAAGGTTTATGACCTCTCATCCAAAGGATTGCACCGAGGAGCTTTTAGACGCTATGCGGGACTGCGAGAAGGTTTGCCGTCATCTGCACCTACCTGTGCAATCGGGTAGCGACAGAATCCTCAAAGCCATGAATCGCCACTACAATAGGGAAACCTATATGAAGCTCATAGAGGGCGCAAAGCAAAGAATGCCTGACCTCGAGCTGACAAGTGATATAATCGTGGGCTTCCCCGGGGAGACCTATGAGGATTTTTGCGATACAGTATCCCTTGTGGAGCAGGTGGGGTATCAAAGCCTTTTCACCTTTATCTACTCACCTCGAAACGGCACTCCCGCCGCAGAACTTCCCGACCCTGTAAGCCGAGAGGAAAAGGGTAAATGGTTTAGTGAGCTTTTGGCGGTGCAGGAGAAAATCGGAGACGAGATAACCGCCGGTCACGTGGGCAAAACCTATCGTGTCCTTTGCGAGGACGAGGGCAGACAAGTGGGCTTTGTTGCAGGAAGAACAGACGGCAATACCGTCATTGAATTTGAGGGAGATAAATCCCTCGTCGGAAATTTTGTAAGGGTTAAAGTAACCGCTCTCGGCAGTGTGCTTGAGGGCGAGATAGTAAAAAATTCGGAGGAATAAAAATGGATAAAATTTTAGAAACTACCAGAGAACTTTGTAAGCTTATTCAAGGAGAGGAATGCTTTAAGGTTTATGTTGCCGCAAAGGAGGCAAACGATGCCGACGAGGATTTGCAAAAGAAGATAGGTGAATTCAACCTTATCCGTCTTTCCATGGATCAGGAGCTTTCAAAGGAAGATAAAGACGAAGAAAAAATCAAGGCATTCAACGAGGAATTAAGAGCCGCCTATGCTGCGGTTATTTCCACAAGCAGCATGCAAACTTTCCAGACCTCCAAGCAGGAGTTGGACAAGCTTGTAAACGGAATCTACGGTGTAATCTCCCGTGCTCTTTCGGGCGAAAACCCCGACGAACTTGATTTCGTTCAGGGTTGCAGCGGTGACTGCTCAGGATGTAGCGGTTGTCATTAATTTTTAGGTGAAAATTTGGAAATAAATTTCGGTTTTTCTCGCCGTATTTTCCCGTTTTTTGCGGATAATCAAAATAAACCAGAAATGGACCGGTGTAAAAAATGGCTGAATTATCGCCCATGATGCGGCAATATTTAGAAATTAAAGAACAAAATCCCGACTCCCTTCTCTTTTTCAGATTAGGTGACTTCTACGAAATGTTTTTCGAGGATGCAAAAACCGCCTCTGAGGAGCTTGACCTAGTGCTGACAGGTCGCGACTGCGGTCTCGAAGAACGCGCCCCTATGTGCGGTGTGCCTTACCACAGCTGTGAGGCATACATAGGCCGTCTTATAGCAAAGGGCTATAGGGTTGCCATATGTGAGCAGACCGAGGACCCCTCAAAAGCCAAGGGATTGGTGCGCCGCGAGGTTGTGAATATAGTAACACCGGGTACGGTTATCGAAGACAGTATGCTGGACGAGGCGCGTAACAACTATCTTTCAGCCGTTTACTACGGCGAGGGTAAGTGTGGTGTTTGCTTTGTCGACGCGTCAACAGGACTTCTGCATCTCACTGAGCTTGGCGGCGACGAAACCGACCAGCGCCTTATAGGTGAGCTGGGAAGATTCATGCCCCGCGAAATGTTGGTTGAGGGCAGTGTGAAAACCCACGCGGAAGTGCTGGAGTTTTTAGAGACCCGTATAAACTGCCGTATCACCGAGCGAAGCGGAGAAGCCTTTTCCTATCCCATTCTTAAAAACTGCATTTTAGACCATTTCGGTGCTGTAAGTCTTGAGGAGTTAGGACTGGGTGATGAATCTCCCGCCACCGTGGCTTTAGGCGCGGCGCTTCTCTATCTCTATGAGACCCGTAAAACAGGTCTCGATACCATTTCTAACATTGACTACTATTCCGATTCTCAGTATATGAGGCTGGATATCAGCGCAATGCGAAATCTTGAGCTTTGCGAAACCATGAGGGGCGGAGACAAGAGAGGCTCTCTCCTTTGGGTGTTGGATAAAACCAAAACCGCCATGGGTAAACGCCGACTTCGCGGTATGGTGGAACAGCCTCTGATGAGCATGAACGATATAAATTCAAGACTCAACGCGGTGGAGGAACTGTATAATTCTCCCGTTATCCGCGGTGAGCTTCGCGAGGCTCTGGGCGGCATCAAGGATTTTGAGAGACTTATGTCCCGCATTATCTACGGAACTGCAGGCGCTCGTGAGCTTAATACCCTTAAAGAAACCATATATCAGCTTCCTATTCTTCATTCTCAGCTGTCGGGTTGTGAGACCAAACTGCTGAAGACCATTTTAAGCGATATTGATTTGCTTTCGGACATTGCCGAGGAAATCGAAAAAACCATTGCCGACGAGCCTGCTGCGCTTGTGCGTGAGGGTGGAATAATCCGTGAGGGCTTTTCCAAAGAGGTGGACGAGCTTCGCCTCGACCTCAGCGACGGCAAGAACTTCATAACAAGGGTTGAAACTGCCGAGCGAGAAAACACAGGCATAAAGACCCTAAAGGTTAGATACAACAAGGTTTTTGGTTATTATATCGAGGTTCCCAATAGCTTTAAGGGTGAGGTGCCGGAGCATTATATCCGTAAGCAGACCCTCACCAACTGTGAGAGATACATAACCGACGAATTAAAGGCTCTTGAAAGCAGAGTGCTGGGTGCCCGTGAACAGGTCAACCGACTGGAATATGAGATATTCGATGCCCTCAGAACCCGTGTGGCAAATGAGAGGGTAAGAATTATGAAAACCGCCGACGCTGTGGCAAGGCTGGATGCAATCTGTTCTTTGAGCGAGGTGGCGGTAAGAAACAACTATAACCGCCCAAGGCTTAACACAGCGGGTAAGCTGTCCATCGGCGACGGCAGACACCCTGTGGTGGAGCTCATAAGCCGTACTCCCTTTGTGCCCAACGATACCGCCCTCGATTTAGGGGACAACCGTTGCGCAATAATCACAGGTCCCAATATGGCGGGTAAATCCACCTATATGCGACAGGTAGCCCTTATCACAATCATGGCGCAAATTGGCTCCTTCGTCCCTGCCACAAACGCTGACATCGGCATTTGCGACGCGGTGTATACAAGGGTTGGAGCCTCCGACGACCTTTCTGCAGGACAGTCTACCTTTATGGTGGAAATGAGCGAGGTTGCATACATTCTTAAAAACGCCACCGACAGAAGTCTGCTTATCCTCGACGAAATCGGCAGAGGCACCTCAACCTACGATGGAATGTCCATTGCCCGCGCTGTGCTGGAGTATTGTGCCGACCGCAAGAAACTGGGTGCAAAAACCCTTTTTGCCACCCATTACCATGAGCTGACAACCCTTGAAAACGAGCTTTCTGGAATAAAGAACTATAACATTGCCGCCAAGAAGCGAGGCGATGATATAATCTTCCTCCGCCGAATTGTAAGGGGCGGAGCCGACCAGAGCTATGGTATAGAGGTTGCCAAGCTGTCAGGAATCCCCTTAGGGGTAATTAACCGAGCAAAGCAGATTCTTAAAAATATCGAAAGCGAGGGACTCAAGCTCCCTGTGGTCAAGGCAAATGACCAACCCACCGACCAGCTTTCCATTCGCACTATGGGTGCGGATTCTATGCTTGAAGATATAAAGCTAATCGATGTCAACACCCTTACCCCAATAGAAGCCTTGCAAACTCTTTACGAACTCTGTGACAAGGCAAAAAACATTGGGTGACAATCTCCAAATCAGTTTCGATTCCTATTGTCGTATTTTCCCGTTTTCCTTGCGTTCATTTTTGTAAGGCACAAAGCCTTACTGCAAATTTCACGCTTCGCCTATCGGAAAAATCCGTTCAAGATGAACACTTACTGATTCGTATATCGTCACCAAGGGTGACAACCAAATTTAGCAAAACTTAGAAAAGGAGAAGAACAATGGCGAAAATAAATGTGTTGGATCGCCAGACCGCCGAGCTGATAGCGGCGGGCGAGGTTGTTGAACGACCCGCCTCTGCCATAAAAGAGCTTGTGGAAAACTCAATAGATGCAGGCGCAACAGCCATCACTGTGGAAATTGAGCAGGGCGGCATTGTTCTCATGCGAATAACCGACAACGGTTGCGGAATAGCCTCCGAAGATGTGCCTAAAGCATTTCTTCGCCATGCCACAAGCAAAATCGCCACAGAGCGGGATTTAGACAACATAGGTACCCTTGGCTTTCGCGGTGAGGCTTTAGCGGCAATCAGTGCAGTTTCCCGAGTGTCCATGATTACCCGCCGTCCTGAGGATGAGGAGGGAACTCACTATAGCATCCACGGCGGTGAGGAGCAGTTCTGCGACAGCATCGGCTGTGCCACAGGAACAATCATTGAGGTGCGGGATTTATTTTATAACACCCCCGCTCGAATGAAGTTTCTTAAAAAGGATATCAAAGAGGGAGCAAATGTTGCCACTATAGTCGACCGAATGGCGCTTTCTCACCCTGAAATTTCCTTTAAATTCATCCGCGACGGCAAACAGCAGTTGGTGACCCAAGGTAACGGCAAACTGTATGATGCGGTTTATTCCGTCCTAGGTCGTGATATAGCCCTTGGCACATTGCCGATAGACTATACCCATAACGGTGTCAGGGTCAGCGGTCTTATCTGCAAACCCTTTAAGTGCCGACCCAACCGAAATCTTCAGCTGGTGTTTTTAAACGGCAGATTTGTTAAATCCGCCACTGCTATGGCGGCGCTGGATGTTGGATATAAAAACTCCGCAATGGTGGGCAAATTCCCATATTGCATAATTAATATTGAAATGCCACCCGAAATGGTGGATGTAAATGTACACCCTGCAAAGACCGAGGTGCGTTTTTCCGACGAGAGCCGAGTCTTTGATACCATTCGCTTCGGTGTGAAAAACGCCCTGTCGGCTGACGAGTCCCGACCTCAGTTTAATGTGGCGGCAGAGAAAAAGCAGATAAGAATGACCGCCGATGAATTCATGCGGGAAATTGAGGGAGATAAATATAAAATCTCTTCAAAAACCGTGGGAGAAAACGTGGCTATACCTGTGGAAAATAAAACTCCTCAGGAAAATAAGAACCCCACCCGCCATACGCAATTAAAATTGCGGGCGGGTACCCCGGAACCTTGCAGTTTTCACAATAAAAAGCCACCAACCATTTTCACCGCTGAGGATTTAATGCTACGGGACAGCGGGAACAACTTGATGAAAGGAATAAAAATTCCGAAAACTGATATTGACGTGGCGGTAGAACCTGAGATCACCCCTTCCCCAAAGACCGAAGTTTCTGTGAAAGAAGAAAAGCCAGAGGAGAAGAAGTCCCAGGCAGAGGAAATTAAACAGAGGGTCACGGCGAGGTTTATCGGTGAAGCCTTTAAAACCTATATAATCGCGGAATTAGAGGATAAAATAATCCTCATAGATAAACACGCATCCCATGAAAGAATAATCTACGAAAAGCTAAAGGGGGATGCAAGGGCGGAAAGTCAGCTTTTGCTTACCTCAAGAAACATAACCCTTCCCAAGGATGAATATGCGACAATTCTCGAAAATCTCCCTCTTTTAGAGGAGTCAGGTTTCGATATCGAGGATTTTGGCATGGGAGCGGTTATTGTCCGCGCCGTGCCATCAAACCTCGGAGACGAGGATATTTATTCTCTGCTCTGCGAAATAGCCGATAGCCTCACCACACGTAACTCTGTAGAAACCGAGAGGCTGGATAATATTTACCACACCGTTGCCTGTAAAGCGGCAACAAAGGCGGGATATACCTCCAGTGAGCCTCAGCTTATCGAGCTTATGAATCAGGTATTGAACAATCCCAATATACGTTACTGCCCCCATGGACGTCCCGTGGCAGTGGAAATGGATAAAAAAGCAATCGAAAAGCTTTTCGGACGTCTGAAATAAATTTTTAACCACTTAATTCGAAAGAGGTGATTTCATGGAAAAGGCAAAGCAAAGGCTTATTATTGTAAGCGGTCCCACAGCTTCGGGTAAAACCGCCCTTGGCATTAATTTAGCCAAGGTGTTTTCCGGAGAAATAATCTCCGCTGATTCCATGCAAATCTACCGCGGAATACCTATAGCTACAGCCCAGCCAAGCCCTGAGGAGATGGAGGGAATACCCCATCGTCTTATGGGATTTCTCGATGTTGGCACACCCTTTTCGGTGGCGGATTACTGCGAACTTTCCCACAGCGAGATAGCCGACGTGGCGAAAAATTCTAAACTTCCGATAATGGTTGGCGGAACAGGACTTTATATCGACTCGGTTGCCGATGATATTAAATTCAGCGACTGCGGGAACACAGAAATCCGCAACCGTCTGCAACGGGAATATGAGGAAAAGGGTCAGGACGCCATGTATGAAAGACTTTTAGAGGTCGACCCCACCGCCGCAGAGAAGATAGAAAAGGGTAACGCACGGCGGGTTGTACGAGCACTGGAGGTCTATGAAGCCACAGGTGTTCCATTCAGCCGCCATGTGGAGTTATCTAAGGCGGAGCCGTCCCGATATCAAGTTACAAGACTCAACATAGCCTTCGAAGACCGCGAAAAGCTGTATGAACGAATAAACGAAAGGGTAGACCTTATGCTTGGCGCAGGGCTTTTGGGCGAAGCGCTGATGTATAGAGATAAGGCTGCGGAAAGCGGCGCAGGACAGGCAATCGGACATAAGGAACTATATCCTTATATAGACGGCAAAATATCCTTGGAGGAGGCGGCAGAAAATTTGAAACGCGCCACAAGGCGGTATGCCAAACGGCAGATAACCTGGTTTTCAAGGCACGAGGAGTCACACACCCTCTATGCCGACCGAGAGGATATTTTAGAAAAAGCAATTAAGATTATAGAAAGTGAGGGAATCTAAATGTCGGATGGCGGAAAAAGGGTTGTTAAAATTGCTCTGACCATCATTGTAGGCTTTATTGTTATATCTCAGCTTTACCGATATTTCCATAAGCCTATAACCACAGGCTCGGTTATTCACTACGAAACCTACAACGGAATAGATTTAGAAGTAATCGCTATCCGCGACGAAAAGGTCCTCACCTCGAAAAAGGACGGAGTTGTCAGCTATAATGTAAAGGACGGCGGCAAAATTGAAAAGAACGGTGTAGTCGCGGATATCTATTCAGATAGCGAGGATGTGGCCGCCCGAGAGGAGATTGCCTCCTTAAAGGCTTCAATTAAAAATCTCGAGGAAATAAGTGGATACAACAACACAGAAGCGGTGGATATAGATTTGCTGGATTCCAAAATTGACACAGCCCTTATTAACCTTGTGAATGAGTCTGCATCCAACGGTATGGAGGGCGCAGAGGCATCTGCCGAACTCTTGAAGCTTCTTAACCGCCGACAAATTGCAACGGGACTTTCCACCGATTTCAGTTCCCTTATAAACAGTTATAAAGACAGGCTGGAAAGGTTGGAATCTACCCAAAACGACGCCAAGGCGCATGTAAAAAGCAAGGAGTCGGGATATTTTGTTTCGGGCGTTGACGGATACGAAGCCAGCCTTGACATTAAGGATATTGACAAGCTTTCCCCAAAGGATATAAAAAACCTCAAGACCGACGGCAAGGAATATGAGGGCGCGGTAATCGGCAAAATTGTGTCTGATTACGAATGGTATCTGGCGGCGGTGATAACTCTCGATGAAAGCCTTAAGCTCACCGAGGGCAGTGAAATGACACTGCTCACAGGCTTCGATTCCTGCCGACAGCTCCCCGTAACCGTTAAGCAGATTAACAAAGGCTCCTCAGGTGACGAGGCGGTTGTTGTCTTTTCCTGCACATATATGAACAGTGATCTGGCGGCAATGCGCACAGGAAGTATGACTGTGGTCTTAGAAACCTACAGCGGACTACAAGTAAGCTCAAAAGCAGTAAGATTTGTAGACGGTCAAAAGGGAGTATATGTTCTCTCAGGCTCGGTTATAAGCTTTGTTCCTATAGAAGTGCTGTACTCCACCGATAACTATTGTATATGCGCATCTCAAACCACAGGCATTAGACTTAAGCTCTATGACGAAGTAATTATAAAGGGGAAAAATTTGTATGACGGAAAAGTTATCAGTTAGTGAGCTTACGGAAAAGTTCGGCTATTTCGACTCCAACTTCGGGGACATTAAAGAAAGAATAGAAAAAGCTGCTCAAAAGTCGGGCAGACAATCAGAGGATATAATTCTCCTTGCCGCCAGTAAAACGGTGGCAGCCGAGGTTATAAACCACGGAATTGAGAAAGGACTTCGGTATATAGGAGAAAACCGAGTTCAGGAATTTCTCTCTAAAAACGACAGTCTGCTTCCCGTTCACAAGCACTTTATAGGTCATCTCCAGACAAACAAGGTAAAGGATATTGTGGGAAAGGTGGAAATGATTGAATCGGTAGATTCTCTTAAACTTGCAAAGGAAATTTCTAAATACAGTTTAAAATATGGAGTGGAAACCGATATCCTTATCGAAGTTAACATCGGCGATGAGGAAAACAAATCGGGAGTCGATCCCGAAAAGTTAGAGGAACTGGTGCGAGAAGTGGCACAGCTCCAAGGGATTCACATAAAAGGTCTTATGGCAATTCCCCCAATTTGCGAGGATGAAGAGGTTTTACGCAAATATTTTGCTAAAATGTATAACTTATTTATTGACATACAGACCAAAAACATAGATAATAGTATTATGAAGTACCTTTCAATGGGCATGTCGTCGGATTTCGATATAGCCATTGAGGAGGGTGCTAACATAGTAAGAATCGGTTCATCGCTATTCGGCAAAAGAAACTATATGTAAAAGGAGATATAAATATGGGATTTCTTGATAACCTGAAACAGTTAATGTTTACTACAGACGAGGGCGAAGAGTTAGAGAATGTGGCAGAGGAGGAAACCGCAGAGGAGGTTGCCGCCGATTCCCGCATACGTCCTTTCCGCACTCAGAGGGAAAGCGCACAGCAACCCCGTCAGACTGTGGGCAGAATGAAGGTAGTTTTAGCAAAGCCCGAAAGCATAACTAAGGACGGTCGCGCAGTTGCAGACCAGATTAAGGCAGGTTGCACAGTTATTCTCAACATGGAGAGCGCAACCCCCGATAACTGCCGCCGACTGCTGGACTTTTTCAGCGGAGCTGCATATACCAACGACGCTATTTTGAAAAGAGCCTCCAACAGTACATATATGATTACTCCTAATTCCAACAGTGTTGATGTTATGGGTAACCTTATATTGGAGGAATTGGAGACTAACGAGCTCTATTTAGATGTCTGATATAGATATTTCGGTAAAGCTCAAAGACGCGCGTCGCCTTTCGGAACAACGGGGAATTCCTAAATTTGTGGGTTTTCTCTCTCCGCAGGAGGTTTCGGAAGGGCTGAAAACCCTCAGTGGCTGTAAGCACGGTGTGTTTGGTGGCTACGAGGGTGCGGAGAGAAGCTATATCGGGATTTTTCCCGACTGGTGCGACGGAGCAGATGATATATACCCAATAATTCCAATAACCTTTACTTACCGTGAAATCGACCAGCTTTCCCACAGAGACTTTTTAGGCTCGGTTATGGCGCTGGGACTTCAGCGCTCCTCGGTGGGAGATATTCTCATCGAAAAGGGCAGAGCGGTTATGTTCGTGTCAGAGGAAATTGCCGACTATATTCTCACCCAGCTTTCGAAGGTAGGCAGGGTGGGAGTAAACCTTTTTAAAGGCTACAACGGTGAGCTTCCCGAGATGAGAGGTTTTAAAGAAGAAAGCGCCACGGTGGCATCCTTAAGATTGGATTGCGTTGTAGGGGCGCTGACGGGTAAAAGCAGAAGCACAGCCAGTGAGCTTATCTCGGCAGGATTGGTTTCGGTGAATTCCATCCAAGCGGGAAAGGTAACAATGAGCATAGAAGACCGAGATGTTTTAAGCATCCGAGGCTATGGCAGATTCGGGATTGTTTCGGGAAATGAATTTTCTAAAAAGGGTCGCATAATCCTCAGATGGAAAAAGTATATATAAAATCAAAAACAAGGTGTGCCGCGCCTTAAATGCGGCATCGCATTGAAAAATGCGGGGAAGGATATGGTGAACAGCATGACAGCAGAACAGGTACGCGGCGTAGTATTTCAAAATGCAGCCCTCGGTGGCTATAAAAAATCGGATGTAGATTTATTTTTGGAGGAGGTTGCAGTTTGCATCGAATCCATGACCGCTAAAATCCGCGCTTTAGAAAAAGCAAAGTTTGACGCAGGACAAAAGGGAGCCCCTGTTCTGGATATCAAACCTGTTGAAGAAAAACCCGTAGTAGAGGAAGTAAAACCCGAACCTCAGGTACATACTTCGGATATCGGCATTTCTGACAACGGTCTCCAGAGTCTTCTTATCCGCGCTCAGAAATTGGCAGAGCAGATTGAACTGGAGGCTCGCAGTGCGGCAGAAGAACTGCTTAATAAATCTGCAGAAGATGCAAAGGATATTATTGCCAGAGCAGACAGTCAGGCTGAAGATACCATGGAAAAGGCAAATGCGATCTTAGCAGAAGCCGAGCGCAAGGAAGCCTCTATCAGCGCCGCCGCCAGAGCGGAGGCTGAGAATATAATTAACGAAGCGGTTGCCCGTTCTGGACAGATGCTCACCTCCACCAGAGAAAAATTAAAGGCTGAGCAGGAGATGTGCGAAAAGCTTCGTCTTGAATTCTCTCAGGTACGCAATGTTATCGTTGGCTTCTATGAGGAACAGTTAGAGGAGCTCCGCTCAATAGATTTAGAAAACGTAGCGGCAAGTGAGCCTGTGGCAGAGGCACCTCAGGATGTAGAGTTGGATTTATCCCAATCCGAGGAGTATCAAGAGGAGTCGGCTGAGGATATTTCTTCGGTTTCTAACGATGAGCCCGAGGAAGAAATCCAATTTGATCTTTCAAGCTTTTCCGAAGAATAATTTTGAAGGGAATCTATCGGCATGTCAATTATCATCCCTGCGGCGGTAGGTATACTTATGCTTATTGCCGACCAAATCACAAAGGCTGTGGTGGTCTCTTATTTCAGCGGTGCAAATGCGAGTGTGCCTGTAATAAAGGGTGTGCTAAGCTTTTGCTTCGTGGAGAACAATGGCGCAGGCTTCAGCATACTTGCGGGTAATACCCTGTTTTTAATAATATTCACCGCAGTTGCCATGGTGCTTGTGGCTTATCTCCTTTTTAGCCGCAGGTTCCATAGTCCTCTCACCGACTGGGGCTTTTGCCTCATACTGTCGGGTGGCTTGGGCAATTTTATAGACCGCGTGTGCAGAGACGGTCTGGTGGTTGACTTTATAAAAACCGATTTCATGAATTTCCCTGTTTTTAATGTGGCAGATATTTGCGTAACGGTAGGCGCGGCTTTTGTAATACTCTACTTTGTGCTGGATACCGTTAGGGAATATAAAACCAAAAAGGGTAGTGTCGACAATGGAAACGCGTGAATTAACGGCAACCCTTGGTGGCGACAGGCTTGATAGCTTTTTGGCGGAGGCTATAGAGGATATTACCCGAAGCGCGGTAACAGCGCTCATAGAAAAGGGCGGTGTCACGGTAAACGGCGCTCCGGTAAAAAAGAACTATAAGCTTCGGGAGGGAGACTGCGTTTCGGTTACACTTCCAGACCCCGTGCCTTTAGATGTAGAGCCCGAAAATATCCCACTGGAGATTCTATATGAGGATGGACATCTGTTGGTGGTTAATAAACCCAAAGGTATGGTTGTGCATCCCGCCGCGGGAAACTACAATCATACCCTTGTTAATGCTCTGCTCCACCATTGCGAGGGCAGTCTGTCGGGCATCAACGGTGTGCTCCGCCCAGGCATAGTTCATAGGATTGATAAGGATACCAGCGGTCTTTTGATGGTGGCGAAGAATGACATGGCGCACCGATTTTTAGCAGAGCAGATAAAGGAGCATTCCTTTACCCGCGAATACGAGGCGGTTGTGTTGGGCAATATTAAGACCGACCGCGGAACGGTGAGCGCCCCCATAGGCAGACACCCTCAAAAGCGTAAGCAGATGGCGGTGACCTATAAGAATTCAAAGGATGCCACCACCCACTATGAGGTTATCGAAAGGTACAAAGGCTTTACCCATGTAAGACTCCGTTTAGAAACAGGCAGAACCCACCAGATTCGCGTTCACATGGCGCACCTGGGTCACCCCGTTGCAGGGGATACCGTCTACGGTGGCGCCAAAAATACCCACGGTCTTGAGGGTCAATGCCTCCATGCAAGAAAAATAGGCTTTATTCACCCCGAGAGCCGTGAATATATGGAGTTCCAGAGTGAATTGCCAAATTATTTTACTGAATTCTTAAGAAAGCGAGAGCTGCTGTAGATGGGTATTTTTGACGGTTGCCTGTTGATTTCCGACATTGACGGCACTCTTTACCACGACAACAAGATTCCTCACGCTAATTTAGAAGCCATCGAGTTTTTTAAAGCACAGGGCGGTATGTTTTCTATTGCAACAGGCAGAGGAATCAAAATAGCCAAACAGATTTGCCGAGATGCAAGGGTAAACGCCCCCGTTATTACTACCAACGGCGGTGTGATATACGATGGTGTGCAGGACAAAATTCTTCATGCCACATACCTCACCGACGCCGCCTGTGAAATGATAAAGGAAACGGTTAGGAAATATCCACGCCTTGGCGGACTTGTGACGGTGGATGACGAGGTTCTGACCCTTAACGATACCCCCGATGTTGAGGCAGTGCGGATTTACGACAGTTTGGATTTTACCCCCGTAGAAAATACTAATAAAAAATGGCAGAAGATTCTCTACGTAATGAACGACTTGGAGCATCTGGAAGAAATCAAGAAGTATCTTGACGAGGTAAAGCTTCCTGAGGTAAGATATGTACCGAGCGCCCCCAACTACTATGAGGTGTTGCCAGAGGGGATAAACAAGGCTACCAACATTGGAAAATTAGCCCAGCTGATTCCAAGAGAAATTAAGAAAATTTTCACCATTGGTGATTATTATAATGATACTGAAATGATAAAAGCGGCGGATATCGGCGCAGTTACCGCTGAAGCCCCCGAGGACCTTAAAGCGATGGCGGATTATATTTCTGTCAGCGTTACCGAGGGCGCCGTAGCAGATTTCATTTATCATTTGAAGAACAACATATTAAGGAAAGGATGATTGTAATGGATAAGGCTTTGAAGCTATCCTTGCAAAAAACTGCATGTAAGGTAAGAATGGGAGTAATCTCCGCCACCTTTAATGCAAAGTCGGGTCACCCGGGCGGTTCTCTTTCTATCGCCGAAATACTGACCTATCTCTATTTCAAGGAGATGAACATTGATCCTCAAAACCCTAAAAAGGCTGACCGTGACAGGCTTGTGCTTTCCAAGGGCCACGCCGCACCTGGACTTTATTCAGTATTGGCTCAGCGCGGATACTTTGAGGTGGCAGAACTGAATACTCTGCGCAAACCCGATTCAAGACTTCAGGGTCATCCCGACATGAAGCACATTCCTGGTGTAGATATGTCTTCAGGCTCTTTGGGTCAGGGCATTTCTGCCGCTTGTGGTATGGCTCTTTCGTCTAAGCACTTTGGCGAAGGCTTTAGAGTATATGCTATAGTGGGCGACGGCGAAGCAGAGGAAGGTCAGGTTTGGGAGGCAACAATGTTTGCCGCAGCAAAAAAGCTCGACAATCTTGTGTGCTTTATCGACTACAACGGTCTTCAGATAGACGGAACTGTAGAAGAGGTTCTTAATCCTGCTCCTTTTGAAGATAAGTTCAAGTCATTCGGCTGGAATGTTATCACCATAGACGGTCACGATTTCGACCAAATTGAGGCCGCTCTCGAAAACGCTAAGGCAACTAAGGGCGTTCCCACCGCAATCATTGCTAAGACCGTTAAGGGTAAGGGCGTATCTTATATGGAAAATCAAATAAGTTGGCACGGCTCAGCCCCCAATGCCGAACAGGCAGAACAGGCTATGGCAGAGCTTAATGCAGTTCTTACAGAATTGGAGGGCAAATAAATGGCAGACGTAATTAAAATGGCTACCCGCGATGCCTATGGTAAGGCGCTTGTTGAAGCGGGTAAGATAAATGAAGATTTCATCGTTTTGGATGCCGACCTTGCCGCCGCAACCAAAACAGGTGTGTTCAAAAAGGAATTTCCGGATAGATTTTACGATTGCGGAATTGCCGAAGGCAACATGATTAGCATTGCCGCAGGTGTTGCCGCAACAGGTAAAAGGGTTTTCGCAAGTAGCTTTGCAATGTTTGCCGCAGGTCGTGCTTTCGAGCAGGTGCGCAACTCAATCGGCTACCCCCACTTAAAGGTTATCATCGGCGCTACCCATGCAGGTATTTCTGTTGGTGAAGACGGTGCAACCCACCAGTGTAACGAGGACATCGCTTTAATGCGCACAATCCCCGGTATGACCATTATCAACCCTGCAGATGCCACAGAGGCACGAGCCGCAGTTATGGCAGCATTAGAGCTTGACGGCCCCGCATATATCCGTTTTGGCAGACTCGCAGTTCCCGTAATTTTCGACGAGAGCTACGATTTCCAGGTTGGCAAGGGTGTAGAGCTCCGCGAGGGAAATGATGTGACAATCGTTGCAACAGGACTTCTTGTTAACGAAGCTTTACAGGCTTATGATTTGCTTAAAGAAGAGGGAATCAATGCCCGTATCATCAACATCCACACCATCAAACCCCTTGATGAAGAAATCATCTTGAAGGCAGCAAAGGAAACAGGTGCCATAGTTACCGCCGAGGAACATTCCGTTATCGGTGGCCTTGGCTCGGCAGTTTGCGATGTAACCGCAGAAAACTGCCCCGTTCCTGTTGTTAAGGTCGGTGTTAAGGATACTTTTGGCAAGTCAGGTCCTGCCGATGTTCTGCTTGACGAGTTTGGACTTCGCGCCAAGGATTTGGTTGATGCCGCTAAAAAGGCAATCGCCAAGAAATAAACCTAAGGTAATATATAAGACGGCTTTCTTTTTAGGGAGAAAGCCGTCTTTGTTAATGTCACATATTAAGAATTAACTTTGTAATTTCATCAGGGGAGTTGACTATGTAGTCGGCTCCTGCTTGTTTTAATTCCAGCGTATCGCCGAAGCCGTAGGTGACGCCTATTGACTCCATATGGAAATGACGGGCGCCCTCAATATCATGGTGACGGTCACCTATCATAATGGCAGAGTCCATTTTCTTTAAATCCAACAGTCGTATAACTTCGCCGATAACATCTATCTTATTATGGATATTTCCGTGTAAATCTGCCCCCACTAAAAGCTCAAAGTATTTTGCCAAATCGAAATGCTCTAAAATTCTTTTGGCAAAATTGAGAGGCTTTGCGGTGGCTAGTATCACTTGTTTTCCACTCTCTTTGATGCTGTGGAGCATTTCGGAAACTCCGTCATAAACTCTGTTTTCAAAAAGCCCCACCGTGCTGTATCGCTCTCGGTATCGGGCGACCGTCTTTTCCGATTCCTCGGCGCTGAGTCCCGCGTATTCCGAAAAGGCTTCTAAGAGGGGAGGCCCTATGAATTTTCTCAATGTTTCGTAGGGCAACTCAATTCCGTAAGGCTCCAATGCATACCTTACGCAGTTTAATATTCCCTCCTCGGAATCGGTAAGGGTGCCGTCTAAATCGAAAAGAATGTATTTTTTATTCATTGGTTTTCCTCATTTCCCGAAGTGTTATTAATTGGGCATTTACTTCTGCGCCTAAATAGAAAATATATATGCTGAAATAAAGCCACCAGAGCCAGAGTATTGCAATGGCGAGACCGCCGTAGATATAAGAAATATTTGAAAAATAACGAAGATATATAGGATAAACTAAAGAAAAAACGTACCAGCTAACGGTTGCCATCAGAGAACCTGGTAAATGAGAAAGTATTTTGCTTTTTGTTTTTGGTATGAATGAGTAGAACATGGATACCACAAATAGCAAAAGCAAAAAGGACAATAGCTTTGGGATGAGATTTAATAAAAAACTCACAAAATCACAGTTGGAATGTAACAGAACATACCCCCAAAGTCTCTGCACCAACACCGAAAGGCTTATTATGATTAGCAACAGTATTAAAAACAGCAGGGTGTAGAGCAGGGATATGCCCCGAAGCAAAAAATAGTTTCGGTTTTCTTCATATTTATATATGCGGTTTAGTGCCAGGGTTATGGAATATATAAACCCCGAAGCCGACCAAAGCAGGGTGACCACCGTTAGGGAAACCGCAAGTCTTCCAATGCGCCCGAAAATTTGAGATACCGAATCGGCAATGATGCCTTGGAAGGCTTTTGGTGCCAGTCCTTGCAAAAGTGCAAGAAGCTCGTTTTCACCCAAGCCTGTATGCTTAATTAGAGCCAACATAAGTATCAGTAGGGGGAACACCGATATTATAAGGAACAATGCAGAGTGTCCCGAATGGGCAGAAACATAATCGGCTCTGGATTTCCTCGATATGGTTGTCACAAAGTGGAATGTACGATGTAAGAATTTCATTTTTTGCTCACTCCGAGGGTACAGTATATATTATATAGTATGGTCAATATTTTCTCAATACAAAAAAACAAACATTTTCCTTTTTCAAAAATTTAGTTTAGAGGATATCATCGTAAGTATTGGAAAAACTTTTAATATCACTTTTTGAAAAGGAATATTGCATTAAATGAAAACGTGTAGTAAAATAAACTTAACAAAAAGTATTGGAGGCATTTAAATGTTATTAGTAATTTTGGCTTTGATTTTGGTAGTACTTATTTGCAATGTGCGTATTGTTCCACAGGCAACCGAGTATGTTATCGAGCGCCTTGGAAAATACCAGCATACCTGGGGAGCAGGGATCCATATAAAAATTCCTTTAATAGACCGAATTTCAAAGAAAATAACCCTGAAGGAGCAGGTGCTTGATTCACCGCCACAGCCCGTTATCACAAAGGATAATGTCACCATGCAGATAGACACTGTTGTTTACTATCGCATTTTCGATGCAAAAACCTACACCTACGGCGTTGTAAATCCTGTGAACGCTCTGTCAAACCTCACCGCAACCACCCTGAGAAACATTGTTGGTGAGCTGGAGCTGGACGGAACCCTTACTTCCCGCGACACCATCAACAGCCGTATGACCTCAATACTTGACGAGGCCACCGATAAGTGGGGTATCAAGGTGACCCGAGTTGAACTCAAAAACATTATTCCCCCTGCAGAAATCCAGAACGCAATGGAAAAACAGATGAAGGCAGAACGTGACCGCCGTCAGACAATTTTGGAGGCCGAGGGTCACAAAGCAGCCGCCATCACCCGAGCAGAGGGCGATAAGCAGGCGATGATTTTGGCGGCTGAGGGTGAAAGAGATGCAAGGATTGCCCGTGCTGAGGGTGAAGCCAAGGCTATATTTCTTTCCAAACAGGCAGAGGCAGATGGCTTAAAGCTTCTCAAGGATGTTGGAGTTGACCATCCTGTTCTTGAACTCAAGAAGTATGAGGCGCTTGTGAATCTTTCAAACGGCACAGCCTCTAAGCTTATCATCCCCACCGACGCGGTTAATGCCGTGACAAACAATGTTTTGTTCAGCGAATCTACTGGACTCGGCGACGCCACAAAGCCTGTAACCAAAAAGAAGTAATACCCCTTGTTGCGATTAACGATATACAAAAAAGCTGTGAACCATTTCACAGCTTTTTTTACTTATCAAATATTATCGTGAAATCAGATCTATTTTAAGAATCTTTTGTACTTTTCTCATAAATTTTCATAAAACTTAATATTCCGTTGACTATGTGTCCTAATAAGTGTATAATATCTTCTTGTAAAAGGAGTAAGAAATTAATGGAACTTAGAGAAAACAAAATGGGCGTTATGCCCGTCAATAAATTATTGCTTAATATGTCACTTCCCATAATGGTGTCCATGCTGGTCATGGCATTTTATAATGTTGTAGACAGCATCTTTGTGGCTAGGATCAGTGAACAGGCTTTGACCGCGGTCTCCACTGCATTTCCCATTCAGAATCTTATGGTGGCTGTCGCAACGGGTACGGGTGTTGGTCTTAATGCACTTATCTCCAAAAGTCTGGGAGAGAAGAAATTTGAAAAAGCGTCGGAGTTGGCTAAAAATGGTTTGTTTTTGGCACTGTGCAGTTATATTGTGTTTTTAATCGGCGGTATTTTTTTTGTTCGCCCTTTCTTTCAGTCCCAGACCACAAATGTCGAAATTATTGAATACGGTGTTCAGTACGGAACAATCGTCGCGGTGCTTTCTTTCGGACTTTTCGGTCAGGTGGCATTTGAGAGAATGATGCAATCCACAGGCAAAACGGTCTACACCATGATAACCCAGTTGGTGGGCGCTGTGATAAATATAATATTCGACCCTATATTTATTTTCACCTTTAAAATGGGTGTGGCTGGCGCCGCCTATGCCACCGTGCTGGGTCAGATAATTGCAGTGATTGTTGCCTACTTCCTAAATCATTATAAAAATCCCGAAATCACACTGAATTTCAAGGGCTTCCGCCCATCGGGAAAATACATCGGTAGGATTTACGCTATCGGTGTTCCCTCAATAATCATGGCATCCATCGGCTCGGTGATGTACTACGGAGTCAACAAAATACTTATGCAGATGAGCGAGACCGCAGGTGCAGTTTTCGGAGTTTATTTCAAGCTCCAGAGCTTTGTGTTTATGCCTGTGTTCGGTCTTAACAACGGTATCATTCCCATCATCGGCTATAACTACGGCGCAGGCAACCGCAAGAGAATTATGAAGGCATACCGCTTGGGTGTTATGTATGCCCTCATTGTAATGACCTTAGGTTTTCTTTTGTTCCAATTCGCCTCCCCTTGGCTCCTCAGCGTATTCAACGCCTCGGATCACATGCTGGAAATAGGAGTACCCGCCCTTAAAATAATAAGCTGTTGCTTCATCTTCGCGGCTGTGGGCATCGTAACCAGTTCTCTGTTCCAGGCATTTGGCAGGGGAGTAGCCTCTATGATAACCTCCATCACCCGCCAACTGGTGGTGCTGTTACCCGCCGCGTATTTTCTTTCTCTTAGCGGTGAAATCAACAATGTATGGTGGTCTTTCCCCATAGCTGAGGGAGTTTCACTGATACTCATTCTTTTTCTTTTCTCCTCAATATACAACAAGGTAATCAAAAACATCCCCGACGGGGTGGACTAAAGGTAGTATACGATAATAAAACAGGCTCGACCGCTTATAGGTTGAGCCTGTTTCTTATGGTTATCTTATACCGAAGTTTTCTATAACGTAATCCATATCCTTGTCGCCTCTGCCAGAGAGGTTGATAAGCACTGAGCCGTGCTCCATGGTCTTTGCTAACTTCATGCCGTAGGCTACAGCGTGGGAGCTTTCGATTGCGGGGATGATACCCTCAAGGCGGGAGAGCTTAAAGAATGCATCAATGGTTTCTTCGTCATCGATTACATCGTATTTTACTCTGCCGATTTCCTGCAGGAATGCGTGTTCGGGACCGCTTGAAGGATAGTCCAGACCGCTGGCAACGGAATATACGGGAGCGGGTTCACCCTTTTCGTCCTTAAGCATAATGCTGTTAAAGCCGTGCATAACACCCTCGGTGCCGTATTTAAGACTGGCGGCATGGTCGCCAAGCTTTGGACCTCTACCAAGTGGCTCTATTCCGTAGATATCAACTGGGTCATTAAGGAAACCTGCGAAAAGACCTGCGGCATTAGAGCCACCGCCCACACAGGCAACTATAGCGTTGGGAAGATGACCTGTCATTTCCACGAACTGCTCACGGGCTTCAATGCCCACAACACTCTGGAAATCTCTCACCATCATGGGGAAAGGATGAGGGCCAAGCACTGAGCCGATGCAGTAGATACAATCCTTATATTCTCTGCTGTAGGCATCGAAAGCGGCGTCGACAGCTTCTTTGAGGGTTGCGAGACCGTGGGTAACTTCAATAACATTAGCGCCGAGAATCTTCATTCTGGCAACATTTGGAGCCTGTTTTTTGATATCTACAGAGCCCATGTATATATCGCATTCAAGACCGAAGTAAGCGGCGGCGGTTGCAAGGGCAACACCGTGCTGACCTGCGCCTGTTTCGGCAATAACCTTTTTCTTGCCCATGTATTTTGCAAGTAATGCCTCACCCATGCAGTGGTTAAGCTTGTGGGCGCCCGAGTGGTTTAAATCCTCTCGCTTAGCATAAAGCTGAACTTTTCCACCTAAAGCATCGGAAAGTCTTTCCAAATGGGAAACAGGCGTTGGTCTGCCCTGAAATTCCTTTCGAATTCGTCTGAGCTCGGCAATAAACTTACGGGACTGACAGATTGAATAGTAAGCCTCTGTAATTTCAGCCATAGCGTTCTTCAACTTTTCGTCGATGTAACAGCCTCCGTATTTACCGAAGTATCCATCCTTATCGGGGTAGTTGTTAAAATAAGTATCAAAATCTACATTATTGAATTTCATAATAAAATCTCCTTAAATATAACATTAAAATTCAGATTGAAAGCTAAATTCAGCTCTGCCATCGTTCCTTCAATATATACATGCGTCTTCCTCCCGACAAATAAAAAAGCCCTGTTCCATGTGTAATCCATGGGACAAGACTGTGAATACATTCCTGCGGTGCCACCCAATTTGACGGAAATCCGCCCGCTCTGACCATACGAAAAATATGGTTCGCCTTTGTAACAGGTGCGAAACCCGTCGACTGCTACTCGAGTCTTACTCTTTCGGTCGCCCTCATAAGTCCATTCGCATGAGTTTTCCCTACCGAACTTCCACCAACGTCGGCTCTCTGAAAGGCAGATGCATCACGCTACTTACTCTTAATCATAGGTTTGTTTCTTATTAATTGGATTTTATCACCCCAAAAGGGGTTTGTCAAGAGTTTTTTGTATCATTAATATTTAGGGGCAAGGATAATTGTTACAAATAAGTGAATTTGAAGCTCAATGCCTTGTATTTCCGTTGCAATATGATATAATTAAATTGTAAATCAAATGTAAAAATGGAGTTGGTTTTATGTTCCCCTCCTCTGAAAAGGTTAAGAGCACAGCCAAGACCCAGCTTAAAAACAATTGGGTCTCAGCAATTCTTGTTGCGGTGATATTTATATTGATGCTATATTTTGCCGTGATTTTATTTGAGATTATATATTCCTTGCTGGTGGGTAACGGTCGCTCGTCGGTTATGGGAATGACGATGTGTGTTTTTTGCACAGCGGTATCTCTTATTGTAGTATTTCCGCTCTACCAAGGAGTGCTTAGGTGGTTTTGGTTTCTCGGTCTGAATAAACCTCTGCCTCTTGGGGAGTTGTTCTATTATTTTTCAAGCCGAGAACTTTTTCTAAAAACCATGCGACTTCACATTTTACTCACCGCAAGATGTATTATAACCGCCACACTTTGCTCTGTCCCGTCGTTTTTTCTGAAAGTATTTCCATTTCGTGAGTTTGGTATGCCCGATTCAATTTTATCTCTCATTGAAAAGGTATCGGTGGTATTGCTCCTAATTGGTCTTGGTGTGAGTGTGGTGATTTTGTTTAAATATTTTATTGCTCCAATGTTGCTTACTGTCAATGAAGATGCTCAGCCTGAGGAAATCGTTGTTATAGCCAAGCAACTGTCACTAAGCGTCAAAACTTGCCTTAGATTTATCCTTTCGTTTGTAGGCTGGATTTTGCTTTCATTCCTTGGTATACCGCTTGTTTATACAGTTCCGTATTTCTTTATGTCCTACGCTGTGTTTGTCAGATTTTCAGTGACAAATCACCGTTGCAGAATGGCTGAATTGGGCGTACCTCCCATGATTTGAAAAAAATTAAAATTTTTCTAAAAAAGGTATTGACAAAAGGTTTCCCTTGTGGTAATATATCAAATGTTCCGCAAGGGACGACATAAGTTGGTGTAGATTGCAGTGAGGGTCCACCTGTTCCCATCCCGAACACAGAAGTTAAGCTCACTAGTGCCGAAAATACTTGGGTGGCGACGCCCTGGGAAGATAGGGAAACGCCAACACTATCGAGGCGATTATCCTGTTGGATAGTCGCTTTTTCTTTGCAAAAAACAAATTTTTCCCAAAAGATAATTTATACTTGTTTTTTTTTGATTATTATTATATAATGTACTCAAGTACGTTTACGTTATAAAAAGAAAGGAAGTACACCCGAATGAGTGAGTATTCAATTTTGGAAATCTTACGAATCATACTCAAGCGCATTTGGTTGGTTGCGTCTGTGGGTATTCTTTGCGCCTCTTTGGCGTTTATCTATTGTGTAACACTGGCAACTCCTAAATACGCCGCCAGCGCATCAATAATAGGAAGTAACGGTAACATAGCCGCCGATTTGGAGATGGATTTCACTGCAGGTACAACAGATACCTCTATTAAATCCAACGACTTGGCTGCCTCTCTTTCACTTACCGATACATACGTTTACGTTCTGACAAAGATGCCCTCGGAGTGTCAGGAATTTGTTGATCGTATCACCGAAGCTAATCTGGCTGAAAAGTTCAACAATTCTCAGGTTGACATAACCGCTAGAGAGGACACATTGATTATCGACATAAGTGTTACATCCCCCGACGAGGATGCCTCCAAGCAGATTGCAAACATCTATTCTGAATGTGCTCCCGATTTCATTGCGGAATACAATATTGGTATGGTAACCGCCCTTTCTAAGGCACGTAAAACCAGTCAGGTTTCTCCCAGAACTTTGATTACCACTTTATTAGCGGGTGTGCTTGGCGTTGCGATAACCTGTATGATTATCATCTACTTGGCAGTTAGTGATAAGACCATTAACGGCGAAGATGATATCAAGAATAACTATGACGTTCCGCTTCTCGGATCCGTGCCCGATTTCCAATCTACAGTAAGGGGAGGTAAGCAGCATGGCTAAAAAGGTTAAAGAACAAAACTACAACATCGCCGATGTAAGCGCTGATGACGCTGAGGGCAAACAGCATGTACCTTTTGCGATAGTTGAGGCATATAAGACTATTCGTGCAAACCTCATGTTTTTGCTGTCGGGCTCTAAGTCCAAAAGCGTTGTACTTTCTTCCTCAAACGTAGGTGAAGGCAAATCCACAACCGCTGTAAACCTTGCCATAGCTTTCGCTCAGTTGGGCAGTAAGGTTTTGCTTATAGATGCGGACATGCGTCGCCCTTCTATTTACAAGAAGATGAAACTTTCAAACCAAAAGGGTCTTTCCTCCTTGCTGGTTGGCTTCTGCGAGATTCCTGAGGCTATTTCGGAAATCAATCCTTATTTTGATATCATGACCTCAGGTCCTGTGCCTCCCAACCCCTCAGAGCTTCTGGGTAGCGACAAGATGGGTGAGCTTCTCGAAAAGCTTTCGGAAAGCTATGACTATATCTTCATAGATACACCGCCCGTAAACGTTGTTTCGGATGCTCTTGTTTTGGCGCCAAAAACCGAGGGAATAGTGTATATTGTTCATGATTCTGTTACAACTCACGATGAACTTCAGAAGGCTTTAAGCGGTGTTGAGTTTGCAGATGTGAGAATGTTGGGTATTGTTCTCAACGGTACAAACCGTAAGAAGAGCAGATACCGTTACCTCACGGGAAGATACTACTATAAATATTACTCTTACTACGGATATAAATCCAAAAAAGATAAATAACAAGGGGCTAATATGCTTACAGACATTCACACTCATATAGTACCGAATGTTGACGACGGAGCGCGCAGTACGGAGGAGTCCCTTGCGTTGCTCGATATGTTGGCGGCTCAAGGGGTTTGTTCATGTATTGCTACTCCGCATTTTTATGCTCATAATTGTCAAAGTCTGGATTCTCATATAGAGCGTGTGAGCAAGGAATTTGCGGAGCTAAAGGCTCAACTCAGAGAGGGAATGCCGCATATTTATCTCGGACACGAGGTACACTATTTCAAAGGCATATCCTGCTGTGAGGATATAAAGAAGTTGACAATTAATAACTCTAAATATATTCTGCTGGAGCTTCCCTATTCGGATATAAGCGAAAGCGTTGTAAATGAGATAATAGACCTTAACCTCAATTTAGGGTTAAAACCAATCTTGGCACATGTTGAAAGATATATTGACCGCCACGGAATAATATCGGTCTTTGATGTAATCCGCGATGGCTACGCTTTAGCCCATATCAACTGTGATATGTTGCTGGATAAAAAGGTCAGAAAGCTCTGCTTTAAGCTAATAGAAGACGACCTGATTTCTTTCGTTGCCAGCGATACCCATTCTGTGGAATTTCGTCCTCCTCGACTTGATGAGGGATTGGAAGTTCTGGAGAGAAAATTCGGGTCTGCACTTACCCAAAGACTAATCAAAAATGCATTTAGTCTTATTGCTTCGGGGGATAGATATGAAAAGTAATTCTACTTTAAAGAAAAACAGCCTTGTGCTTATAGATTTAACAGTTATGCTGGTTATTCAGATGGTGAGCGTTGTGCTCATCAGCGACACAACCGGTATGTCCGCTTTTGACCTCTATACCATAGTGCATGTGGTGGCTTTCGCGGTTGTTAATCTTATTGGCATGGCGGCACTTGGGATATATACTGTCATCTGGCGCTATGCCCGATTTATGGATCTGCTAAAATGCGGCGCGGGTATTCTCATCGGCTCGGCAGTTTTCTGTTTTTATTCCATAGTCACCAACTGTCGTGAGCCCTTTGGCTTTGAGTTCAGCATAATTGGTATGTCCTTTTCTTGCGTGGTCATCGTAGGTATAAGGCTTATCTATCGCATTATATACGAAACCATGAACCGCGCAAACATAAAAAGCTTTGGAAAAAGCCGAACTCTTATTATTGGCGCAGGTGTTTGCGGCAGGTCGGCGCTGTCTGAAATGAACGGCACAGATACCCCCTATCAGCCTGTAGGCATTGTAGACGACAGCCCCTCCAAAATTGGCAGAAGCGTTGAGGGTCTTAAAATTAACGGTCCAATCCCGCTGGTGCCTGAGCTTTGCCGTAAGCTGAATGTTGAGACCATCCTGTTTGCCATACCCTCTTGCGACGCAGGTGTGCGCAACAACATTCTGAAAATGTGCGGAGAAACTGGCTGTATGGTAAAAATTGTGCCTAATATCACCGATTTGGTGCAGGAAACCAACATATTGCATCAGGTCAAGGATATAAAAATCGAAGACCTGTTGGGACGCGAAGTAGTGGACTTTAGCAATGAGGATGTTGCAAATTTTGTCCGTGATGAGGTTTGCTTCGTAACAGGGGGAGGCGGTTCCATAGGCTCCGAGCTTTGTCGTCAGCTTTCCATGTATGCACCTAGAAAAATTGTTATTGTGGATATCTATGAAAACAATGCGTATGACATTCAGCAAGAGCTTTTAAGAAACAACTTTAAGAATATATCGGTTGAGATTTCCTCTGTTCGTGATTTCAACAAGATGGACAAGCTTTTTAAAAAGCATAGACCAACCGTGGTGTTCCACGCGGCGGCGCATAAGCATGTTCCTTTGATGGAAGATAACCCCGAGGAAGCAATTAAAAACAATTGTATCGGAACTCTTAACATCGCCATGCTAAGCGACCTGTACCGCATAAAGAAAATGGTGCTGATTTCCACAGACAAGGCTGTTAACCCTACCAATGTTATGGGAGCTTCAAAGCGTTGCTGTGAAATGATAATGCAGTATATGGCTCAGCAGAAGACTAACACCGATTTCGTCGCTGTGAGATTCGGTAATGTTCTTGGCTCAAACGGCTCGGTAATACCTCTTTTCCGCCGTCAGATAGAAGCTGGTGGACCGGTTACCGTTACCCACCCTGACATTATTCGCTATTTTATGACCATTCCTGAAGCTGTTTCCCTTGTTTTGGAAGCAGGTATGATGGCAAACGGCGGAGATATATTTGTTCTTGATATGGGTTCACCTGTTAAGATTACTACTCTGGCAGAAAACCTTATCAGAATCTACGGATACGAGCCTTACAAGGATATGCAGATTATCTTCACAGGTTTAAGACCGGGGGAAAAGCTCTTTGAAGAACTGCTTATGGACGAGGAGGGACTGCGTTCAACTGCGTCGGAAAAGATATTTATAGGTCAGCAGATTTCTATCGACCCAGATGAGTTTATCAAAAAACTGTCGGCTTTAAAAGATGCGGCAACCGAAAACAATCGAGAGTTAGTTGTAGAGCGTCTTGCTGATTTGGTACCCACCTACACACCAAAATTAACAGACAAAAATTAATTTACGGAGGAATTTAAAATGATAGTTACAAAAGATATGTTTATTGGCGATGTTCTTGATATGGACGAGGGAACTGCTCCTTTCTTCTTTGAAATGGGTATGCATTGTCTCGGTTGCCCCTCAGCTCGTGGCGAGTCTATCGAGGAGGCTTGTATGGTACACGGTACCGATTGCGATGCATTACTAAAGAAAATCAACGAGTATCTTGAATCTAAATAATGCATAGTTTAAGCCAAAGACTAAGAATGGTTGAAAGGTCGGTGCCTTTACACTCCGCAGTGGCGGATATCGGTACCGACCACGCTTTTTTACCTATAGCTCTAATAATGGACGGCATCGCTACTAAGGTGATAGCCTGTGATGTGGCAGAGGGACCTCTGGCTGTAGCAAAAAGAAATGTTGAACGCTGGAATGCCACGGGCATTGAGCTGAGACTTTCGGACGGACTATGTGGTATCGCTCCCCACGAGGTTGATGTGATAACCATTGCAGGTATGGGCGGGGACCTGATTGCCAGAATTCTCCAAGCAGCACCTTGGGTAAAAAATTCAGAGAAAAGGCTCATACTTCAGCCAATGACCTCAGCCGATTCCCTGAGGGATTATCTTAACTGTGAAGGGTTTAATATTCTAAATGAGTCTGCCGTGACCGACAGTGGACGGGTTTATTCTGTGATAACCGCCGTATATGACGGTATTGTCAGACACGTCAGTGAGGCAGAACGGCTTATAGGAAAACTCAACGAGGATTCTTCTCCTGATTCTACAAGGTACATAGAAATCCAGTTAAAAAGGATATCTGCTTGCGCCGAAAGTCTTAAAGCCGTAGAGCGTAAGCAAAGGGAATATAAATCGGCGGTCTTGGCTCGGGATGAGCTTATAAAGATACTCAAAGCAAGAAAATAACAATTAGAAATGAGGTGAATCAGATGGCATTAGACGGCGCTTTTTTACGCAATTTAATAAACGAGCTTAACGAAACCGTTATAGGCACTCGAGTGGAAAAGGTTTTCCAGCCCACCCGAGATGAGATAGTGCTGTTGCTTCGCCGCGCGGGTTTTTCGGGCAGACTTCTGCTCAGCGCCGCCAATTCTACTGCCCGTCTGCACTTAACTTCTAATGCTCCTGAAAACCCCCAGCAAGCGCCAATGTTCTGTATGCTTCTCAGAAAGCATATCGGTGGAGCCAAGGTTTTAGGAATTAGTCAATCGGGTCTGGAAAGGGTTGCTAAAATCAGCTTTGAAGCCAGAAACGAACTGGGCGACACGGTGTATCCCGCCATGTATCTGGAGCTGATAACAGGCAGACCCAATATTGTTTTCACCGATTCCCACGGAGTTATTCTGGATTCAGTGCGCCGTTCCGACATTGAAAGAAACACCCGAATGATTCAACCAGGTGCCAAATACACCCTGCCCGATGGACAGGGAAAGCTGATACTTTCTGAGGATTCAAAATCAGAAGCCGTGAAGCGTTTGCAAGAAGCGTCATCGCGGCGGGTTCATGAGGCAATTATAAACACTGTAGACGGTGTTTCTCCTTTGGTTGCTCGTGAAATTGCTGTCAACTGTGAAGCCGATTTGGATTCCACTGTAGGTGACACCACCGAGAAAAAACTCAACTGGGCTATGGATAGGCTCTGTGGGTATCAGCAGTGCGGTGAGCCTCATATACTTTATAAAAACGGCTCTCCCTATGACTTTAGCTACATGCCTATATCTCAATACGGAAGCGTTGTGAAATGCGAACGGGCGCCAAGTTTTTCTGAACTTTTAGATTTGTTCTATTCAAAAAGGGGACAGGAGGAGCGCATCCGTCAGCAATCTCAGGATATTCTCAAGTTGCTGACTAACCTTTCCTCTCGCATCACAAGGAAACTATCGGCTCGTAAAAGCGACCTGAAAAAATGCGCCGACCGTGAGAAATACAGAATCTACGGAGAGTTAATCAAGGCAAATATTTACACTATAAAGCGTGGTGACAGCGTCGCTCGAGTGGTTAATTACTACGACCCCGAGGGTAGCATGGTGAATATTCCGCTGAATGTGACTCTGAGCCCCGCCGATAATGCCCAGAAATATTTTAAAGATTATAAAAAATACTGTGTTGCAGAAAAAACCTTGGAGGAATTGATTGCCGACGGTGAGGCCGAGGCTCAGTATATCGATTCGGTTTTTGATGCCCTTTCCCGCGCTGAAACCTCCGCAGATTTGGCGGCAATCCGCGAGGAACTCAGCCTTGCAGGTTATATAAAGAGACCTGCCAATTTCAAGAAAAACAAGGGTGTGCAATCCAAACCCTACAGTTTTCTTTCCAGCGACGGATTCCCCATTCTTGTTGGTAAAAATAACATGCAGAATGACCAACTTACCCTGAGGACAGCCGCTAAAACCGATATGTGGTTTCATACCAAGAATATCCATGGCTCCCATTGTATACTGCTTTTAGAGGGTAGGGAGCCCACAGATAATGCTATTTTAGAGGCGGCAACTCTGGCGGCATATTATTCCAAGGGCAGAGAGGGTAGTAACATCCCCGTGGATTATACCCTTGTGAAAAATGTAAAAAAGCCTTCGGGCGCCAGAGCTGGTATGGTGATTTACACCACCAACCAAACGGTTTATGTCTCACCACAAGGTGAATTATCAGAAAAGTTAAGAGGTGAAGCGCTATGAATATAGGTATTTCCACAGCCAGTCTTTACCCCGAGCTTTTGGAAAGCTCCTTGCAATACCTTGGAGAAAAGGGAGTAAAGCATACCGAAATTTTTCTTAACACCTTTAGCGAAATGTCATCAGATTTTGTGGCGAAGCTTAGGGAAATTCGCGATGCCTACGGCATGAAGATTACAGCGCTCCACCCATTCACCTCGGGTTATGAGCCTTTTTTCCTTTTCCAAAATTATACCCGCAGAGTGGAGGATGGATTTGGTCTTTACAAGCGGTTTTTTAATATTGCCGCGTCCCTCGGCGCCGAGCATTTTATTCTCCATGGAGATAGGGTAGGCGGAGTTTTAAGTGACGGGGAATATTTTGAACGCTTTTCCCGTCTGGCAGAGGCGGCAAGTTTCGAGGGAGTTGTGCTGACTCAGGAAAATGTCAACGGATACAGAGCAGCCGACCCTGAGTTCATTCGCAAAATGGTGGATGCTTTAGGAAATCGCGCAATATTCACCTTTGACGTTAAGCAGACCGTCCGCGCGGGCTATAGCCCTTGGGAGGTATACGATGCAATGAGGGGACATATTGCCCATATTCACCTCAGCGATAACCAAGATGGCAACGACTGTATGCTTCCCGGCAAGGGTAGTTTTCAATTCCAAAAGCTTTTCCGCATAGCCTTGGCAGACGGCTTCAACGGCACCGCCCTCATAGAGGTGTATAAAAATGCCTATAAGCACCCAGATGAGCTTATAAAAGCGCAGAAGTTCGTACAGGAAAAATATGAATCTGTCTTATAAAAAATATTCCATGTACAAAGCATCAGCGCCAAAGAATTTTATATGCATAATCTGTCAATAGTAGCGTGTTAAGTATGGGTAAAAGATGAGTTCATATTCAAAAATACTCGTTATGGTTTTAATCCTGATAATTACAACATAAGTAATTTAAAGGGAGGTTGGTTATGGATTCAATCTTGATGTTTTGGAATGAGATGTCGGTCAACCCGTTGCTTTTTAAGCGCCGTGCTGTTTGCTATCGTTCTTTGGTTCTCAGTTCACTTAACTAAATTAGTCTATTCTAAAGAGTAACTATACTAAAGAAAAGCATTATTTAATGTGTCAACAGATTAACTGAGAGTTTTTAATTAACAATACACTTGAAATTTAATTCAGTTTGTGTTAAAATACATTTCGAAGTCGTCATCTTTCACAACTTCGCGGCTGACAAATAACAATTTAATAAACAAATGCGGGTGTGGCGGAATTGGTAGTTTTCGACAGAGCGCTGCCTGTGGCAGATGAAGCGAAAGTCGAAAAGGCGCAGCGGTCGAAATTTTGCACCGCTCCAAGGAGCAAAAATTTCGGGCACCGCAAGAGTCACGTGGGATGGAATTCATCTTTCGCACTGCGCGGCTGATAAATAACAATTTAATAAACAAATGCGGGTGTGGCGGACTTGGCAGACGCGCTAGACTTAGGATCTAGTGTCACGCACGTGCAGGTTCAAGTCCTGTCACCCGCACCATATCGAATGTTCATAACAGATTCGACCGTTATGAACATTCTTTTTTACTGTTCATGGGCTGGACTAAGATTATTAACCTTGGTTTATTATATCATCTATCAGGTCCATGAGGTGGGGGAGAGAGGGCTGTAGTTCGTTCCAGAGCTTTATATGACATAACATTTCTTCTGGGGTGAAGGCAATGCCGCAGTTTTCATATATACAGGTTTGCTTATTGGGGGCATCAATCGAAGCGATATCAAATACCTTAACGCCATAGGTCACGGCGCCGTCTCCGTCTTCGGTTACTGTATAGCCTTTTAGTAATTGATAGTACAATTTCTTTCGCCCTCTCGTATTTAATGCGCTAAAGTTACCATAAAATTTGCTTGGTGAAAATTCTTCACATTTGATATTCTACAACACTTTTGCTAAAATGTCAATAATATTCACAAAATATTTTTTATTCGTCATTTTTGTCGTATACTCCGTCAAAAAATAGTTCAAATGGGAATACTATATAAACTTCACAAAATAACAAGAGATATTTTGCAGAAAATTGTATTTAATGTTTGAAATATAATACAATATGTGGTAGAATGTATGTTGTAGGACGAGCATATATAGTAAATCGTCTTTCAAACAATTCGTATTTTTGGAGGAGTATTCATGGAAAACAATCTGGTCTATGGCATCCACGACAAACCCAAATTCGGGCAACTCATCGTTTTTGCGATTCAGCAGTTGTTGGCTATCATGGCGGCAACGATAGCTGTTCCCGCAATCGTAGGCAACGGAATGAGCGCTTCTGCGGCGCTACTAGGTGCAGGTGTAGGCACCTTGGTATATCAGCTTTTCACCAAGTTCCGCAGCCCTGTGTTCTTAGGTTCTTCCTTTGCTTTCATCGGCTCTATGACCGCAGCTTTTGCAGGTGCCGCATCTGCCTCTCTTGGTTATCTCGGTCTTATCTTCGGCGCGTTGTTTGCAGGTCTTGTTTATGTTGTAATTGCCCTTGTTGTCAAGTGGGTAGGGGTTGAGTGGATTAATAAGCTCATGCCCGCGGCAGTTATTGGTCCTACAGTTGCAATCATTGGTTTATCCCTTGCAGGCGCCGCAATTAAGGACGTATTCTCCTATGGTGAGCAGGATGCAAACGGCTCTTTCATTATGTCGGGCTTCAGTTGGGTATCATTTATATGTGCTATGGTTACACTGTTGGTAGTTGTTCTTTGCTCTACCTACGGTAAAAAGATGACCAAGCTCATACCCTTCATTATTGGCATACTTTCGGGCTATGCCGTTGGTATAATCTTCACCGCTATCGGCTATGCTACAGGTGTCGACAGCCTTAAGATAATCGACTTCGCACCATTTGAGGCATTGGTTGCAGACGGTGTTGGTCTTAAAACTTTCCTTGCAGTTCCCGAGTTTTCTTTCATGGAAGCAATTAAAGGCGTTGCCGACTTTGATGGCTCTTATCTTGCCACAGTAGCTGTTGCGTATGTTCCCGTAGCATTCGTTGTATTTGCTGAACATATTGCCGACCATAAGAATCTCTCCAGCATAATCGGCAAGGACTTGCTCCAAGACCCCGGTCTCCACCGCACACTTTTAGGTGACGGTGTTGGCTCTTTTGTAGGCGCCATCTTCGGTGGATGTCCCAACACAACCTATGGCGAATCTGTTGGCTGTGTAGCAATAACCCGAAACGCTTCTGTTGCTACCATCACCGCAACAGCTGTTATGTCGATGTTGATTTCCTTTATTTCTCCCTTCGTCGCCTTCCTTGATTCCATTCCCGGTTGCGTAATGGGCGGTGTTTGCATCACCCTATACGGTTTCATCGCGGTATCTGGTCTTAAGATGATTCAGAAGGTTGACCTTGAGGACAATGCAAACCTCTTTACTGTTTCGGTTATCCTAATTGCAGGTATTGGTGGTATGGCTATGAAGATTGGTCAGGTAACTATCACTTCTATCGCTGGCGCTCTTATCCTTGGCATTATCGTGAATATAGTACTTCACCTTAAAAAAGGCGATAAATAAGGAGTTCAAAATGCAAAACTACCAAAATGTAACTATTTTTAATCATCCGCTCATCAACCACAAAATCGCTATTCTTCGTGACGAAAAAACCAGCATGAAGGAATTCCGCGAGTTAATTGAGGAAATAACCACCCTTATGACCTTTGAGTGTCTTCGCGAGGGTGTTCCCACAACACAGCGCGAAGTTAAAACTCCTCTCGAAACCTGTACCCAGAGCGTCGTTAAGGATAACGCGATTGTTATCGTTCCCATCCTCAGAGCAGGTCTCGGCATGGTGAACGGTGTGCATGTGCTATTCCCCTCCGCCAGAGTTGGTCATATCGGCCTTTGCCGAAACGAGGAGACTCTGGAGCCTTATGAATACTACTGTAAGCTCCCCGACGGCATAGAGGAAAAGCTTGTGCTGGTGGTGGATCCAATGTTGGCGACGGGCGGTAGCGCCTGTGATGCAATCACAAAGCTTAAGGAGCGTGGCTGTAAAAACATTAAGTTTATGGCAGTTATCGGTGCTCCCGAGGGTGTGAGTCGTGTGGCAGAAGCCCACCCCGACGTGCATGTTTTTGTTTCTACTTTGGATAGATGTCTTAACGAAAACGGCTATATTCTCCCAGGCCTCGGCGATGCGGGGGACCGTCTTTTCGGAACTAAATAGCATAAAGAAATAATTAATCAAAAAAGGTTGCAAGTTCAAAAACTTGCAACCTTTTTAATTTCTGTTATTCTTCCGAGACGTTGTAGAATACATCTAAAATGGTTTCAAACAAAGCTTCTTCATCTATTATGAATTCAGCTTTCCGTTGACCATCTGACAACACTTCTGACTCCTTTAGGTCACCCTTTAGACTCACGAAGTTAACCGTTGGGTTTTCCATCCCGCCTATAACGCAGGAGGTGAGATAGGAGATTTTAGGAGCGGTTATGTTGTTAACATTGTAGTCCGAAACAAGGTTATAAAGGGTTATGGGGAATGTGATATTTTCCTTGGTTTTCTTGATTGCAGCAGCAGAAAACTTTTGTAGGTACTGCTTCTGTCTTTGCATTCTTGTGATATTGGAATCAAGTTTTTTTGTATCCCTTTGTCTTACAAACGCGGTGGCTTTTTCAGGAGAATCCAAGATCACCTGTTTACCCGCTTCAAACGAAACCCCGTAAAAAGAAGAAGAAAAACTGTCCGGAGAGGTAACCGTTATATTGTTACCTATTGCATCGTTGAGTATGCCGATTGCATTAAGGTCGATGGCTATATATGAGCTTATGGGTATTCCGTAAAACAGGTTGGACACCGACTGTACCATATTCTCGCAACTCTTTTTCTTTCCGTCACCTGCAGCATAGCTGAGGCACAGTTGTTGTCGTTTTGTGCCTAAATATTCTCCTCCCACAGAATATGAAGCAAAATCCACCATGGTATCGCGGTTTATAGCTATTGCATTGACCTCGCCTGTGATGGTGTCTATGGTGAGGAGAAAGTTGGCATCCGCTTGTCCGTTTGCGCCGAGGGTTTCGCCCTCTTTAAGTTCGTTTCTGTCAACACCCATGCAAAGGATAGATGTTATATTTTTATTAAACTCGTAGGTTTTACCTTTATACTTTATGGTCTTACCCTCGTCCTCAGGAGCTACGTCTGTGATTGTTTCGGGTAGGGTTATCACCGCTTCATCACCAAGCATCATTTGATTTTTACCTGTGAGTATCAGGGCAAAAACGGCTATCATCACAGCCAGTATCACACCTAAAAGGCAAAGGGAAATTATAAGGATGATTTTGGCAGTTTTCCTTTTTTTCTGTTTCTCTTTTCTCTTTTTTCCAAAGGATGAATTAGAAACTTTATCTATGCCGATATAGTCTGTACCTAAATCCAGTTCCTCTGGCTCGTTGCCGTTATTTTGTAAGGGTGTCATCAATTAAAACTCCTTGAACTAAGTATCTGTAGTTTTTTTCGTTTCCTATGCATGTGCTGAGGGTAATGATACGGTCGTCTGTGGTTATCTCACAGTCGCGGGTATTTACCTCAAGGGATTTTGGATTCTGGGCAAATTTCAGATAGTCGGCATAAACTTGTTCGTCACTGAAATCGTAGGAGTTCAGGATGTGTCGGTCATCGGATTTATATGCCGCAAAAATTTCGTATTTCAGAATGTGCCCTTTCGTGTATATAAAAATGTATCTATTCTCATCGAAAAACTTTCGGTTGCGAAATTTGTGGAGATTCTGGAACATAGACCCGTCCAGCATGTTGTGTCCGTAAATAAGGGTGTTTGGGTCCTCAAAATCAAGGCTGTTAAGTTTTTCGGTGTATATAGAGCCGTTGATATCATATTTCTTGTCTATGTTATGGTCGAGATAAAAGCTGTCGGATTCCTCCCAAGCCTGCACTATGGGGTAATTCACCTGAGTGTTGGGTATTTCAATCCAGGCGTAGATATCCTCGTTATTTTTCTGCAAAGAGTCGAAATCTATGGGATTTTCGGGGAGTGTCTCGCTTATCGTTGAAACCTCTCTGTAAACATCGGAACGGAGATTTTCCATGTCCTGCTTGGATTTGAGCATCGAGCACAAGACAATCAACACAAAGACAATCAAGGCTCCGCATGTTATAGAGGAAATCACATAGATTTTTTTCCAAAGCTTCTTGTTTTTCTTCAAAATCAAACCTCTTTATTTGTGATTTTCAGTAAAAATCACCCCGCCTAAATAGGGCTCAGGCGGGGGATAGCTTATTAATGTTTATTTAGATAACTTTTTAGAAACGACTGCAGTACCCAGCGCGGCGACTAAGCCGAATACTGGCAACATCATACCTGTCTCAGGAGATTTGTCGGAATCGTTGGTTTCGCCCTTGGGAGGCTTCTTGTCGGATTCTTTATCTTCCTCGGGTTCTTTATCATCTTGGTCTTCTGACACTTGTTCAAATATCTGTTTTACGATAATATTTCCCAGGGGGAGAATGACCAAATCTTTGCTATCCAGAGAGCCCGAAATGATTTGGTAGTCACCGATGATTTCCCATTTAACAAAGGCATAACCGGGAATTTTATCGGAAGCGCTGATTTCAACCTTTTCTCCCTTTTTGATTATCTCATAATTTCCGTCTTCCAAGCCCTCGATATTGTGGGTGTATTCAACCTTGAGTTCATCATCTTTCTTGTCTACACGCAGAGTATAAAATGCGGTCAAGGCTAAATCACTCTTGGGAATCAGGGTAATGTCTTTGGAGGTAAGGCTACCTGAAACGATTTCGTATTTACCTGTGATGCTCCAACCAACAAAGTCATAACCCGCTTTGTCTTCGGCGGAAGCAGAATACTGTTCACCCTCTTCAACGGTATCTCCCGCATCGGGGCTAGGGTTAATATTGTTGTACACAGTAACCAAATATTCTTTTTTACCCTGAGGACTTCCTGCACCGTAGGCAATAGTTGTCAGGGAAAAGGTGAGAATTAAAGCCGTGAGTAACGCAATTAATTTCTTCATAAGATAAAATCCTCTCTACGCTCCAGAGCGTCAGAATTATGTATGTATTTACAGAGTCATTATATCACGCTAATCGCAAAATGTAAAGCGCAAACCTATAATTTTTTCGCAAAAAATAATCCCAGCATAAAATCGTTAAAAAATTATCAAAATATGCCCCAAAAGCCCTTGCGAAGTTGGGCGAAATATGTTATAAATATATACTAAGGGTAGTTATGTAACGTAGACACCATAGTTGTGTCGTATATGATACCCATATATCATTCTCTAAGGAGGAAATGTTAATGCAGAAAAAATTCAGTACGCTCCCTTTTAACGGCACTGAGGAGCAGAAGAAAAAACTTGACGAAGTTATTGCGGCTCATAAGCATGACAAGAGTCAGCTCATGGCAGTAATGCAGCAGGCGCAGGACATCTACGGCTATCTGCCCAAGGAAGTTCAGGTAATGATTGCAGAGGGTATGGACGTTCCCATGGAAAAGGTATACGGAGTTGCCACCTTCTATGCTCAGTTCTCCCTTTCTCCCAAGGGCAAGTACAACATCTCTGTTTGCCTTGGCACAGCTTGTTATGTTAAGGGTGCAGGTGACATATTCGATAAATTCAGCGAAATTCTTGGCATCGGAGCCGACGAATGTACTCCCGACGGTAAATTCTCACTTACAGCCTGCCGTTGCATCGGCGCTTGTGGTCTGGCTCCCGTTCTCACCGTTAACGATGAGGTTTACGGACGTCTTACCGCCGACGATGTTCCCGGTATTCTTGAGAAATACAAGGATTAATAAAAAATTATTCAAAAAGGAAAATCTTTATGAAAATTTCCACCATGAAAGAATTGCTCGGCGCTGAGGTTGTTTGCTGTGAAGAAAATCTTGGAAAGCATATCTACTCCGCTTGTGGAAGCGATATGATGAGTGACGTTCTGGCCTTTGTAAAGGATCAGGCGGTGCTCCTTACGGGACTTGTTAATTCACAGGTTATTAGAACTGCCGAGATGATGGATATGGTTTGCGTTGTTCTGGTGCGCTCCAAAGCCCCCACAGAAGAAATGATTGAGTTGGCAAAGGAAAGCGGAATAGTGCTTATGACAACCCCCAAACGCATGTACGATGCCTGTGGTATTCTTTACTGCAACGGACTTGTAGGGAACAAGGTGAAGTCATGAGTGAAATCTTAAACTTCCACTTTGACGTAGACGGTGAAAACTTCACCTCTGCAGGTCAGGCTTCTGTTCAGGTAAAGAAAAATCTCAGAAGACTGGGAATCTCTCCCGAAACCATCAGACGAGTTTCTATTGCTATGTACGAGGGAGAAATCAATATGGTTATCCACGCAGGCGGCGGTACAGCCGACGTCAATGTAGCTGAGGATTCCGTTGAGATTGTACTTTGTGACAAGGGCCCTGGTATAAAGGATATTGAACAGGCAATGCAGGAGGGCTTTTCAACCGCTCCCGACAGCATCCGTTCTCTGGGCTTTGGCGCAGGAATGGGTCTGCCCAATATGAAAAGGTATACCGACTACATGGATATAAAATCCACTGTAGGTGAGGGCACCACCATAACAATGAAAGTTAATCTGTAACTTTATAATTTTAGTGTAATCGGTAGGTATCAGATTATGAACACATACGAACATTCTGTTTATTTAGATGTCGATAAGTGTAACGGCTGCACAACCTGCCTTAGGCACTGTCCCACAGAGGCTATCCGCATCCGTGATAATCACGCGGTTATCAACGGAGAGCGCTGTATCGATTGCGGCGAATGTATAAGGATATGCCCGAACAAGGCAAAGAAGGCGGCTTTCTCCAAGCTTGACGCCATGGACGGCTTCAAGTGGAAGATAGCACTTCCGGCACCTACGCTCTACGGTCAGTTTGAAAATCTTGACGATGTAGATTATGTTTTGAACGGTCTCAAAAGAATCGGCTTTGATGATGTTTATGAGGTTTCCGCTGCGGCGGAAATGGTTTCTAACTACACAAGGATGTATCTCAAAACCGAGGGTATAAAAAAGCCTGTAATCAGCTCGGCTTGTCCCGTGGTTGTACGGCTTATCAGCCTGAGATTCCCTTTTCTTACCGACAATCTTGTTCAAATGCTGCCTCCAATGGAGATTGCGGCTGCCTTGGCAAGGGAACGGGCGGAAAAGGAGCATCCCGAACTGAAACCTTCGGAAATCGGTGTTTGCTTTATTTCACCCTGTCCTGGTAAGGTTAGTTATGTAAAAAACGGCTTCGGTGAATATAAAAGCAAGGTTGATGTGGTAGTTTCCATAAGCGATGTGTATTTCAAACTTATAAATGAAATGAAGCCTACAGATGTTATTGAGACCATGTCCGATTCAGGTATGATAGGAATCGGTTGGGCATCCACAGGCGGCGAAGCAACGGCTCTTTTCAACGAGGAGTACCTTGCTGCCGACGGCATTGATAATGTTATAAGGGTGCTTGACCAGATAGAGGACGGCAACATCCCCAAACTTGAATTTATCGAGCTTAACGCCTGTACAGGCGGATGTGTGGGTGGAGTAATGACCATTCAGAATCCCTTTATTGCAAGGGCGAGACTGCAGTCACTCCGAAGATTTTTGCCGATCTCTCAGCATATAGTATCCCCCGATGATGATAAATATATTCCCGATAATTGCTTTTTTGGAGAATTCCCCACCTATAAGCCAATTTCCCGTCTGTCAGACAGCATGGCGGAATCAATGCGTATGATGGCGGATATCCAAAAGTTGAAAGCAGACCTGCCCGGTATCGACTGTGGCTCCTGCGGTGCGCCTAACTGCCGCGCCTTTGCAGAGGATGTAGTTAAGGGAACAGCCAACCCTTGTGACTGTATCATCAAAATGCGGGACGAGGTTAAAAAATATCTCGAAGAAAGGCAAGAGAAGAATGACTGTTAGTGAGCTTGTAACAATTGGCGAATTCAAGGCTTTGTGTATGCCCGATGGCGAGAGGGTAATTGACGGTGTTTACATCGGTGACCTGCTTAGCTGGGTAATGGGCAGAGCAGGGGAGGATAACGCATGGATTACCATAATGACAAATATCAACGTGGTAGCCGTGGCATCCCTTTCCGATGTAGCCTGTGTAATTCTTGCCGAGGGCACAGCTCCCGACAGTGAGGTTTTAGCCACCGCCGAGGAAAAAGGCGTGAACATTCTTTCCAGTCCCCTCGGCGCATATGAAATCGCGGTTAAGCTTTTCTCCAATTTGTAGATATGAAGTACTACTACGATTTCCATATACACTCCTGTCTCTCCCCCTGCGGAGACGACGACAGCACCCCCTACAATATCGCGGGAATGGGTGTTGTAAACGGGCTTAACATTATGGCGCTCACCGACCACAACAGTTGTAAAAATTGTCCCGCCTTTTATGTCGCGGCAAAGCGGCAGGGGATAATCCCCATTGCAGGTATGGAGCTTACCACCGCCGAGGATATACACGTTGTATGTCTTTTTGAAAGTTTGGAGGATGCCATGAGCTTCTCTGATATGGTAGATAAGCGACGGATACTTATTGCAAACCGTGTGGATATATTTGGCAGTCAGTTGGTATATGATGCTGAAGACAATGTCATCGAGGCAGAAACCAATCTTCTCTCAAACGCAACCACAATTTCTATAGACGAAGCTCCGAGCCTTGCAATGAGCTTCGGCGGAATTTGTTATCCTGCCCATATTGACCGCTCGGCAAACGGTATTATTTCTACCCTCGGCACCTTCCCTCCCATTAAGGGTGTGAGGTGCGCCGAATTTCACAATGTGGAAAACATAGGGGATTACACCGAAAAATACGGGCTTCATGATTACACAAAAATAGTCAGCTCCGACGCTCACTATCTCTGGGATATAAGCGAAAAGGAAAACTATTTTGAAATCGAAGACGAGCCCTATAGCGGTGATTTGGTAAGGCACAGATTATTTAAAATGCTACGAGGTGAATTATGAAAGAGCTGTCTCTCAACATTTTAGATATAACTGAAAATTCCGTTAAGGCAGGGGCAACCCTCACCGAAATTTTAATTGATGAAACTCCCGACAGCCTGACTTTGAGAATTATCGACAACGGTTGCGGTATGTCTCGGGAGATATTGGAGGGTGTTGAAAACCCTTTCTACACCACCCGCACTACCCGTAAGGTTGGCCTCGGAATTCCCCTCTTAAAGATGGCGGCAGAGCAGACCGAGGGAAGCTTTAAAATAAGCTCAGTCCATGAGAGTGATAATAGCGAAAACCACGGCACCGAGGTGCAGGCGGTTTTCAACAAAAACCATCTTGACTACACCCCCTTGGGTGATGTGGTTTCCTCGATTACCACTCTTATCCACGGCCACCCCGACACGGATTTTAAATTTAGGCACACCTACGGTGATAACGAGGTGAGCTTAGACACCCGAGAGCTGAGAGAACAGTTGGGTGACGAAGTTCCTCTGAACACCTACGAAGTTATTAAATGGGTTGAGGAATATTTGCGAGAGCAATACCAAGACCTTGAAAATTCCAAGTAACTTACAGAAAGGAAAGATATAAATGAAATCATTAGCTGAACTCCAGGCAATCAAAGAAAAAATGAAGGACAAGGTTGCCCTCCGCGAGGGTACCAGTGAAAAGAGAGTTGTTGTAGGTATGGCTACCTGCGGCATCGCAGCAGGTGCTCGTCCGGTGCTCAACAAGTTTGTTGAGGAGGTAAACGAAGCAGGTCTTGCTGCTTCCGTTACCGTTTCTCAGACAGGCTGTATAGGCATCTGTCAGTATGAGCCGGTTGTTGAGGTTTTTGAAGGAACCGAGAAAACAACATACGTTAAGGTTAACCCCGATATGGTTAATAAAATAGTTAATGAGCATCTTAAAGGCGGCAAGGTTGTGGCTGAATACACAATCGCAAATGCCAACTTAAAGGCATAAATGGAGGTATAATTCTATGATTCGTGCACATGTACTAATTTGTGGCGGTACAGGTTGTACCTCTTCGGGAAGCCAGACTATTCAGCAGGCATTTGTGGATAGCCTCGAAAAGAATGGACTTACCGATGAGGTTAAGATTGTACAGACTGGTTGTTTCGGTCTTTGCGCCCTTGGTCCCGTTGTTATTGTTCATCCCGACGGTACTTTCTACAGCCGTGTAGAGGCAACCGACGTTGAGGAAATCGTAACAGAACATCTCTTAAAGGGTAGAGTTGTTGAGCGCTTGGTTTATAGTGACACAGGCGAGGGCGAAGTAGAGGATGTTAGCAAGGTTTCCCTTAACGACACAGCCTTCTACAAGACTCAGAACCGTGTCGTTCTCAGAAACTGCGGTGTTATCAACCCTGAGAGCATCGACGAATACATCGCCATGGACGGCTATGCCGCTTTAGGTAAGGTTTTAACCGAAATGACTCCTGAGGATGTTATTAAGGAAGTTACAGATTCAGGCCTTCGTGGTCGTGGAGGTGGCGGATTCCCCACAGGTAGAAAGTGGGCTTTAACTGCTCCCAACAAGGCTGACCAGAAGTATGTTGTTTGTAATGCCGACGAGGGCGACCCTGGTGCATTCATGGACCGTTCCGTTCTTGAAGGTGACCCCCACTGTCTTATCGAGGCTATGACCATTGCTGGTTATGCTATCGGTGCTACTGAGGGTTATGTATATGTTCGTGCTGAGTATCCTATCGCTGTTTCCCGTTTGCAGATTGCTATCGACCAGGCTCGCGAGTACGGTCTCTTAGGTAAGAACATTTTCGATTCAGGCTTCGATTTTGATCTCCACATCCGTCTTGGCGCTGGCGCATTCGTTTGTGGCGAGGAAACTGCTCTTATGACCTCTATCGAGGGTAACCGCGGTGAGCCCAGACCCAGACCTCCTTATCCCGCAGTTAAGGGTCTTTACAACCGTCCCACAGTTGAAAACAACGTTGAAACCTTTGCAAACATTCCTCAGATTATTCTCCGTGGCGCCGATTGGTTTGCATCAATGGGTACCGAGAAATCCAAGGGTACAAAGGTATTCGCATTGGGCGGTAAGATTAATAACACAGGTCTTGTTGAAATTCCTATGGGTACAACCCTTCGCGATATTATCTATGATATCGGTGGCGGTATCCCCAACGGCAAGAACTTCAAGGCAGCCCAGACAGGTGGTCCCTCAGGCGGTTGTATCCCTGCAAGTCTTATCGACACCGAAGTTGACTACGATAACCTGGTTGCTCTCGGCTGTATGATGGGCTCCGGCGGTCTTATCGTAATGGACGAAGATACCTGTATGGTTGATATGGCTAAGTTCTTCCTTGAGTTCACTGTTGACGAGTCTTGCGGTAAGTGTACTCCCTGCCGTGTTGGTACTAAGCGTCTTCTTGAACTTCTTGATAAAATCACTCAGGGCAAGGGCACTCTCGAAGATGTTGACCGTCTCGAACAGCTTTGCTACTACATTAAAGAAAACTCTCTCTGCGGTCTTGGACAGACTGCTCCTAACCCCGTTCTCTCCACCCTTAAGTTCTTCCGTGAAGAATATATCGCTCACGTAACCGAAAAGCGTTGTCCTGCCGGCGTATGTAAGGACCTTCTTTCCTTCTCTATTGATAAGGAAAAATGTATCGGATGCGGACTTTGTGCCCGTAACTGTCCCGTTAACGCCATCACCAAGACAGACTACACCGCCCCAGGTCACAAGCTTCCCTCTTATGAGATTGATGCTGAAAAGTGTATCAAGTGCGGCGTCTGCGTAGGCAACTGTAAATTTAAAGCAGTAGAGAAGAAATAAGAAAGGAGCCAAATAAACCATGGATATGATTAATTTGAAAATTAACGGCATTGCCGTAGAAGCACCCAAGGGCTCCACAGTTTTAGAGGCTGCCCGTATTGCTGGTATCGAAATCCCCACCCTTTGTTATATGAAAGAAAAGAACGAGATTGGCGCTTGCCGTATCTGCGTTGTTGAGGTTAACGAGGGCAGAGGTTTCCGTATTGTTACCTCTTGCGTATACCCCGTTTCCGAGGGTATGGAGGTTCTCACCAACTCTGAGAAGGTTCAGAAAGCTCGTAAGACTACCTTAGAACTCATCCTCTCCACCCATGAAAAGAAATGTCTTTCCTGCGTTCGCTCCACCAACTGCGAACTGCAGAAGCTCTGCCGTGACTACGGTGTAGACGAGTCATCCTTCGGCGGCTTCAAGCGTGAGTTTGAGCTTGATTATTCAACTCCTCACCTTGTTCGCGATAACAATAAGTGTATCCTTTGCCGTCGCTGTGTTGCCGCTTGTCAGGAGCAGTATGTTGGCGTTATTGGTGCTAACGACCGTGGTATCGACACCAACATCGGCACTCCCTTCAACGAGCCCCTAAGCGAGTCCGCTTGTATCTCCTGCGGCCAGTGTACTGCAGTTTGTCCCACAGGCGCTCTCACCGAGCGTGACGACACCGATAAGGTTTGGGCAGCTATTGCCGACCCCAGCAAGCACGTTGTTGTCCACACCGCTCCTTCCATCCGTGTTACTCTCGGCGAGTGCTTCGGTATGGAAATCGGCTCTAACGTAGAGGGCAAGATGGTTGCCGCTCTCCGTCGCCTCGGCTTCGATAGAGTGTTCGACACCAACTTTGCCGCCGACGTAACAATTGTTGAAGAGGCAAACGAGTTGGTTGAGCGTATTAACAACGGTGGAACACTCCCCATGATTACCTCCTGCTCACCAGGTTGGGTTAAGTTCTGTGAATATTTCTACCCCAATATGATTGATCACCTCTCCAGCTGTAAGTCTCCTCAGCAGATGGCAAGCGCTATCATTAAGACTTACTACGCAGAGAAGATGGGCATAGACGCTAAGGATATCTTCGTTGTTTCCATCATGCCCTGTACCGCTAAGAAATTCGAAATCCGCCGCGACAATCAGGACGCTTCGGGCAATTTCGATACAGATGTAGCTCTCACCACCCGTGAGTTGGGCAGAATGATTGACCGCGCAGGTATTAAGTTTACCTCGCTTCCCGACGAAGAGTTCGACTCTCCCTTGGGTGATGATACAGGCGCTGCCGTTATCTTTGGTGCCACAGGCGGTGTTATGGAGGCTGCTCTCCGTACTGCTAACGACTGGCTCACAGGTAAGGATAACACCGAAATTGATTTCACCGCTTGTCGTGGAACAGAGGGTCTCAAAGAGGCTTCTGTTGAAATCAATGGTAGTGTAATCAAGGTTGCCATTGCTTCCGGCGCTGCTGCCGCTAAGGTAGTTATGGACAGAATCAAGGATGGCACCGCTGATTGGACCTTTGTTGAAATCATGGGTTGCCCCGGCGGCTGTGTAAACGGCGGCGGTCAGCCTATCCAGCCTCAGTCTGTTCGCGATACCGTTGACCTCAAGGCAGTTCGTGCAAAGGCTCTTTATGACCAGGATGCAGGTATGGCTCTCCGTAAGTCCCATGAGTCTCCGGTTGTAAAGACCCTTTACAGCGAGTGGTACGATGGCTACGGCTGTGAGAAAGCCCACCACCATCTCCACACAACCTACGTTGGCAGAAAGAAGTATAACGTATAATTGCTGAAATTCAGCTAAAATATATGCAGGGCAGAATGCCCTGCATATGTTTTTATACAACCAAAAGAAAATAAAATTAACAACTGTTTTTTAGTAAATCTTGGAATACCAATTGCCATATCACAAGGTAGAAATTTATGCACTTTTGCTCAAAAAAACACACAGTAATAGAGGTAGTCTTCGGTGGGTAAAAACACTATAAAAATTTTTTAAAAAAAGTGTTGACTTTTAGTGTTCCATATGGTATATTATATAGGCGTTCAAAATGCTGGTGTAGCTCAGTTGGTAGAGCAGCTGATTTGTAATCAGCAGGTCGGGGGTTCAAGTCCGTCCACCAGCTCCATTAAGCTGTTGCGGCAGTAACTTCGACGCGCACAACTTAATTATGGGGGTGTTCCCGAGTGGCCAAAGGGGGCAGACTGTAAATCTGTTGTCATCGACTTCGGTGGTTCAAATCCACCCGCTCCCACCAAAAAATAGACTTGCATTTGCAAGTCTATTTTTTTATCCATTGCGAAAGCAATGGTATATCATCAGCCGTTAGGCTGTATATCATCAACAACGGCAACGCCGTTGTTGTATCTCATCACACCTTTAGGTGTGTATCAAAAACCGCTTTCGCAATGATGATATACAAGACTCCGTCTTGATGATATGCAATTTCTTCGAAATTGATGATATACACGGCTTTGCCGTGATTTGATATGTAGCGGTTCCACCCCATAACCCACAAATTCAAATGGCATCGAATTTGTACTACCTTTTCAAAAATCCTCGTTCGTAAGAACGGGGATTTTAACTTTTAACTCTTCACTTTTCTCTTAATTACTCGGATTTTTGGCAAGTAATAAGTAATAGTGAAGAACTAGAATTCGCCAACAACGGAAGACCACTAAAATCTGCATACAGTTTGCTTTGCAAACTGTATGTCATTAATAAACCCCAACACTATAAGTGATGGGGGTTTATTTTGTAATTATTGCTATTCATTGGAGGGGTTTTGATAAATAATAATCACCATAATCTCTGAGATAATGAATAATTGAAACAGATGATTTATTAAGCATCTTCAACTTCGCTATAGAGTATAAGGCCAGTTCTCATATCTAAATCGAATTGGCAAGAATAATATTTTTGGGTTCTAAAAGATATATAATAAACCTGAATGCTTTCATCTGCTGTTCCTTGTGAAATTTTAAAGTTATAATTTAATACTTCATCTTCTGTAACATTAAGACTATTAAATACTATTCTTTTTGCATTTGCTTCATCTATTAACTCAACCTCGGTTGAACCTTCGGATATAGCAGCATCTGTTAATTCTTTTGTTATATTTCTTATTTGACCTGTTTTTGAATTGATTGTGTATACATATTTATACTTATCATATTGGAAAGAAAGATAATATTCCATTTTTTCATCGTTTAATATAAGTTCTATTTCTATTGCTAGAGATTCTTCAATACCAAGATGCGCGAAGGCAATCTTTTTAATCTTTTTCTCGCTTATATTTTCAAGCAACTTATAATCATCAACGTATTTTTTATTTTTTACGATTTCTCCGGTTTTGGCTTTTATTACATAATAATAGTAATATCCTTCACAGGTGAAATGAACACGATATGTTTCATCGCTTGGGTAATAACTAATACCTTTTAATTTTTTCTTTTTGTCTATAACCCTTGCGTGTTCATAAGCAATGTTTTTTGCCTTCTTTTCGCTTATGATTTTTGTAGTTTCATTTTTCTCAGTTTTATCTTTTGGTTCATCCTTTTCTTCAGTTTTATCTTTTGATTCGTCTTTTTCTTCAGATTTATTTTTATCTTCCTCTTTTTCGGGTACTTTTTCTTCCTGGGTAGCCAAACTATTTCTAATAATTTTGCCATCAATAGCATCAATATCAATTTGTTGACCACTCATTTTAACCACAAAGGTTATGGCATAAAGCATTTTGCCTTTTTCAAGAATAAGGTTGCATTCGTAATTAACCATATCTTCTTCGGCTATATTTATGGCATTAAAAGCAATTTCCTTTGCTTTTTCTTTGCCGATATAACGCTCATCACTTGCAATACCATTAGCATCTATATGGCCTTTAATATCTTTGCCGGAATCGCATAAAAGGTTAAGTTCGTTTATAGAAAGGTTTGCTAAATCTTCAAAAGCATAATCTTCTTTGATTTTTAATATTTCATTTATAAGTTGTGTTTTGCCTTCGCTTATTCCATATTCATCAGCAAGTTTTTTAGTTTCGGAAGTTTTATCTAATGATTGGCTTAAAACAGCTCCTTCGACACCATCTTTTTGTAAAGTTTTGCTGACCCTTTCAGAAAGTTTTTTTTGAAGTTCTTCGCCTTTCTTGGAATCCTGATTATCGATACTAACTAAAACTGAATTTGATTTTTCATCAATGTATCCGTGTTTAATAACTGCATTTATAACAATGTCAACAGCCTTAGATAGATTTTCCCCTTTAAGATTTAGTCCTTCTAAAACCTTTTCGGCATCTTTGTTTTTTGACTGAGCAGAAAGCACTTTTTCGTTTTTATTAACTTCAAGCACTATGCTTGGGTTGATATCAAAACATATTAGGGAATCAACAGTATTATATTGCTTTACCATATTTATACTAATTGCAGTGGTAAAAGTAATCATAAAAATTGCAGCTATGGAAATAATACTTTTATATAAAATCTTCTTTTTTCTGATTTTTTGCTTTTGCTGAAAATTTGCATAGATTTTCTCAAAATTATCTGGTGCGATATCATCAAAAGCAGTAGATATCTTTTTCTCTAATTCTAAATTAGTCAAAATCAACGCCTCCTTGTATATGTTTTTTTATTTTGTCAAGAGCTCGATTATATTTTGAAGTTATAGTTCCTATAGGCGTTTGTAAAAGTTCCGAAATTTCTCGGTGTTTAAGTCCCGATACAATATGTAGGATCAAAATATTTCGTTCATCGTCAGGAAGAATGTTCAAACAAGCTTCTGCCAAAATCTTATTATCTATGGTGCTATATGTTGTTATGTTTGTTTTATAATCCCGAAAATCGTGCAAAGGTTCGATGTGTGAATCTTTGCGGATTTTATCATAACATAAATTTTTAACCATTGTTAATATCCAAGCCATAGGCTTTCCTTTTGATTTGTATTTCCCAATATTGCTAAAAAGGTTAAGATATATGGTTTGGGTTATATCTTCGGCGTCGGGTATGCTTTTTAATATAGAAAGTGAAAAAGCATAAACACTTGTGTTTGTTAATTTATAGAATTCTTTAAATGCCTCTTTGTTTCCATTTGCCATTTTGGAAAGTAAAGTTTCCAAAATATCAGCATTTAAGTTTGCTTGGTTTTCTTGAATCATTAAGCTTAATGAAAGCACTTAACTCCCCCTCCTTCATATAGTTAACGTATGAAAAGTTAAGTTTATTGCAAAAATTCATAAAATCTTTTGATAGTTACAATATAAATCTAATTTATATTGTAATATATATTTGATTTTTCAACAAGTATTTTTAGAATTGGATTTTGTAAATCAAAGATTTAATAGCATTTTAACGTCAATCTTTGCCTTTTTTAAAGATAAAATAATGTATAAAGAGCCCTTTTTGAGATAGTAAAAACGGATGCGTAGAACTTCTACACATCCGTTTAATATTTGTCTCACATTGTAACAAGCAGGGGAAATACATATCACATTTTCACTTGTTAGGAGCACCTAAAACCCTTTAAAACGATTCTTTTCCAATAGAGCTGTTATCGTTCTTATTTTTTCGAACTCTCAAAAAACCGATTGCAAAGAAAACAGCGCTGGTAACCAGCGTGGCTGTTATAACAATAAAGTGAATATTCCCTGTAACGCACTGCGCCCAATTGTGAAAACCCACTTCATAATGGTTTTCATTCAGTCCGAACAGCGCATTTGTGACATGCCCCATACAGTAATACACGCAAGACGACACAACCGTGCAAACCCCCGCTTTTAAAAAACCGTCAAAAGCAAACATGCAAATAACGGCACAGAAAATCACAGGCATGTATGCATAAATCGTTATAAGAATTGCCGTTTCAAGCATAAAGGGATGCCAGCTATATATACAAAAAAGAAGCAGTATTGTCAGCACTAAAACTGCCGTAAAAGCTATGACAAATTTAAAGTGGGATAGTTTTGTTCTGGATAGCAAAATTGTTCCGAAAACCAATGTGTACCCCATCAGCGTACCGATGCAGGCCACAGGAAACCAATATAGTCCGTTTGTATACACCGCACAGGTAAATAGAAGCAGACAAATGGAAAGATAGCTCGTTATCGTAAAAACAAGTAGCTTTTTTCTCTCGAAGAAAGAGGTAAATGTAGGAATAAACGAGTAGGCGCAAAGAAGCGCCGTTAACACAATGAAGAACCAAGACAGCGTATGGTTTATGGCAAGATTGCAAATAAAACAAGTTAAGAGTGCAACTGCATACGATATTGTTGGAGCCCAAAACCAAGCGCCACTAATCACACGAAATTTCCTTGCTTCATGCTTTAACTTCCTTGTGTCCGTATCTATTGATGCGGTAATCAATTCGTGTTCGCTTATTTCAAGAACACGGCAAATATCGGAAATCAAAGTAATGTCGGGATATGACACACCTCGCTCCCATTTGCTCACCGCACCCTCGGTAACAAACAGCATTTCTGCCAGGTCCTTTTGTGAATAATTTTTCTCGATTCGTTTTGTTTTTATGAACAAGCCGAATGTTTTTTTATCAGTCATATCTGTTCACCTCCGCTCATCACTCTACATTAACCATAGATAGCTGTCAATGGACTGTTAAGCCACCCCTTGTTTTCATATGCAAACAGCAACCTATTACAGAAATTATACCATTTTTCATCTCAATGTTCAACACAAAGAAAAATCCGCCCAATTTCTCGGGCGGATAATTTATTTTACTATCCTTAACGGTACAACGCCTATGCATCAGGTCTTTTCTATTTACTCTCTCTGATTTTGTTAATCCTATCTCGGATGGCGGCGGCGTGTTCGAATTCAAGCAGCTTTGCCGCCTGCTTCATTTCGGCGGTAAGGCGTTTTATGAGCATTTCTTTTTCCTGTCGACTGAGCTTTTTGTAGGGTTTCTTTTCGTCCGCCTCTTTGTGGGAAATTTCAATAATCTCCCGCACATCTTTGGTAATGGTCTTGGGGGTTATTCCGTTTTCCTCGTTGTACGCCTTTTGAATTTCACGTCGGCGCAGAGTCTCGGTGATAGCCCTCTCCATGGAGGGTGTGACGCTGTCGGCATACATAATAACCTTGCCCTGTGCATTTCGGGCGGCACGTCCAATGGTCTGTATGAGGGAGGTTTCACTTCTGAGGAAGCCCTCCTTATCTGCGTCTAAAATTGCCACCAGCGAAACTTCGGGTATATCCAAGCCCTCGCGGAGCAGATTTATGCCAACAAGCACGTCGAATTCACCCAGTCGCAGATCACGAATTATCTCCATACGCTCCATGGTATCAACGTCGTAGTGCATATATCTTACCTTTATATCCAGATTTTCCAAATATTCAGTCAAGTCCTCAGCCATTTTCTTGGTAAGGGTTGTTATCAGCACCCTCTCTTTTTTCTCCACCCGCATATTGATTTCGGATACAATGTCATCAATCTGCCCCTCTGTGGGTTTAACGGTGATTTCGGGGTCTAAAAGTCCTGTCGGGCGGATAACCTGCTCGGCAATCTGTGCCGATAGATTGCGTTCAAACTCCTGAGGTGTGGCCGAAACGAACACCACCTGATTAACATGTTTATAAAACTCTTCAAAATTAAGTGGGCGGTTGTCAAAAGCCGAGGGCAGACGGAAACCGTAGTCCACAAGGTTTTCCTTTCTCGCCCTGTCTCCGCCAAACATACCCCGCACCTGAGGCACCGTCACGTGGGATTCGTCGATAAACAGAAGAAAATTTTCGGGGAAGTAGTCTAGCAATGTAAAGGGAACACTGCCTGCAGGTCTGCCCGAAAGCACTCTGGAGTAGTTTTCAATTCCCTTGCAGATACCGATTTCTCGGAGCATTTCTACATCATATTCGGTGCGCTGACGGATTCTCTGAGCCTCAATCAGCTTGTCCTGAGATTTGAAATATTCCACCCGTTCTTCCATTTCGGCGAGGATATTCTGGAGTGCCTCCTCCTTTTTGTCGTCGGGGACAATATAATGACTGGCGGGGTATATTGCAATGTGCCCCAGTCGATTTTTAAGCTCCCCCGTGAGGGTGTTTATTTCGGAAATTCTTTCAACTTCATCGCCAAAAAATTCCACTCGGATTGCGGTGTCTCCCGAATAGGCGGGAAAAATCTCAACAACGTCACCGCGGACGCGGAATTTATTTCGAATGAAATTTATATCGTTGCGCTCATATTGAAGCTTCACTAATTTGCGAAGCAGAGTATCCCGCTCCAGAACTGCCCCCTCGCGAATGGAGATTATCATATTTCGGTAGTCGATAGGGTTACCAAGGGAATATATGCAGGAAACCGACGCCACGATTATAACATCGTTCCGCTCTGATAGAGCGCAGGTGGCGGAATGGCGAAGCTTGTCTATCTCGTCGTTGATGGCGGAATCCTTTTCAATGTAGGTGTCGGTACCGGGGATATACGCCTCAGGCTGATAGTAGTCGTAGTAGGAAACAAAATATTCCACCGCGTTTTCGGGGAAGAATTCGCGGAACTCCGAGCAAAGCTGTGCGGCGAGGGTTTTATTGTGAGCGAGAACGAGGGTTGGTTTGTTTACGTTTGCGATAATGTTAGCCATAGTAAAGGTTTTACCCGAGCCTGTAACACCCAGCAAAGTCTGCTCTTTTAAGCCATTTTTAATACCTTCACTCAATTTTTCGATAGCCTGTGGTTGATCTCCCGTCGGCTTGTAATTCGAATGTAAAATAAACTTGTTCATCACTCTCACCTCACAACGCAAAATATCTATAAGTGTAGTATACCACACAAAACTCCCCAAGTAAACAAAAAGCAGATGCTTTTTCGAAGTTACTCTTGTTAATAAGTTTATTTAGTTTTAGTCATATCCAGTACAACCGTTTGTCTTTATCTGCCGTTATTTACAAAAAACGATTATATATTTCTCAGGACAGGTATAGAGACTTGTTTTAGTGGCGGAGGTTTGTTATAATTAATCTACAAAAACCAAACCTTAAAGGCGAGTGAAAAATATGAAATACAGAGAAGAACGTACCGATGCCGGAGCCACTAAAAAGGCCTATGTAGAGGGTATCGATAACCTTATCACAAAGCTACAAAGCGAGGCGGAAAAGAGGAGAGGGGAGTATGTTAAGGATATATTTAAGTCCCCCGAAAAATACCGTGCCGATTTTCGCCGAATGTTGGGTTGGCCACTTGTGGACTATGTTGCAGAGTGTCCACCTGATGCCAAGATGGAAAAGTTATCCGAAGAGGAGGGCTACACCCTTTACCGCGTGAAGTTCGAAATCTTAGACGGGCTTTATATGTCGGGCTTGTTTTTTAAATCAGATGGTGGCAAAAAGCCATTGGTTATAGTTCAGCACGGTGGCTCTGGTACCCCTGAATTAGTATCAGGTGTATATGGTGATACATCTAATTACAACGATATGCTGGAGCGTGTCAGAAAACACGGAGTACATGTCTTTGCGCCTCAGCTTCTTTTGTGGAGTGATGTGTATGAAACACCCTACAACCGCAACGAAGTTGATGTAAGACTGAAACGTTTGGGTGGCTCGGTAGCCTCTCTTGAGATTTTTGGCATAACTCGAATTCTCGATTACTTTGAAGCTCAGGATTATGTCAGCTGCTTCGGTATGGTGGGTATGTCCTACGGCGGTTTCTACACCCTTTTCACCTCTGCCCTTGACACCCGCATAAAATCCGCGGTTTCCAGCTCTTTCTTTAATAAGAGGGACAAGGTTTGCTGGGCGGATTGGACCTGGCCGAATTCCGCAAATCTCTTTGACGATGCCGAGGTTGCGTGTCTTGTGTATCCCCGTCGACTTTGCCTGGAAATCGGAGATAATGACGAGCTTTTTGACTATAAATTTGGCGAGGAATCTTTCGAAAAGATAAAGGAATATTGCCGTGAGGTGGGCACCGATTGGGTAGACCTTATCGTATTTGAAGGCAAACACGAATTCTGCAAATTTGACCAGCCTATCGAAAGACTGATTTCAGATTTAACCAAGGATTAATTTACAACCGCCCGATTTCGGGCGGTTAATTTTTTTGTACATATTGAAAAAGACAAACTTTGATGGTATAATCAAACTGTCAATAATTGTATTTTGGAGGAGTAGTATATGGCAATCAGTTCCACAGAGGAATTCAAGAGTAAGATTAAGCGTGTGCTGATAACTAAGGAAGAAATAGATGAGGCTATCAAGAACGCAGGTAAGGAGATAGATAAAATCTACGATGGACGCCCCATATTGCTGGTAAGCATTTTAAAGGGCGCATTTGTATTTATGGCTGACCTTTGCCGTGCGGTGTCCGTCCCCTGTGAAATCGGGTTTATGTGTGCAAAAAGCTACTACTCAGGTACTAATTCCACAGGCATTGTGAACATTACAATGGACCTGGATCAGGACATCAAGGATTATCATGTTGTGATAGTTGAGGATATCATCGACACAGGCAGAACTCTCAATGATGTGGTTAAGCTTCTGAAAGCCCGTAACCCCATATCCTTAAGGGTGTTTACACTACTTGATAAACCCTCCCGTCGCGTTGTGGATTTTGAGGCGGATTATTCACTTTTCACAATTCCCGACCATTTTGTCATCGGCTACGGTCTTGATTGCGCAGAATTTTTCAGAAACCTGCCCTATATCGCGGAATACAACGCAGATTAATTAAATACCATAAATTTTTCCAAATACTTATGGAAAATCAGTAAACCTTGTGGTATACTGTTAAATGTTAAATTATTTAGTAAAAGGTGATACAGGTAATGAACATTATCACATTAAGAGAACTACACAAAACCTCAAAAGAGCTTGAGGGTAAAGAACTGGAGCTTTGCGGTTGGGTGCGTTCCGTCCGCGCTTCTAAGAATTTTGGATTTATCGTTCTGCACGACGGCACATTTTTCGAGCCTGTGCAGATAGTATACGATGAGAAAATAGACAACTTTGAGGCTGTTGGAAAGTTGAATGTTGGCACCGCCCTTATTGTTAAGGGTAAGGTTGTTTTGACCCCCGATGCTAAACAGCCCTTCGAAATCCACGCAACCGAAGTAACCGTAGAGGGTGCATCCACCCCCGACTATCCTCTCCAGAAAAAGCGTCATACCCTTGAATATCTTAGAACAATTACTCATCTCCGCCCCCGTACCAACACCTTTCAGGCGGTGTTCCGTATTCGTTCCTTGGTGGCTTATGCTATTCATAAATTCTTCCAGGAGAGAGGATTCATCTATGTTCACACCCCACTCATCACAGGTAGTGACTGTGAGGGCGCAGGTGAAATGTTTAAGGTGACCACTCTTGACCTCCAAAATCCTCCCAAGGATGAAGACGGCAACGTAGATTATAAGCAGGATTTCTTTAATAAGCCCACCAATCTTACCGTTAGCGGTCAGCTCAACGGTGAAACCTACGCCATGGCTTTCAGAAATATCTACACCTTTGGACCCACATTCCGCGCTGAAAACTCCAACACAACCCGCCACGCGGCAGAGTTCTGGATGATAGAGCCTGAAATTGCCTTTGCCGACCTTTCCGACAATATGCAGTTGGCAGAGAGTATGATTAAATATATCATTAACTTTGTGCTTGAAAATGCTCCCGAGGAGATGCAGTTCTTCAATAACTTTATTGATAAAGGCCTTATCGAGAGACTTCAGCTTGTTGCAAATTCTGAGTTTGGCCACATAACCTATACCGACGCTATCAATGAATTAGAAAAGCACAATGATAAATTCGATTTCAAGGTTTATTGGGGATGCGATCTCCAGACTGAGCACGAAAGATACCTCACCGAGGAAATCTTCAAGCGCCCTGTATTTGTCACAGACTATCCCAAAGAGATTAAGGCTTTCTACATGAAGCTGAACCCCGACGGCAAGACAGTTGCCGCTATGGACTGTCTCGTTCCCGGAATCGGTGAAATTATCGGTGGAAGCCAACGTGAAGATGATTTGGAACTCCTCACTGCCCGTATTAATGAGCTTGGTCTCAATCCCGAAGACTATGGATTCTACCTCGACCTTCGTAAATACGGCTCCGCCCGTCATGCAGGTTTTGGACTCGGCTTTGAGCGTTGCATCATGTATGTAACAGGCATGAGCAATATCCGCGATGTTATTCCTTTCCCAAGAACAGTTAACAACTGCGATATTTAAACTTTACAGAAATCAACCGCCTCAATTCGCAAAAGAATTCGAGGCGGTTTTTCTAATCTGATCCCAAAAAGAAGTCATAATAAGAACAACTGTATATTCTCTTAAAACTAATATAACGGTTGCTTTTATCTTCAGTTCTCCTGCGTCATATTTTGCGTTTCAAAGAATAAAAACTATTTACTTTAAAAGAATAATATAGTATAATAATTAAATATATAATGCCTTATTGTACGTTGAGGCAAACGGAGGAAAAACATGGGTTTCAGGAACAATGAAATTGTAATAAAGGGTGCGGGTGAGCACAACCTAAAAGATATAGATATCAGCATTCCGAGAAATCAGCTTGTGGTTTTCACAGGTCTTTCAGGCTCGGGCAAATCCTCCTTGGCATTTGACACAATCTATGCTGAGGGTCAGCGACGTTATGTGGAGTCTTTGTCTTCCTATGCCCGTATGTTTTTGGGACAAATGGAAAAGCCCAAGGTTGATAGTATAGACGGGCTTTCTCCCGCAATTTCCATCGACCAGAAAACCACCTCTAAAAACCCTCGCTCCACCGTTGGCACAGTCACCGAGATTTACGATTACTTGCGTCTTTTGTGGGCAAGAGTGGGTGTCCCTCATTGCACTGTCTGTGGCAGAGAGATTTTAAAGCAGACGGTAGACCAGATTGTAGATAAGGTTATGTCCCTGCCTGTTGGCACCAAAATTCAGGTTATGGCGCCTGTGGTAAGGGGCAGAAAGGGCGAACACCAAAAGGAACTGGAATCGGCGGCAAAAAGCGGCTATGCCAGGGTGCGTGTAGACGGAATTATCTACGACCTTTCTGAAGAAATAAAGTTAGAAAAGAACAAAAAGCATTCCATAGAAATCGTGGTTGACCGCTTGGTTATCAAGGAGGAAATCAAAAGCCGTCTTTCAGATAGCATCGAAACCGCCTCCAGTCTTAGCGGTGGTCTTACCATAATCGACGTGGTGGGTGGAGAGGAACTGCAGTTTTCCGAAAGCTACGCCTGTCCCGACCACGGTGTAAGTATGCCAAAATTAGAGCCCAATATGTTCTCCTTCAACAATCCCTTTGGTGCTTGTGAAAAGTGCACAGGTATTGGTATGTTCATGAAGGTAAATCCAAAGCTGGTTGTTCCCGACGAGTCCAAATCCTTGGCAGAGGGCGCAATTCGAGCTTCTGGTTGGAACGGCGGTGGCTCATGGAATAATCCCCATCTCGCATCCTTTGCTTCTATGTATTACCAAGGTCTCGCCAAAAAGTTGGGTTTTTCTTTGGATACTCCCTTTAAGGATTTGCCGGATGAAGCCCGTCATGCGGTGCTTTACGGCACAGGTGACGAAAAGATAAGCTTCACACGTAAATCTGAGTGGGGCGGCGGCACATATACAGCCGTATTTGAGGGTGTAATTCCCAATCTTGAACGCCGCCACAGAGAAACCACCAGTGATTCGGCTCGACAGGAAATAGAGGCTTTTATGACCTCTTGCGACTGTCCCGAATGTCGCGGCGCCCGACTCAATCCCCAATCTTTAAGCGTTACTGTTGGGGGAATGAATATTAACGATTTTACCCATCTTCCTGTCAGCGATGCTCTGAATTTTGTTGATAGACTTGAGTTTTCCAAGCGTGAGCAGATGATTTCCAAGCCCATAATTAAGGAAGTAAAGGCGCGTCTTGATTTCTTAAAGAGCGTGGGCCTTGACTATCTGACCCTTGCTCGGTCTTCGGCAACCCTGTCGGGCGGTGAAAGCCAACGCATAAGACTTGCAACCCAGATTGGCTCGTCCCTTATGGGTGTTATTTATATTCTGGACGAGCCCAGCATCGGTCTGCACCAAAGAGATAACGAGCGTCTGCTCCACACCATGCAGAGACTTCGTGACATCGGCAACACTCTTATAGTTGTTGAACACGATGAGGACACCATGCGCGCCGCAGATTATATTGTAGATATCGGCCCTGGTGCGGGTATCCATGGCGGTGAAATCGTCTGCGCAGGTACACCCGAGGAGGTTATGAAATGCGAAAGTTCGGTAACGGGTGACTACCTTGCAGGACGTCGCAAAATACCTGTTCCCGAAAACAGACGAAAAGGGAACGGAAAGACTTTGACGGTGAAAGGTGCTTCCGAAAACAATCTAAATATCGGCAAAGTAGATATTCCCCTTGGCGAGTTTGTTTGCGTAACAGGTGTTTCTGGCTCGGGTAAATCCTCCCTTGTCAACGAAATTCTTTATAAACGTTTAGCTCATGAATTAAACGGCGCTCGTAGCCTCTGGGGTGAGCATAAGGATATGCTGGGCCTCGAAAACTTGGATAAGGTAATCAATATTGACCAGTCCCCCATAGGCCGTACACCCCGCTCCAATCCCGCCACCTACACAGGTGTGTTTGGTGATATCCGTGAGCTATATGCCTCCACAAGCGATGCCAAAATCCGTGGCTACAATGCGGGTCGTTTCTCCTTTAATGTTAAGGGGGGACGCTGTGAAGCCTGTCAGGGAGACGGAATTGTTAAAATTGAAATGCACTTTCTTCCCGACATATATGTTCCCTGTGAGGTTTGTGGCGGAGCTAGATACAACCGCGAAACTTTAGAGGTGAAGTATAAGGGCAAGAGCATCCACGATGTGTTAGAAATGACGGTTGAAGAGGGTGTTGAATTCTTCGCAAGTATACCCAAAATCAGCCGTAAGCTTCGAACTATTTATGATGTTGGCTTAGGTTATGTGAAATTAGGTCAGCCGGCAACCACCCTTTCGGGCGGTGAAGCTCAGCGTGTGAAATTAGCCACCGAACTGTCACGCCGACCCACAGGTAAGACCATTTATATTTTAGACGAGCCTACAACGGGCTTACACACTGCCGATGTTCAAAGGCTCTTGGATGTGCTCAACCGCCTTGTTGACGCAGGAAATTCAATAGTGGTTATCGAGCATAATCTTGACGTTATAAAATCTGCTGACCACATCATAGATTTAGGTCCTGAGGGCGGCAATCGAGGCGGAAAAATAGTGGCAACAGGCACACCCGAACAGGTAGCAAAATGCCCTGAGTCATACACGGGTATGTTCCTAAAGAAGATGCTTAAATAAAATTAACACATTATTAACTAAACCGATAAAGGTTTGATATATAATTCTTTAAAAAGGGGGATGGGCATGTTTGGTTATGTAAAGGCTTACAAGCCTGAGCTTCGGGTTTGGGAATATGAGACCTACAAGGCTGTTTACTGTTCCCTTTGCCGTCAGCTTGGCAAAACCTACGGACCCTTTGCCCGTCTTACCCTTAACTACGATTTCACCTTTTTAGCAGTGCTATCTCTCGCTTTAAGAGAGGGAGCTTGTGAATTTGAGAATAAGCCCTGTGCTTTTAATCCTCTGAAAAAATGTAAATATGCAAAGAATTGCAGTTCCCAATTGGAACTTTCGGCAGGTGCCGCAATGGTGATGCTTTACTATAAGCTGTTGGATAACGTTGATGACAGTCGTGGAATAAAACGGCTGGGATATAAATTGTTGTTACCCCTCTTTAAGAGTAAGCATAAAAAGGCTAAAAAACTCTATCCCCACATCGACGGCATAGTTGAGAAATATATAAGAGAGCAAAGCCGATTGGAGAGCCTTGGTTGCACCGATTTAGATAGAATTTCAGAGCCAACTTCGGATGCATTAGGAAAAATATTTGAACTGTGTTCAGCCGATGAAAGCCAAAAGCGTGTGCTTTACCGATTAGGGTATTGTCTCGGCAAATGGATATATCTTATCGATTGCGCCTCAGATATAGAAAAGGATATAAAAAGCGGAAGCTACAATCCAATAAAGGGAGAAATACCCCATGGGACAGACTCTAAAAAATACGCCGAAGAAAGGCTGAAACCTTTGCTTAACACCTGTATTTGCGACTGTGGATTGAGCTTTGAGCTGTTGGATATTAAAAAATATAAGGGCATACTTGAAAATGTAATTTATTTGGGATTAAAAAAGCAGACTGTAGAGGTCTTTATAAAGGAGACAAAGTAATGAAAGATCCTTATACCATACTTGGTGTTTCACCAAACGCCAGTGACGAAGAGGTAAAAAAAGCATATAGAAATCTTGCGAGGAAGTATCATCCCGATGCTTATGCCGACAACCCTCTTTCGGATTTGGCGCAGGAAAAAATGCAGGAAATCAACGAGGCCTACGATAGCATAATGGATTCTCGCAAAAGAGGAAGTTCAAACAGCTATGGTGGTTCCTACAGCGGTAATACAGGTAGCTCTCAATACAGTGACATCCGCAACTTGATCTCAAGTGGAAGATACGACGACGCACAGGAGATTTTAGACGGAGTGCCTTTGGATAGACGAGATGCCGAGTGGTACTTTTTAAATGGCTCGGTGCTGTATAAACGCGGTTGGTTTGACAATGCATTCACAAGCTTTGCCACCGCCTGCAGAATGGACCCCAACAATCAGGAATATCGTCAGGCGCTTAATCACGTTCAGCGTCAGCGCGGCGGTTTTAACAGCTACGGCGGTTATAGAGGCGCAAACTACGGAAACGGCAATGGCGACTGCACCGGATGTGATGTGTGCCAAGGTCTTATTTGTGCCGACTGTTGTTGTGAATGTATGGGCGGCGATTTGATTCGTTGTTGCTAATAGTCTGCAAGTATTTAGCAAGGTGGTGACCTTGATTGAAAAGAAGCGCTAAGGTAGCGCTGAGCGGTGTGCTTGGCGCGGTAGCGGTTGTAATCATGCTGGTGGCATATTTTCCCTATGTTACCTATGCTGCCCCCGCTCTGGCCGGAGCAGTGCTTACCGTGATTGCAATAGAAATAGATAAAAAGTGGGCTGTGGGCGCTTACATAACGTCTTCCCTTATAGCCCTTCTGATTTGCGAAAAGGAAGCAACCAGCCTTTATGTCTGCTTCTTTGGATATTACACCATCTTAAAGGGTGTGATAGAATCTCGCTTTTTCGGATTTCTGGAGTATCTTATCAAGCATCTCGTGTTTAATGTAGCGGTTGTTTTGGGATATTTCATAGTCTCTCATGTTTTCGGCATTCCCTTTTTCGAGTCGGGGGAGGGCGGACTTGTATTCATTTTTGGTCTGCTGATTGCGGGAAATGTGGTGTTCTATATCTACGACAGGGGACTTACCCGTGTCATCGCGGCATATATCCATTCTCTGCATCCTAAAATCAGAAGAATGTTTAAATAAAATTTATGAGGAGGGTCAGATGTGCCTGATATAGTTGTAATAGGCGGCGGTGCCGCAGGTCTTATGGCGGCGGGTACAGCCCTGTCCTATGGTTGCTCGGTTGCAGTAATTGAGCATATGCCTCGCCCAGCCCGTAAGGTTATGATAACGGGCAAGGGTAGATGTAACCTCACAAATAATACCGATTTAAAAGGTCTTGTCTCTGCCACGGTTACCAACGGCAGGTTTATGTATTCGGCATTCTCGGTATTTTCTGCGGAGGATACTATGGCGCTTTTTGAGAGGCTGGGTGTTCCGCTTAAAACCGAAAGAGGAAACAGGGTTTTCCCTCAGTCGGATAAGGCGGTGGATATTGTAGACGCTCTCAAACGATATGCCCAGGCGGCGGAAATAATCACCGATAAAGCGGTGGAAATTCTTACGGAAGGTGGAAAGGTGACCGCCGTCAAAACCCAGAGTGGCATAGAGATATCCACCAAGGCGGTTATACTTGCCACAGGCGGAAAATCTTATCCTTTAACAGGCTCAGACGGTAGCGGATATAAATTAGCATCGGCATTAGGGCATACCATTACCCCCTTACGTCCATCCCTGGTACCCCTTGTTGCCCATGAGGGCTTTTGCTCGGCATTGCAGGGACTTAGCCTTAAAAATGCGGCAATCAAGGTGTGGGACGAGGGAGGCAAAAAACCTGTATATGCCGATTTCGGTGAGCTTCTTTTTACCCACTTCGGGCTTTCAGGTCCGCTTATCTTGAGTGCTTCGGCACACATGCCAAGGGTTGGGAAAATTCCATATAAAATAGAGATAGATTTAAAACCCGCGCTGGACGAACAAACTCTCGATGCGAGAATTCTAAAGGACTTCGTGCGCTTCAGCAATAAGGATTTCGGCAATTCTTTGGATGAATTGTTGCCTAAAAAGCTGATACCTGTTATAATAAAGCTCTGTGGAATAGATCCTCATAAAAAGGTAAATGCTATAACCCGCGAGGAAAGACAGCGACTTGTATCGTCGCTCAAACGTCTAACAGTTAATATAAAGGGCACTCGTCCCATCGACGAGGCGGTAATAACCTCAGGCGGAATAGATGTCCGCGAGGTAGAGCCCAAGACCATGAGGTCAAAAATTGTGGAGGGCTTATATTTTGCAGGAGAAATTCTGGATGTGGATGCCTACACAGGTGGCTTTAATTTACAAATCGCTTTCTCAACAGGCTATCTTGCGGGTAGCTCAGTTGCGGAGAAGATATAACCGAAAGGAAGAATAAAAATGATTTCAGTTGCAATCGACGGACCTGCAGGTGCAGGTAAAAGCTCAATTTCGAGAAAGGTAAGTCAGGAGTTAGGTTACATATATGTGGACACAGGCGCTCTGTACCGCTCCATAGCCTATACCCTAAATTCCTGCGGTATCACCACCGAGGAAACAGACAAAATTGAAAGCACACTTGCCGACACAAGGATTGACATTAAGTTTATCGACGGCGAACAGCATGTTATGGTAAACGCTGAGGATGTGTCGGACAAAATTCGCACCGCCGAGGTGTCTATGTTAGCATCCTCATTCTCGGCAATTCCCGTAGTCCGAGAATATCTTTTAGGACTCCAGCGTAGAATGGCTGAGGAAAATAATGTTATCATGGATGGCAGAGATATCGGCACAGTTGTGCTCCCAAATGCAACAGTTAAGATTTTTCTTACCGCCGACCCAGAGGACAGAGCCCAGCGTAGATATGAAGAAATGCTCCAAAAGGGCATGACTGCTAACTACGACGAGGTTCTTGATGACATCAAAAAACGTGACTACAACGACTCCCATCGCGCCATCGCTCCCTTGAAACCCGCCGAAGATTCCATTGTTGTTAACACTACAGGCAACACCTTCGAGCAGTCGGTAGAGCAGTTGGCAAACATTATTAAGTCTAACATTTAAGAGGAGGCCCACGATGGCAACAGGCAAATTTTATAGCGTAATAAGAGCGATTGGCAGCGCTATCGTGCATCTTCTATTCCGTATAAATGTAGTAGGAAGAGAAAATATTCCAAAAAATGGCGGTTATATTCTTTGCTGTAACCACACCCATTTCACAGATGTGGCTTGGCTTGTGGTGGAAATCCCTCAGCCGGTATGTTTTATGGCAAAACAGGAGCTTTTTAAAAATAAGTTGTTGGCATATTTGCTAAAAAAATTAGGGGCGTTTCCTGTGGCCAGAGGCACAGGCACGGGTGCAACCGCGGCAATCCATGTGGCTGAAAATTTGGTGAACAGCGGAAATGTTTTAGGTATTTTCCCTGAGGGAACAAGAAACCCAGAGGGCAGACCTAAAGCCGCTAAGAGCGGAGTTGCCGTTATAGCCAATTCCACAGGCGCTGATGTGCTTCCTGTGTCGGTTTATTACGACGGCAAGATGTCTTTGTTTAAGAAAGTCACCCTTAATATTGGTAAGCTTATTCCCAATAGTGAGCTTAAAATGGAGGAAGTTAACCGCTCTGAGCTGAAACGAGTTTCCAGTAATATCATGGATAGAATCATTTCACAGTGGGAGGCAGGACATTGCGAGTAACTGTAGCTAAAACCGCAGGTTTTTGCTTTGGAGTAAACCGCGCGGTGGAGATGGTCCTTAGCCTTGCCGATAGCGGTAAAAAGGTTTGCACATTAGGTCCTATAATCCACAACCGACAACTGGTGGAGGAGCTGGAAACCAAGGGTGTGAGGATAGTAAACTCTCCTGAGGAGGCTAAAGCCGACGAGGTGCTGGTCATCCGTTCCCACGGAGTCCCTAAAGAGGTTGAAACAGCCGCAGCGCTTCATTGCGCCGAGGTGTGCGATGCAACCTGTCCCTTTGTTGCCAAAATTCATAGGATTGTGAAGTTGGCAGGGGAGGAGGGGAGGACTGTTTTTATAGCAGGTGATGCTCTCCATTCCGAAGTTTTGGGCATAAAAGGTCACTCAAAGGGTGAAGTTTTTGTTTTCTCAGACGAGGATGAACTGAAAAATCTGCTAAACACTCTGGAAAATATCGGAGAAATTCCCATAACTTTGGTAGCTCAAACCACCTTTAATGCAGAATTATGGGTAAAATGTCAAAAAAATTTCAAAAAGGTATGTACAAACGGAATAATTTTTGATACAATATGTAATGCAACTTCCCTGAGACAGCTCGAAGCAGCGGAGTTGGCAACCAAGTGCGATGTTATGGTCGTGGTTGGCGGTCGTCATAGCTCCAACACAAAAAAGCTGTATGAAGTCTGCCGTAAGTATTGCGAAAGAACTTTCCTTGTGGAAACCGCAGGAGAACTTCAGTCGCAGTGGCTCGACGGTGCCGACTCGGTGGGAATTGTTGCAGGTGCATCTACACCTGCAGGTATAATAAAGGAGGTCCAACAAACCATGACTGAGAACATAAACTCTGTCGCAGACAACACAGAAATTTCCGAGGAGATGTCCTTCGAGGAAGCCCTTGAAGTATCCCTCAACAGCCTTAACAACGACCAGAAGGTTAAGGGCACAGTACTTTCGGTTGATTCACAGGAAATCAAGGTAGACATCGGTAGAAAGTACACAGGCATTGTAAAGGCCAACGAATATTCCTACGACCAGAACATTGATCTGGCAAGTGAAGTAAAGGTTGGCGATGTACTTGATTTAATTATCATGCGTACAAACGACCAGGAGGGTACAATCCTTCTGTCAAAACGTCGTTTTGATTCTATAGCAGGATGGGATAAAATCGTAACCGCTAAAGAAAACAACGAGGTTATCGAAGGCAAAATCACAGAGGTAGTTAAGGGTGGCGTAGTTGCTACATACGAAGGTATGCGAATCTTCATTCCTGCCTCTCAGGCAACCCTTACCCGCGGTGAATCTTTAGAGGAACTCAAGGGCACAGTTGCATCTTTCCGTATCATCGAAATTGGCCGCGGCCGTCGTGCAATCGGTTCTATCCGTTCCGTTCTCCGCGACCAGAAGAAGGAGCTTGAAGACAAGTTCTGGGAGACCTTGGAGGAAAACAAGGTTTACACAGGCGTTGTTAAGTCCCTCACCAGCTATGGCGCATTCGTTGACCTTGGCGGTGTAGACGGCATGGTACACATTTCTGAACTTTCCTGGGCTCGTATTAAGCATCCCTCAGAGGTTGTTAACGTTGGTGATACCGTTGAGGTATACGTAAAAGCCATTGATGCTGAGAAGCGCAAGATTTCTTTGGGCTATAAGAAAGCCGAAGACAATCCTTGGGAAATCTTAAAGAATCAGTATCCTGTTGGTTCTATCGTTAAAGCAACCGTTATCAGCATGACTAGCTACGGTGCATTTGCCCGTATCATCCCCGGCATCGACGGTCTTATCCACATTTCTCAGATTGCTAACCGCAGAATCGAGAAACCTCAGGATGTTCTTTCCATTGGTGAAGAGGTTGAAGCTCAGATCATCAACATTGACTTCGACGCTAAGCGCGTAAGCCTTTCTATCCGCGTTCTTCTTCCTGAAGAAGAGGTAGTAGAAGAAGTAGTCGAGGCTCCCGTTGAGGAAACTGTAGCGGCACCTGTAGCGGAAGTCGTAGAGACTCCCGCTGAGGAAACCGCTGAATAATCTCTCAAATTGAATACACCACCTCGGTTGAGGTGGTGTATTTTTTATGAATAAGTTTTTTCTGCAGAAAATGTAGTAAACTGTCGAACGAATTTTGTTGCAAATCCTCGCATTATATGGTAATATAATATCACCACACAGCTTAATAATTTTTTACCAGCAGGTATACATTCGGTAAAAATGTATGCTTTGTCTAAATTTACCTGTTGGAAATTTAGCTGTGTGGTGCAGAACGAAGCTACGTTTTTCGGTGCGTGGTTTCGGCTACGCACTTTTTTATTTTGAGGTGAAAGAGATGAATAAGGCATTCGGTTTTGTTAGAATGGTAGATAAGTTTGGGAGAATTGTCATACCCAAGGACCTACGCGTTAGATACGGTATGGAGGACTATAGCAAAATTGTAATTATAGCAACAGATGAGGGTATTATAATCAAACCCTACACCAATGATATAAAAAACTAAGCATCATTTTCTTTTCCGAATTACCTAACGAAAACACCCGCGCCTAACGGCGCGGGTGTTTTCAAAAAGAGAGTGTTTATTATCAATAAAGATAATACAAATATTAGGTGAGCTACGAGGAAATCATTACCTCATCTACCACGCAGTCTATATTATAATAAATACTAAGGATAAACAATAAATTATTCTGCTAAGTATATGGACAAAACTGCTACAATGTATTATAATACAATTGAAACCTATAAATTAGATTGGAAAGTATAAAAATGAAAGAAAAAAATTTTAGCAGAGCCGACAACGCAAACGCCGAGTCGGAAAGATATTTGGAAGTAAGCGCCTGTGGAGTTTCTAACTATAAATTTGACAAGGATACCGATGTTCGTCACAGAGGCGGAAGTTACTTTCAGTTCATATATATCAAAAGCGGAAAATTTACGGCGGAAATTATAGACAAAACTGTCGAGCTAAAAGAGGGCAGTGTTATTATTTATCACCCTGATGAGCCTCAGAAATACCACTATTATCCCAAAATTCCCTGTGAGACGGTGTGGCTTCACTTCTCGGGTAGGGCAATCGATGAAATACTGGAGTTACTGGAGATTTCCAAGGAACGGGTTTTCAACCTTGCGAAAACCGATGAAATCGAATTTTTGCTTTCTAAATTGCTCCCAGAACACAGGCTTAAGTATCGCGGATATGAAATCTCCGAAAACGCGCTTTTGCAACAGATACTCTGTCAGCTGTCCCGAAGTATTGCCAATATGAAACAGACCTTTGGTGAGGCAAGGCATAAGATTGAGCAGGTGCTTATAATGATGGAGAATGACATTAAAGAAAATCACACCGTAGCAAACTATGCTACAGAGATTCATCTGAGTGCCGACAGATTTTCCCATCTTTTCACAGAAACCATGGGCGTATCCCCTCATAGATATATGCTGGAATTAAAGATTAATAAGGCAAAACAGCTTTTCCGCCAGACCGATTTGAATGTCCGCGAGGTGGCGGAATTTGTGGGAATATCTGACCCACTTTATTTCTCCCGCCTTTTTAAAAATCACACAGGGCTCTCCCCGACAAGCTACAGAAATCAAAACAATACATAAAAAAACAAGCTCAAGGCAAAACCTTGAGCTTTTGAGCTTTGAATTAATCTCAGAATTAATTAGATAGCGCGGGTAACTTTACCAGAACGCAAACAACGGGTGCAGGCGTAGATACGACGAGGTGAACCGTCGACAATAGCCTTAACACGCTGAACGTTGGGCTTCCAAGTTCTGTTAGAGCGTCTGTGTGAGTGGGATACTTTAATACCAAAACTAATTTCTTTGCTGCAGATTTCACACTTTGCCATGAGTCTGCACCTCCTTCGAATTTATTACAATCGCAAATGATATAATAACAGATATTAAAGCAAAAAGCAAGTGTTTTTTTAATTTTTTTTAATTTTACCAAAAAATGTTGTAAATGCCTCCTAAAACTGTTACAATACAATAGAAAATTATAGCTTACGGAGTGAGTTTCAAATGATACATAAAATAAATAATAACAACATCTACATCTCGGTAGACACCGAAGGCGCCGAGCTTTGCTCACTTTGTGATGTTCATGGGCTTGAATATGTCTGGCAGAACACCGACGGGAGCTGGGATGGACATTCCCCCGTTTTGTTCCCAATAGTGGGCGCTCAAAAAGACTATCAGTATATCTACGGTGGAGTTACATATCCTCTTCCAAACCACGGTTTTGCCATAAAATCTAAGTTCAGGGTTGTGGAAAAGTTTTCGGACGTGTTGAGACTTCGTCTTAGAGAAAATTCTGACACTCTGGCACAGTATCCCTTTAAATTTACCTTTGACGTGAGCTTTGAGCTTAGCAATGATTCACTGTATGTACGATATATTGTAACCAACAATGATGAAAAAATAATGCCTTTCTCGGTTGGCGGTCACACCGGCTACCCCGTACCCTTAGAGGAGGGGGAGAAGTTCGAGGACTACAGGCTGAAATTTGATTTTGTGGAAACCTGTCAAGCACCCATACTTACCCGCGGTATGACGGCAGAGGCGGAGGAATTTATGCCTGTTCTCCAAAACACTCAATATATTGACCTTAACCATGAAATGTTCTCGAAGGGCGTTATTGTATTGGAGCATCTTAAAAGCCGTGGTGTGGAGCTTTATTCAAAAAATTCGGGCAGGGGAGTGCGAGTGGATTTTGAGGGCTTCGACAACTTAGGTCTGTGGCAGAATCCTAATGGCGGTAACTATCTTTGCATAGAGCCATGGTCCTCTCCCGGTACCCACTCTCATCCCAGCGGACTTTTAGAAAAGCGCAAGGGTATGACCCTTTTAAAACCAAATGAAACCGCCGAATTCGGCTATAAAATTACTATTATTTGAGGTATGATTTAAAGTGAGAATTAAAGCAGTATTTTTTGATATGGACGGAACTATAGTAAACTCCATGCTGGACCTTGCGGCATGTACAAACGCGGCAATGAATAAGCATGGATATCCCGCAAAACCTGCGGAGGACTATACAAAATTTGCAGGTAACGGAATCTATGTCATGATTCAACGTGCTCTTGCTCCCAACGAGGTAAGCGATCAAAAGCTCAAGGAAATCCGCGATGACTTTTTTGAGATTTATAAGGATAATTGCACCGTTAATACCACCGCCTACGAGGGCGTTCCTGAGCTGGTCTCCGATTTGAAGAAAAAGGGTATAAAGGTGGGTTGTATCACCAATAAAGTAGAGCCTATAGCATTTAAGATTATCGATCATTTCTTTGGTGGTATGGACGTGGTTTACGGTCAGGTGGACGGTGTTCCCAATAAGCCCGACCCCTTGCTCACTCTTAAGGCTTTAAAAGAGCTTGATATCACCCCCGATGAATGTCTTTTTGTTGGAGACAGTGATGTGGATATGCAGACCGCCTGTAACAGCGGAGCCCACGGAGTAGGTGTGCTTTGGGGATTCCGTGATGAATCAGAACTCAGGGAAAACGGCGCGGAATACATAGTTAAAACTGCCAATGAAATATTGACAATTGTAGATACCCATGAATAAATATAAAGGTACAATGCGCTACTGCTATGTATCATATATTGTACAGGCAATAGTAAACAATTTATTACCCCTGTTTTTTGTTATTTTCAGTGAACGGTTTGGCGTCGGCACTGTGAAGTTAGGGAGCCTCGTTCTTATAAATTTTGCTCTCCAGCTAATAACCGATATTGTTGCTTCAAAATTCGGTGACGGCTGGGGCTACCGTAAGGCTATGCTCTTTGCCCATGGCTTTTCTGCATTAGGGCTTGTGTTGGCGGCGATACTTCCATTTTTATTCGGGGATGCATTTTGGGGTCTGGTTGTTGCAACATTTTTCTCGGCAATCGGAGGCGGACTCATAGAGGTTATGGTAAGCCCTCTTATGGATTCTCTCCAGCTTATGCAAAAAAGTTCTGCCATGAGCTTTCTTCATTCCTTTTATTGCTGGGGACAGGTCGCCGTTGTGCTTATTACCACCCTGCTCATAAAAATAATAGGGGAGCAGTATTGGTTTATTTTCCCTCCGCTTTGGGCGCTTATTCCCTTTGTAAATATGTTCATGTTTATCAAAACACCTCTGCCCGAAACAATAAGAGACGAGGAGCGAACACCTCTTGGTGAGCTGTTCAAAAAACCCACATTTATCCTTATGCTGATGATCATGGTTTGCGCGGGTGCGTCAGAGCTTTCCATGGCTCAGTGGGCATCCTTCTTTGCTGAAAAAGGCTTGGGTGTTTCCAAGGTTATGGGAGACCTTTTAGGACCCTGTGCCTTTGCGGTGTTTATGGGCGTTGCCCGTATGATACACGGTGTTTTCGGAGAAAAGCTTTCGCTTAAAAAGTCTATAATATTTTCGGCATCATTAGGTGTGATTTGCTACGCTCTTGCGGGGCTTTCCCTAAATTCGATACTCGCTCTTTCGGGCTGTGCAATCTGTGGATTTTCCGTGGGTATAATGTGGCCCGGAACGCTCAGCCTTGCTTCTCAGCATTTTACTAAGGGAGGCACCGCCATGTTCGGGATTTTGGCAATGGCGGGTGACCTTGGCTGTGCGACCGGACCTTGGCTCACGGGCTTTGTGGCTGAGGTTTCGGAAAAAAGCAAATTCATTGCAGAAAGCGCCCTGAAAACAGGTCTTGACACGGAACAGTTGGCTATTAAATTCGGCTTATTTGCGGGTATAATATTCCCGCTGTTTATGGTTATTTCTTTGATTATTAATAAAAAGGGTGAAGTGAAATGAAAAGAGAAAATTATATAAGCTGGGATGCGTATTTTATGGGAATTGCCATACTTTCCGCCCATCGCAGTAAGGACCCCGGCACTCAGGTTGGCGCCTGTATAGTAAGCCCTACCAACAGAATTCTGTCGGTGGGCTACAACGGTATGCCCTCGGGCTGTTCCGACGATAAATACCCTTGGGACAGAGAGGGCGCTCCTCTTGCCACAAAATATCTCTTTGTATGCCATGCCGAGCTTAACGCGATACTCAACTACCGCGGTGGCTCTTTAGAGGGAAGCCGTGTGTACACAACTCTTTTCCCTTGTAACGAATGCGCCAAGGCTCTCATCCAGTCGGGCGTTAAAGAGATAATTTATATGCAGGATAAATACGCCGACACCGACTCGGTTATTGCCTCTAAAAAGATGATGGATTCTGCAGGAGTGACCTACCGTCTTTACGAGCCTGACGAAAAAGAAATTACCCTCGCGCTGTAAGATGAATTTCGATTTAGATTTTGGTGAGTTTATATACCACCGTCTGCAAAGAGAAACCCACCCAATAGTTATCTACGGAACGGGCAACGGCGCCGAAAAGCTTATATATAATTTGAATGAATATAACATACCTGTTGCGGGTATTTTTGTGAGTGATGATTTTGCCCGTGAACGAAGCTTTTGCGGTTACAAGGTAAGCACCTATGCTTCGCTTAAATCGGAACTGGGAGAGCTCACAGTTCTTTTGGGCTTTGCCACCGACCGAGAGGAAATGTTGGCGAAAATAAAAGAGCTGTCGAGGGAAACCGACGGCAGACTTTTTGTACCCGAGGTGCCTGTTTTCGGCAATGATATTTTCACCCCCCAGCGGTTAAGTAACAGGCTGGAAGATATCAAAAAGTTATATGACATACTGGCTGACGAACAGTCTCGGCGCACCCTCCAAGGTTTGTTAACATTCAAAATTACCGCCGACCCTGAGGAGCTTTATGCGATAGAAACCTCTCGTGACGAGCTTTATAACAGTGTTATCCGCCCAAAAGAGGGGGATGTTTTTGTAGACGCAGGTGCTTATAACGGTGACACCGCCGAGGAATTTATGCGCTATTGCCCGAATTTTGGAAAAATTTTTGCAATAGAGCCTGCCCCGATAAATTTCCGAAAGCTGTCTGAAAACGCAAACCTGACTGGTGACCCGCGAATAAAGCTTAGTAACTGCGCTGTAGGGAACAAAGAGGGAAGTGTCAGATTTAGCGACAAGGGCGGCAGAAGCCCTTATATCAGCGAGAACGGTAAAATCACCGTTAGCGTCAACACCCTTGATGACCTGATTAACCAGCCCCCGAACATCGTAAAATTTGATGTAGAGGGCTCCGAAAAAGAAGCCATAGAGGGCGCAAAAGGGCTTATTGAAAAATACGCCCCGAAACTTATGATAAGTGTCTATCACAAAACCGATGATTTTATAGATATACCCCTTATGATTCATGAGCTACGATCGGACTATAAGCTGTATCTTAGACATCATCCATATCTTCCCTCATGGGAGACTAATTTATATGCAATTTGTGACAAATAAAGCGACAGAAATCTCAATGAAAACAAAGGAGAAAACGCCTTGAAATTCAGATCGGATTTAATGGACGAAGCCGCGGTAAAGAGGGCTTTAAACCGAATTTCCCATGAGATAATTGAACGAAATGAGGGTGCGGATAATATCTGCATAGTGGGTATCATGCGCCGAGGGGTTGCCTTGGGAGAAATCATCGCCGAAAAACTGGGGGAAATGGGACTCCGTATTGAGTTTGGATTGCTGGATGTCTCTATGTATAGAGACGATCTTTCCGCCACAACTTCGGGGGAAACCAGCAGGACCGAAATCAAATTCGATATAACGGGAAAAACCGTCATAATGGTGGACGATGTGCTTTGCACAGGCAGAACAGCCCGCGCCGCCATGGATGCCCTTATTTCCATGGGTCGCCCATCAAAAATTCAACTTGCCGTTCTGATTGACAGGGGACACAGAGAGCTTCCCATCCGCGCCGATTATGTGGGTAAAAATATACCTACATCACGGCAAGAGATAGTAGAGGTTCTTATACCACCCTACGACAATTCCTGCGGTGTTAAGCTATACGAAAACTGACAAGATTTTTTTAAATTCAACAAACCGTATGTGTTCCGATTTTTTGAAGAAGTATTTTTGCGATATTGGTGTGCGTACGGTTCGCATTTTTTATAATTTTCAAAACAATGAACCGATAATCTGCAGCTGATAAAAAATTATAATGCAAAATGTTGAATTACCGCTTGTTTAGGCGGTAAAAAACGCGGGAAAATTTAGGCAAAATTACCATATAATTCTTTTATTTTTTTACATTGTGATTGAAAAAAATAAAAAAACAGCAATAGAGATAAAAAAATTGACTGCATTCCTATTTTGTATTATTATATATACAGCTAATTTTACGCTTTTCAAGTCTGCCTCCATAGGGGCAGAGCTCAAAAAGAACGGTGGGTGATACGGTTACATTTGTGCAACTATGGTGAAAAATATTTAACATAAAAATTATTTGGAGGTAAATAAAATGTTAAAAAAATGTTTAGCAATGCTTGTTGTATTAACAATGGTTTTTGCTCTGGCTGCATGTGGCGGCGAGAACACTACTGATACCTCAAGCGCAAGTGGCGTAAATGCCGATGTAGAAAGTGTTATCGGTCAGGATGAAACAGAATCTAAGGCTGACGAAAAAGATAACACATCTAAGGATGAAGGTTCCAAGGTTGAATCAACAGGTTCTGAAACCGAATCCAAGACAGAAAGCGAAACCGCTTCCACAGGTTTGACTCTTTCCACAAACTCTAAGGTGGGTGGTACCACTAACAACCAGCAGGGCACCACATCCAACGGTGCTACCAACCAGTCTACCGACAAGAACGTAACCGCTGCATACAAAAACCTCAAGGTTAAGTCAGGCAAGAGTGTTACTGAAGGTCTCAATTTTGGCGGCAAGACCTTCACAATGGCAATCACCGAAGAGGGTCAGTACCAAACTCAGTCCTTCAAGCGCACCATTACAGCCTTCGAAAAGAAATACAACTGTAAAATTAAGACAGTAGAGTATTCTTTCACCGAGTACAATAAGCAGGTTTATCAGGCAATTTCTGCAGGTAACGCTCCCGAAATCTGCTATGCCCATGGTTCTATGTTCCCCGGTTGCGCCATAGACGGTCTTTACAATGACCTTTCTAAATACATCGTCAAAGATGACCTTATGGACGACAACAACCCTACCGCAGGCGGTATCGACCTTGCCAAAACCTCTTACTTCGTATATAAAGACAAGATGTATGGTCTTTGTAACTATGAATCTTGCTTCCCCATTGTAATTTACTACAACAAGGTTGCTATGGCTGATGCCGGTTACTCAGGCAACAAGGACCCCAGAAAATTAGCGGAGTCTGGTAGATGGACCTGGCAGACCCTTCTTCAGATGGGCAGAAAGCTCACCGATAAATCCAGCGATGTATATGCTCTTTCAAACGGTTTCTCTTCCAGAAGCATCATGCTTTCCTACGGCGCTCCTTTTGCGACAGTTAACGAAGGTGTTTATAAGCAGAACGTTACTTCCGAGGGATATATTGCAGGTCTTGAGCTTATCAAGGAAATGTTCTGCGGTGCAAATGCTATTGCAGAGCCCAGAAGAGGAGATAACGACGGTCAGTACCCCTACAACACCTACGACAGATTGTTAAAGGGTAAGACCTATATGTTCACAGAGGAAACCTCCAAGTATCTCGACATGGCTGAGGCCGTTGTCAACTCAACACCTTTCCAGCGTAGCAAGAGCAACATCGGAGTAACTACAATGCCCTTAGGCTCAACCAATACCAAGAAGCTTTACCCCACAGGTTGGCTCACTGCTGTTTGCTCAGGTAAGGGTACCGACGAAAGAGTTGCAGTAGCTTGGGAGATTTTCCGTTCTTCCTATGTTGACCCCACCACAGATAAAAACGCTTTCAGCACTGAAGACCAGAAGTTTGTTGACGGTCTTCTCGCAGGTGGTATCTGCTGTGAGGTTGGTAACTTCAAAACCTCATCAGAGGATGCACAGGTTCTTATGAGAGTTGTTGCACAGGAAGTCACTCAAGGCGCTGATATTTCTCAGAAAATCACTCAGGTTAAAGACCAGATAACCGCTTGTATTAAAGCAACTGTAAAATAATTAATCTAAATCAAAAAGGACACGCGGCGGATTTCAGCCGTGTGCCCTTTTGGAATTAAAATCCAAATACTCACCGAAAGGAGTATTGAAATGAGCAAAAAAATCATGTGTATCATGAGTTTGCTTTTGGCATTATGCATAGCGGTTTCTCTTGCTTTCTGCCAGAAGACAGAGAAAAAACCTGCAGACCAAACAAGCTCAACCAGCAGCGTTGCGGACGATACGGTGGATTCCTCCGTTCCCGACGATGTTGAGGATGATCTCTATGATGATATAGGCGACATCGGTGAAGGTTTCGCTAATGCAGTGCGCCCTGTAACCGACGACGCCATAAGCGTGGGAATCAAATTGGCATATGTTCCCGCCGAGGAAAAAGACCCCTTAGAAGATGAGGCTATTGAGGGTATTGAAGGCGAGGAAGAGGATTGGATAGTCGAGGATGATATAGTAGACGACTTCACCTACGAACTTCTCATCCAACCCTATGGCACACTGGCTGTAAAAGGAAATAAAAGAGAAATCAACATCAACAACGCAAAGGATGGAATAATCTTTACTGGCTTTACGGGAATTAGCACCAATATATATCCTACTCAAACTACACTTATGAGTCAACGTAATACATATAGCAAGGAGACTAGCTCTAAGAAAGAAATCCTTGGAGACAGAGAAGCCTTTGTTGAGATTAGCGCAGACCGTTTTAATAACGCCAAGGCAACCTATGCACGTTCCTGGTTCCAGATTGACTGGATGATGACTAACGAATGCGAAGAACAAGGGCTTAATTACGAAGACTATGATAAAAATTGGGAAAAGAACCCAGACTATGTAAACTATTATAACGGCGTTTACGATTTTAAAAATGAATATATGCAGTCCTGCGTAGACTATTGGTCTATGCTGGAAGATGCAGGCACTGAGATTTATCTTGCTTTCGGTTGGAAAATTGCCACTCGAATTCAAGGTTGGTTTTCCAATGATATGCGATATCCTCGTGAGTCAGCACCTCGTAATCTTGATGCCTATGCAGATGCCGCGGTAGCTCTCTACAAATATGTAAGAGAAGATGTTGGTCTCACCAATTTCAACATTCTTTCTTTCTACAACGAGCCTGGTAAGTTTTCTGAAGGTTCTACTATCTTCAATGATTTCTGTGTATCAGGTGACAAGCGTATTTGGTGGATGAATATGGTTATAAAATGCCGAGAGGCTTTTGATAAAAACGGCCTCGAGGATGTAACTATAGCTTCAGCCGACCATTCAGGCACAATGATGACTAATGACGACAGTTATGTTACTGTATACCTTAATAATACTATTCCTGACTTGGTTGATATGTGGAGTTTCCACATTTACCCAGGAGATGTTGGTTTGATCGCCGATGGCTACGACGCTCAGTATGAAACCCTCTGTCACACTATGAGATATCTTTCTACTCTATATGGCGAAGATACCTATATTACCGAATACTATAGTTCTGTCTTAAACGGTGAAGAAACAAAAGACAAATACAGATGGAGCCTCCATGGTTGGGATTGCTCACACGCAGCATTTTTGATTGCCGCCGCTAACAACGGCATTCAGGGTAATTTCAGCTGGGGCTTTACAGGAGGTTACCTTTGCGACCCGATGGCGTTCGATCCTGCAAACGGTCTTGCTGCTGCCTGGAGTTCACCGCGTTCCAAAGAAACAGTAGAAAATGTTCAGCATAATTTCTATGAAGTCTCTCTTATGAACAACTACATTCCAAAGAATGCTAATGTTCATAACATCGAGTGGTCAGGCGACGATATCCGTGCTTCCGCATTCACTTCACCTGACGGTAAGGATTTTTCACTTGTTGTTGAGGCGGCGGAAAGATCAACCGATAAGAAAATAGAGGTTAATCTTTCTAAGAGTCTTGGTGGCAAGGATATAAATGTGTACTACTACGACTTCGACACCAAATGCACATCAAACGCAATTATCCCAACTCTCTATCGCACCATTAAAAATGTAAAAACAAACTTTAGCTATAATGAAATTGACGGTGACTACGGCGTGTACATCTTCACAACCATCAAACCCGTCAAGCAAATTGCACTTTTCAATCCTCAAGATTCAAGCAAAGATGCTGTTTATAACTTTGTATCTGCAGGGGGAGAGGTTTCTATTAAGCCTCAATTTATTGATTTTAATGCAACACCCAGCGCAGATAATGTAATCTGGGAAATTAAGAGATATAGCTGCGCCCCCAAAGGCGAAGACCCCAAAACTGCAGAGAAGAGCGTGAGTCTCCATAAAATCACCGACGAATTAGGTGATTTGACCGTTGCTGCAGATGGCACAGTTACCTATAAAGCTTTGGATGATGCTAAGAGCGGCGACATAATAGCCATAAGATGCACCCTCAAGTCCGATAAGGATGTATGGAGCACAGCTATTATCCAAGTTAACAACTAACGAAAGGAGTAGATAGTATGTATAGATATAAAAACGCTTTTAAAAAGACAACAGCTCTTATTGTAGCAGCGGTTATTGTATTATCTATCTTTTCGGGTAGTTTTTCTTCCCTTGCAACTACACTTGGTGTGGATTTTGAATATTCCCATTCTGAGCCAGGTAATAATTTCACTAATTTTACCTTTTTGGATAGTTTGTCCCAGTATAAGCTTCCTGCTGAAATCATAGGCTCACCGTCTGTAGTGGTAAATGATGGAAAAACCACAAAAAGCTCAAGCGTGCAGAACAACGCACGTCTCACAGACTACAATTTTGCTGACGCTGCTGAAGCCATTGGTACTCATTTCTACACCCTCAAAGACGGTCAGAATTACAATAGCACAAGCTTAAATTCTATAAAGGAATACAACAATGGTGCCTATACACAGATTGTTATTCCTTTTAAAACCCCGATTAAGCTTGAGGCTCTGGTAGTTGCCAATATGCATAGGGATAATGCTGCAAACTGGAGAACAGGTAAATATGCAATTTTTGCCAGTTCAAACCGCGGTGACCTATTTCTGCCCGAAAGTCAAGTTCATGTAAGAGACAACACAACCGATAAAAATCAGATCGAACTTTATTCCTTTAAAAATGGCAAGGAGCTTCGTTATATCAGTTATATTGCATTACGTGTGTATCAACCTCATGCAGCATATGATCTGAGAGGTCAGTCTTTAAATAATGGTATAAAAGTTCGCCTTTTCGAGTTTAATGCCTACGGTACTCCCGAAAATACTGATTATAATCTCACTCAAAATTACACTGTGAAATACGATACAGATTCCATCAACGAAGACCACACTGTTAAAACTGTTGGAACTAAATTCACCAGCACAATAGATGGTAACACTAAGACTATTTTACCAAATGAGGGCGATAAAATATTCGATTATAACATCGACACTAGCGGTTGGATTGCCTCCTCATATAAAACATTTTTTGATCCTGCTGAAGGCTATGAATACAGCAGTAAAACTGCCGATGCTATTGGGGTAAGACATGTAAATGGACTTAATAAAACCACTGGTAATGATCAGTATGTCACTATTGAAACTGAGTTTTTAGGAGAAGTAGATGTAGAGGATATTCTCGTTGTCAACCATAAAAAGACTTATCTTATGACAGGTCAATATGAGATATATGCTTCAAAGACAAAGGCCGACCTTTATGATAAAGACAGTCTTGTAGCTCGCTTTGACAATTCAAGCTCAAGAAAGCAGATTCAGGATTTCCATTTCGATACGGATAAGGAACTTAAAAACATAAAATACGTAGCCATGCGTATCCTTAATCCTATTTCAGAGTGGTTCACTGATGCTGCCAATAATCTCTATAAACAAGAATCGGTCAAAGGCGCAATATATCCAAGATTATTCGAATTCAATGTGTATGGCACTTGGTCTGATCCCAACTTCGATGCGGGTGACAGCACAATTAACTTGAACGACAAGAGTATCGACAAAACTAAAACCTTCGCGTGGGATAGCGCAAGATTCGAGTTTACCGACGAAAACGGCACAGTTTCGGTTAGCATGGATGATGCATATAAAGCCTATGACCGTGATTATACAACTGCTACTTATATGCTAGGCAAAAAAGCCTTCTATGATCTTAAGGACGGGGCTGCAAAATCCAGCAAAGATATCAATGATATTAAGCGGGTTTATAACGACGGTAGCCGTTATTTAACAGTAATATTAGAAGCCGAAACCGAAGTTGATCTCAGCGATATTGTTATTGTAAATCACAAAAATCCTCTCCTTGCAACAAAAAGCTATGAGGTCTATGCTTCTGGTGACCGTTCAACCCTCTTTGATCCTGATAGTTTAGAGTTTACATACAACAACTATTCCGGATTCCAAATACAGAATCTTCACTATGACGAGGGTAAAGAACTCAAGAATATCAAATATATAGCTCTTCGCATATACGATCCTGTAAATAGTTGGGATAGCGATGAAATTAAAGAATTCGTAGAGAAAAATGGTATAAGTCAAATTTATCCTCGTATAATGGAGTTTAACGCCTACGGTGTATATTCTGATCCTAATTATCAGCCACCACCACTTAAGGTATACAACACTATGGCGAATATTGACACCAACAACATCTTGCAGAAGATATTCTATGTAAGCTTTACTAAAGATGGCAAGTCAAAAGAAATAGGTTGGGATGATCAAGATAATCTTACCGACGGCGATGTAGAGAAAACAGGCAAGGAATTTTACTATACTCAAGGCACTCAATTCTTTGATATAGTAGATGGTTATGATGTAAAGGATATCAAGAGCCTGGGAACTGTATATACCGATGGTAGCCGGTATTTGGATTTAACCTATGAGTTACCTACAGAAATAACAGTTTCTGACATATTAGTTGGACAGCATACTAAAGAAAAGCTCATGCTTGGTAAATATGCAATTTATGTTTCTTCAAAACGTGAAAACTTGTATACCGTTGATAATCTTGTTGCAGAATACGACGGCAAGTCTCATTCTGCTCAGATTCAGGATTTCCATTGGAGCGAGGGCAATGAGCCTACTGGTGTTAAATACGTAGGTATGCGTATTACCGATCCATTTGCAAACTGGGACGATGCTAAGGATCTTATAACCGATAGTGGTATAAAAAGTCTTTATCCTCGTTTAATGGAATTCGATGTATATGGTAAATACGAGGATGCTAACTATCAGCCGTCTCCCATCAGAGTATATAATAATAAAAATAATATAGACACCTCTAATACTTTACAAAAGTTTGCCTTTGTTAACTTTACCAAAGATGGTGAATCAACTAAGATTGCATGGGCTGATCTGAAAAAGGTTACCGACGGAAGTGAAAAAACAGGCACTGAGTTCTTCTACAGCAATGGCACTCAATTCTTTGATATAGTAGATGGTTATGATGTAAAAGATATCAAGAGCCTTGGTACAATATATACCGACGGCAGCCGTTATTTGGATTTGATGTATAAATTTCCCACAGAGGTTAATGTTTCTGATATACTTGTTGCTCACCATAGTAAGTATTTGCTTGGCAATTACCAGATTTATGCTTCTGCTAAGCTTGATAACTTATATGATAAGAGTAACTTAATTGGGGAATATGACTCGGATATTCGTTCTTCCCAGATTCAGGATTTCCATTGGAAAGATGGCAAGGAGCTAAAAGGCATTAAATATGTTGGCCTTCGCATCACAAACCCCTTTGCAGATTGGGAACTCGCTAAGGGACTTATAACAGATTATAATATAAAGAGCGTGTATCCTCGCTTAATGGAGTTTGATGTATATGGTGAGTATGCGGACCCAACCTATGTTCCCGTGGAATATACCGATACAAAAGATTTTGGCGACCTTTCAAAATTAACCGAGTATGGTGCAAACCTCATAGCTCAGACCGACCCGATCTTCAGAGCCGACGGTAAGCGTGCCGCTGTAAAACCTGCTGCTATTAATAAGGTTAAAAAGCAGGTTAGCACGCCTCCTGCTAATGACACTATTCACTGCGATTTAGATGATAATGCCTTGAAAGACAAGGGATATATTGACATTCAGTGGAAGCTTACAGACGAGCAAAATCTGGATATGTACCGTGTAAACGGATTTGCATTCAGAGGTCACTATGGTAAAGATGGCTCTAATCCAAAGCATTATACAAGCCATTATCAGATTTATGTTGCAGAGGATGTAGAGGACCTTTATAATCCTGAAAATATGGTCTTCGAATATAATGCAGAAGAAATTGGTGACATGAGCGGTCTTGTTTATGAATTCTCCCAAAATGATGCTCCTGTAGGTAGCTACATCGCATTAAGAATTCTTGACCCTGCATCGGGCGCTACGGATAATGTCAACCCAAGAATTTCAATATTCTATGTATGGGGTGAAGACCCTATGATTATCCCCGAACCCACCAATCTTGCAGAAAACATGCCTATTGACGCTTATTTCTCTGCTAAAAAGATGGAGGAAATTAGCGAAGAAAACCTCACTGCAAAAGAGGTTATGAATATGACCGATGCCGATGAGGGTACAGTTGCTAAAATCAACACCAAGAATTCCAACCGTAAAACCACCGAGATTATTTACAATCTTTGCGGTGATATGATTGTAGACAATATCTCATTGACAACACTAATCAATTCATCAACAGGCTTCAAAACTCTTAAGGTCTACGCTTCAAATGCTTTAGCAGGAACAAAATTTGACAGCGCTCTTATTTGGTCTCAAAAAATAGGAGACAAGAGGGGTGAAGTGAAGCTTTCAAAAACAATATCTTCTGATGAAAAGATTAGATATGTTAGATTTGTCTTTGAGGGCTGTAAGGATTATCTTCAGATTAACACAATTAATGTTGAGGGTCTGGATAACCAGAAAAATAAAACTCGTGAGCTTACCACAACTCTTGATCCATCTACACACTTTTCTGTAGTGGATGTGAATCTGGAGACCGAAAAGAGAAAGCTTTTGGATTTCGAGTCAGATGATCTGGCATCCCTTATCGACGGTTATGTAGATACCTACACCGTTGTTTCTCATGAGGGTGTCGTTGGCAAGAATGAGTACGAATTTACAATCAAGCTTGATGACCTTCGTACCATCAACACCTTGAAGCTCAGCTTTTTATACGGCTTTGATGAGTACTATCCCAACAAAATCAACATATATCTCGCTGAGGTTGCAGACGAAATAGAGGGTAAAAACGCAAGAACAGAGCCTGATTATGTAGTAACCAAAAAAGATATTAAAAATAATGTCTTTGAAAAGGCAATGCGACCCCGACTTGTTCGATATATTAAGTTCGAATACAAGGACTTCTCCAGGATTGAAGGTTTCCGATATGCAAACTCCAACGAATATCAGCTCGTTTCTATAATTCCCGAAATGTCTTTTAAGGGCACCAAAGTAAAGGGAATGAACACCTCGAATGATGCCGCCTCAGACGATTCAGAGATACCTCTTATCAGCTTTGAAGATAAGGAAACAGGCATCAAGGCTGATATCATGCGTCACGATAAGAATGATATTTTTACAGATGCTGTAGATATCAAGGTCACTCCCGAAACCGCAACAAACTGGCAGATGATGTCTCTTAAAAACAATCCTTATCTTAAGGTTGTGGATAAGCTAAACTACAAGGTAGAGTTTGTGGATATCTTGGGCAACGTTGTTTCCGATTTAGGCGGAAGAAACGTTAATATTACCTTCACCGTACCTGAAGGTGAAAATGTCGATGAGTTCATGGTTGGTGAATCGACCCTCAGAACTAAGATGGTAGTTCAGGAGACTACTCCCAAAAACAGGACCGTCTTAGCCCATGTAATGTGGAATTCCACGGCTGATAACAAATACTCACTCCTCCAGATGGTAAATGAGGATGACCCCTATTGGGACACAATAGGTGCGCTGGAAGACTTCTCAGAGGGTACAGACGATGACCTTGAAGGCGATTTTCAGGCAGATCAGCACGACGAGGAGTGGTATAAGACCATCCGTACAGAAGACGGTAGATTCGAAGTAACAGGTGTAGATAACGAAATCTTAACCGATGTTATGTTCACCGCTACCGATGTTTCTAAGAATATTTCAGACGAGATGTATGGACTTATCGCTCAGATTTCAGGCGGCAAACAGGTTGCTGTTATCTATGATTTCAACTTCACATTAAACGACGAACCTTATATTCATGAGGGTGTCGTAGACGTTAAGCTGAATCTTCCCGACTTCATCAAGGATAACTATACCGATCTACAGGTTATTCATCTTATTGACGAATCCACTGCATCTCTGCCTTGGTGCGAGACTATAGGTGATGAGTTCTACTTCCAGACTGAGTCCTTTAGCAACTTCGTTATTATAGGAACTGCTCTGAACGACTCTGTAGGTGAAATTATAGGTGTCGGAGACGGAACATTCGGTGATGACTATTTGGGCGATGAGAATTCTCCTGCCACAGGTGAGAGCGGAATAACCGTTCCCGTGCTTATGTTTATAGTAGCCGCGGCATTCGTTATTATTAGCACTACCCGTAAAAAGGTTAGATAATTTCTAAGCCATAAGGCTTCTCCTTTAAAACTGGTAAATAACATTAAAACTCCCGACAGTCCATTTGGGCTGTCGGGAGTTTTTGTAACAAAAAACAGCAGTATAGCATCTTAACTATACTGCTGAAAGAATTATGAAATCAGAACAACTTTCTATAGCGTTCGCGGTATTCATAAGGGGAATAGCCTGTTTTATCTTTAAACAGCTTGGAAAAATAAAATATGGTAGAAAATCCGCACTGGGTAGCAATTTTGGAAATGGAGTCGTTATTGCTTTCCAGCAGTTTCTTAGCCGTCTCGATTCTAAGATTTTGCACATATTGTCTGGGTGAAACCCCGTAGCAATTCTTGAAAAGCTTTCTAAAATGCACCTCCGAAAAACCTGCGGCTTGTGCTATCTGAGGCACAGAAAGGTCTGGAGAACTTATGTTTGCAGCTATGTATTCAGTAATATGCCAAGTGGAACTTTCCGCTTGATTTACACCAATTGTGTTAATTAAGCGGGTTATCATTTTATAAAATACCGATAAAAATTCTGTGTATCTTGTAAGAGAAGCACTCGTATGGATTTTACAAAGCGCTGCATGGTCGGAAAGAAAGCTTTCTAGATTATCAACAGATGCAACATGGAAATCAGTAAATACACTATTAGCATCAAGATCAAAATTAATTATAGCAATCTTTGCGCCGTGGGTCGCGATGTAACTATAGCTTGAATTTCCAGGGATTAATACCACGTCATTTTTGCCGCAGACATACTTATTCCCATTGTGTGTAAACTCCACCTCACCCGAAATGCCAAAAGCAATTCCATGGTTGCGAAGACGAGTTATGTTACATGTAAATCGCGGGGGAAATTCAGTAGTTAATATAGTGTGGATTTTCGTTACGGATAGTCCGCATAGCGTATTAAGGTTAAACATATGTAAATCACTCTCTCTTATTACAGTATAACAGTTTCAGCGAAAATTTCAACAATTTTTTTTGCCTCAATCCTTAATTTTTAATTAAATATATAAATTTTAAGAAGAAAATCGGTATTGTGGAAACTACAGTGCCGATTTTTAGCCTCTATTAATAATTTTTCGTAAACGCTATCAGTGTTCACAGAATGAACAACCGGTCTTTGCTTAAAAATATTTTAAAAATAATATGTAGTTGAATATTCACAATTAGTAGAAATACTAGTTATTACTATCGTCCTGTCGGATTAACTGGCATAGTGTGATGTGTTGGAATCTTTTCGCTTTGAAAATATAAAGTTTCAGAATTTTGAGAAGTATAATGGGAGCATGTTGATTTATATTTATGGGGCAACTTTTAAACAAAACGATTATATTTCGCTGATATAGGTCAAAACGTTTGTGGTTCACTTGATTTGTCCTTTTTTGTGTGTTATAATCATAGTGTAATATTGTGTCTTAAAAGGAGTGTTTATAATGCAAAAGAAACTAATAGCATTGTTCATGACTGTTGCTCTTGTTTTCGGTGTGTTTAATACATTTTGTGTTGCCAGTGCTACAGATTGTAGTGTCGAAATCACAGAAAACAACGGTGCATACGGCGAATATTATGGCTCGGTTAACGATTCCCTTTCAGAAGAAACCCTTAAATCTAAGGAATTTCCTGTAAAGAAAGGTTTGGTATACGCTTATCCCGGCATTACCGTGGCACAGCTTATCAACTCTTTTGGTAATAATAAAAATATCGCTGTGACCGATAATAAACAGGATGTGGAAACCGATTCTAAGGTCAAATCAGGCAGTACTATAACCTTGAAATCTGATGGATATATTTTAGATTCTGCAAATATTGCAGTACTTGGTGATATTGATGCTAACGGATCTTGTCAGGTAACCGATATCTCCACCGTTATTAATCATATACTTTATGATAACAGTTTTTCGAATCTCCAGTTTGCTTCTGCGGATGTAAACAGAACAGGAACACTTACTGTTTCAGATGTGGTTAAGATGAGGAAAATGATTTTAAATTCTGATGATTATGTGGGAATGTCTCCCGAAACAGGTCTTTATCTCACATCGCAGTATGTAGCTAATGCCTACAACTTGCCAATGTGGGAGGGCAACACAGTTTATCAGGAGACTGCTGTTGTAACCAAAAATTCTGAAGGAGAATATAATGATATCCAACTTCTCTATGATATCGATGAGATCATTGAGGTTCGCAACTTCGCTCTGAGTAAGACTTATATATACGATAAAGACTACACCGTAGACAATGGAAAAATTAAAATCTTAGATGGTACAACTATTCCCTCTATTTTAGAAACTGCTACAGACAATGCTGCAGGATTTGGCAATGGCGACAGACTCCTTCAGTATCAGATTTCTGTTACATATACTCACAATGATTCTTGGGACGGTTTCGTACCCAGCGACAAATCTGCTAACCTGAGCAAATTCTATCAAAAGCTGGATGCTGGCGAAGATGTGAACATGGTATTCTTTGGTGACAGTATCACCGTTGGATATCATTCCAGTGGCATGAAAGAGGGCGACGCCTGGAAGTATATTTCTGCCGCCAATAGCAATACAGGAAGCACGATTGTTGTAGACCGTCAGACTGCTATGACAGAATACGGTTTCCCTGCATACGATCAGATTATGTTGGCTCCCTATGCTCCCAACTGGGCTCATACAGTTCACTCCAAAATGCAGGAAAAATATCCTGAATCAAAAATCAACTACATCAATGTTGCTGCAGGCTCCAGCGACTCTTCTAACCACGGTGTTGCTAACCTGCAAAAGGCTGTAATTGATAAAGACCCCGATATTGTGTTCATTGCTTTCGGAACAAACGAACCCAAAAGAATCAAGGAATATATGAAAGAAAACCACAAAATCATGATTGACGGAATATTAGCCGCTAATCCCGACTGCGCCATAGTGCTTGTTTCTCCCACAGTTCCCAACCTCGACAACACAGGTAGTGCTCAAAACTTTGCGTTATTCCAGGAAGCTTACTACGAACTGCAGAGTGAATACACCGACGCACAGATTGCTGTTGTTCCCGTATATGATGTAGCTCAGGTTATGATGGAGAGAAAGCTTTATCGTGACGTCAGCGGTAACAATATTAACCATCCCAACGACTTCGGTTCCCGTGTATACAGCCATTCTGTCATGAAAGTATTGGGACTTTACGATTAAATTTAAATTAATCAAGCCGCGGATTTCCGTGGCTTGATTTTTTACGTTCTGCATTATATAATTTATGTGAAGATTGGAGCGATTAATGTGATAGATATAATTGAAACCACCTTAAAAAATCTTGAAGCCAACGGAATGGAGACTTATTCCGTAGCCGATAAAAACTCAGCGCTTGAAAAGATAAAAGAGCTGATAGCAAAGGGTAGCACAGTTGCCGTGGGCGGCTCTGAAACCCTTAATGAGATAGAGGCTTTAAATCTTTTGAGAAATGGGAGCTATGATTTTCTTGATAGATATAAGCAGGGGCTTTCAAGGGAAGAAGTTACTGAAATTTTCAAAAAATCCTTTTTTGCAGACTATTATATTTGCTCCTCGAACGCCATCACCCAGAATGGAGAATTATATAATGTAGATGGTAATTGCAACCGCATTTCGGCTTTGAGTTTTGGCCCACAAAATGTTATTGTGGTAGCGGGTGTTAATAAAATCGTTCCTGACCTATCGGCGGCAGTGGTAAGGGTTAAAGCCATTGCGGCTCCCAAAAACTGTGTCAGATTGGGATTAGATACCTATTGCAGTAAAAACGGGCACTGTGTATCCATAGACCAAGGAGATGGCGAGGTAATGGGTGCCGGATGTATGGGAGAGGGTAGAATTTGCTGTACCTCTTTAGTCACCGCCAAGCAAAGAATAAAAAACAGAATTAAAATTATCCTTGTCAATGAGCATCTTGGATATTAATTAGCATTTTAAATCGACTGCCGACATAAGTATTAGTGATAATACTTATGTCGGCTTTTTGCCGTTTGGGGGAGATAATAATGAAAAGAACTATAAGAGTTTTGTGTTTTGTTATAGCATTTGTTATAACACTCAGTCCTACAGCCACTGCCACCGTATCAACAGAATATATGTCTGAGGATTTAACCGCCGATGCATCGGGCGTCCTCTCGGTTGCGGCGGAGCAAGATACAGAGGATACATTGGATATCAAGGGGAAATCCGCGGTGCTTATGGAAAGGGATACCGGTAAAATATTATATTCTGTAAATCCCGACGAAAAGTGCGCCCCTGCTTCTATAACTAAAATCATGTCACTGCTTCTGATTATAGAAGCGATAGAAAGCGGAAAGCTCACCTTGGATTCCAAAATTGCTGCAAGTGAACATGCCTGTTCCATGGGTGGCTCTCAGATATGGTTGGAGCCTAATGAAACCATGACGGTGAATGAACTGCTTAAAGCAACAGTAATTGCGTCGGCTAATGATGCTACAGTAGCTTTGGCTGAGGCGGTTTCGGGAAGCGAGGAGGCTTTTGTTAATGCGATGAATCGCAAGGCAAGGGAACTGGGAATGAATGATACTAACTTCGTCAACAGTTCAGGGCTGGATGCCGAGGGACACTTGAGCACAGCTAAAGATATAGCCATAATGTCCTGCGAACTTTTGAAACACGATTTAATCAAAGATTATACCACCGTCTGGATGGATTCTTTGAGAGACGGAGAATCCCAGCTTGTGAACACAAATAAACTGGTAAGATTCTACGAGGGAGCCACCGGACTCAAAACTGGAACAACCTCTGCCGCGGGATTTTGTGTAAGCGCGTCGGCTAAGCGGCAGGGTATGGAGCTTTGTGCCGTGGTGTTGGGTGCCTCGAATAACGACGAAAGATTTGGCACAGCGAAAAAACTTCTCAACTACGGCTTTGCAAATTGGGGACTCCACACCGTAACGGTTAAACAAAAGGATATTCCCAAGGTGACCGTGGAAAATGGTTGCAATTCTACAGTTGCTGTTGTCCCCAACGGAAAGGGGAAATACCTTATTGAAAACGGCGCAGAGGGTGAAATTACCAAGGTTATTGATATGGACGATACAGTAACAGCTCCTATAGCTAAGGGTCAAAAATTAGGAGTAGCTAAGGTAATGTTTGGGAACAATAAAATAGGTGAAATCGATTTAATTGCTGCAGAGGGTGTTGAAAAGTTGACATTCTTAAAGGCTTTGTCCCGTGTGTTTAGAGCACTGACCAGTCTTTAATTTAAAAAAATATAATATGTATGCAATTATCGGTTGCAAAACTGCTTAAAATAATGTATAATAAATAAAAAAGGTGTTAGGTGAATTTCATGGCATTAAATTTTACTTCTAAGTATGCAGATGGCTTCTTAGGTGAGAATGAAATCAAGGGTCTCATTCCCCAGATTAGCGCGGCACATACCGCTATAAACGATAAATCAGGCTTAGGCAACGATTTCTTGGGTTGGGTAGACCTACCTGTGAACTACGATAAGGACGAATTCCAGCGCATAAAGTCGGCGGCGGCTAAGATACAAAGTGATAGTGATGTCTTAATTGTAATCGGTATTGGGGGCTCCTATTTGGGCGCACGTGCCGCTATTGAGTTTTTGCATTCACCCTACTATAACTCTTTGAAAAAAGGTGCTCCCGAAATTTATTTCACGGGCAACAGCATTAGCGGCTCATATCTTTCCGATATAATAAAGCTCTGCGAGGGCAAGGATGTTTCGGTAAATATTATCTCTAAATCGGGCACCACTACCGAACCCGCGGTTGCTTTCCGAGTTTTCCGCGAGTATTTAGAGAATAAATACGGTGAAGAGGAAGCCGCCAAACGTATTTATTGTACAACCGATAAAGCCCGTGGCACCCTCAAACAACTTGCCGACGAAAAGGGCTATGAATGTTTTGTTATTCCCGACGATGTAGGCGGTCGCTTCTCTGTTTTAACAGCTGTTGGACTTCTGCCTATCGCCGCCAGTGGCGCCAATATTGATAAGCTTATGGAGGGTGCGGCAAAGGCTCGGGAGGAATATTCCATCGACGATATCGAAAATAATAATTGCTATAAATATGCCGCTCTCAGGAACGCTCTCTACCGCAAGGGCAAGGAGATTGAGCTTTATGTAAGCTATGAGCCTCGCTTTACCATGATGAACGAGTGGTTAAAGCAGCTCTACGGCGAAAGCGAAGGCAAGGACCAGAAGGGCCTTTTCCCCGCATCGGTTGTTTTCTCAACAGACCTGCATTCTATGGGTCAGTATATTCAGGACGGCAGACGCTCCCTTTTTGAGACAGTGATTAACATCACCGACTGCGGCGAAGACGTAATAATCAAGGAAGAAAAGGAAAATTCCGACGGTCTCAACTTCCTCGCAGGTAAACCAATGTCCTTTGTAAACCAAAAGGCTTTTGAGGGCACAGTTCTGGCTCATACCGACGGAGGTGTTCCCAATCTTGTGATAGAGGTTGATAAAGCCGACGAGGAAAACCTTGGAAGACTTATATATTTCTTTGAAAAGGCTTGTGCCATTTCGGGCTATGTGCTGGGTGTCAATCCCTTCGATCAGCCTGGTGTGGAAAGCTATAAAAAGAATATGTTTGCTCTCCTAGGCAAACCAGGATACGAGGTCGAAAAGGCAACCCTCGAGGCTCGTCTCGGGAAATAAAAAGTAGATAACCGCTTTCGGGCGGAATAAATATAACAGGAGTTGGTAAATATGATTAAACTTATTATCGGAAACAAGGGCTCTGGTAAAACCAAGAAATTGGTTGAAGCTGTTAATGCCACCACCGAAGCTTCCCACGGCAACGTGGTTTGCATCGAAAAGGGTGACACTCTTAATTTCAGCGTTACTCATAAGGCCCGTTTAATCAATACAGATATCTATGGAATTTCAGGCTACGACGCATTCTACGGCATGCTTTGCGGTGTTTGTGCAGGCAACTATGATGTTACCGATATCTTCGCAGACGCTACCCTTAAAATTGTTGGCAGAGATTTCGACCATCTGGCCGATTTCTTCGATAGAGTTTCTGCCTTGAGCGAGGAAACCAACACAAACTTTGTGTTTACCGTTTCCTGCGACGAAGCAGACCTCCCCACCCACATCTTCGAGGTAGCAGAAAAATACTAATCCAATACTTAAAACAAACCACCTCTTGCTCACCGCAAGGGGTGGTTTTTGCAACTATACAAAAACTACTTACATGACCACACTACACAAAAAAGAAACCACACCTTGCGGTGCAGTTTTCCTTTTTGGCGGAGACGGCGAGATTCGAACTCGCGGGGGATTGCTCCCTAACTGATTTCGAGTCAGCCCCGTTATGACCACTTCGATACGTCTCCGTATTTTGATTACTATGTTTACGACTTAATGATTATACTATTTTGCGGTTGATTTGTCAAGGTGGTTTAAAGGGGGAGTTGAGTTATTTTCTGAGCTTTTGGCAATACTGTGTGCAGAGCTTATCGGTGCATTCCGAGCACTGCAGAGCAAGATTGGTCATTTCGCAAAAACGTTCGGGATAAATCAACACGCACAGCTCCCACACCAGCCACGCGGTAAGCGCAATTGCCACTAAGGACAGGGAGTAGAATCCCCCTGCAAAGATAAGAGGAGAGAACATCATCAGGTGGTCCCAGTTGAATATTCTGCATGTGGTGCAGCATTTGTTTTTCATAATAAGACGGAAAGGACACCATATCAGAACACATATTAAATCGCAAACATAGAAGAAAATTGAAATCATAAAGAGCCCGATAATATCGATTATGTTTAAAAGATATAGAACACCTATAATCCCAATTAATACAGCCCATAAAATCATCACAATATACGCAGAGGCGGTGGTATGTGCCACATAATTTTTCAGCGCCGCAGGATTAATTTTTTCTCTGATTGGGCGGAATCTATTGGCAAAGAGCTTTTGTGAGCCAAGAGGCACTTTGTTTTTTATCGGTAAAATCTGCAGAAACATATCCACAGCCCAAACCGCCCACAACAGGTGCAGGGGAGAGAAACCTTTAAAGAAGTTAAAACCCTCCAGCACATTAAACCATTGTGGGTTTGTAAAACAAGCTATGAAGCAGGTAATGAAAATCAAAATCCTGCCGAACAATCTCACAAAATATTTTTTCCTTGTTTCTGACATCTGCGACCTCGATTCGCTGGGATAGATAAAATTTCGAACATATTTATTTTATACCAAAATAAGGCATATTACAAGCAAAATTTTCAGCCAGTCTGTAAAAGCAATCACCCCGCAATATCGCAGGGTGATTATAGGATTTATTATTTTGTTTTCTCTGCCTGTCGCCCGTAAAATATATGGGTAGCATAGCCAAAAGGAAGTGGGACACAAAGGTTATTTTATCCTCCTGAAAAACAGAGAAAATATTGCATACAATTTCTCTTTGAAAATCAAAGCAGTGTGTCGAAAATAAGCATTATGCAAAAGCCCACAAGAAGCGCATAGGTTGCCCCTCGCTCGTTGCCGTGGGAATGGGTTTCGGGTATCATTTCATCGCTTATGACATAAAGCATGGTACCACCCGCAAAGGCCAAAGCAAAGGGCAATATAACCTTTGCAATACTCACGGCAAAATATCCAATAAGAGTGCCCACAACTTCAACAAGACCAGTTACCATAGCGCAGAAGAAGGTCTTTTTAGGGGTGATACCAGCCGCTAACATAGGACCTATTATAACCATACCCTCCGGTATGTTCTGCAAAGCGATACCGCCCGCAATAAGAAAAGCCTCTGAGGGGTTGTCAGAGCCGAAACCAACACCCGCCGCGATTCCCTCGGGCAGGTTATGTATGGCAATGGCTGTTACAAAGAGTAATACACGACTGAGGTTTGCATTGTTATGCATCTCTGCGTCGGAGCCTACAAGCCGATGTAGATGAGGCACCAGTTTATCTATAAGATTAAGACAGAGTGCGCCTGTGAAGATTCCTGCAATAGTTATGAGCAACCCGAAGCGTCCGCCGTGCTCTAAAGAGGGTAGAACAAGCCCTAAAACCGCCGCGGCAAGCATGATTCCTGCCGCAAATGACAGCACAATATCGGAAAACTTGTGGGATATCTTCTTGAAAATAAAGCCGATAATTGAGCCAATAACAGTGGCTCCGCCAACACCTAATGCGGTCAGTAATACTATTTCCATAAATTATATCTCCTGAGTAAGATCTGATACCATTATAAAAATCACCCACCACAAAAGCAAATAATTGCGGTGGGTGTTAATTGATTATTCTTCGCTGAAGTTATCTTTACCTACACCGCAAAGAGGGCAAACAAAATCTTCGGGAAGATCCTCGAATTTTGTACCTGCGGCAATACCGTTGTCGGGATCGCCTGTGGCCTCGTCGTATACCCAACCGCATACATCACATACATATTTTTTCATGGTAAAATTCCTCCTAAATATATTTTACAGCACTAAAGATGGTGCGCTGTATACCCTTGCTCCAAGCTCCTGATTAAGCATGTAAAGACCCTTGGGGTCCGAGCCGAAAAGCTCCATTTTGGAAATCAGGTCATTGGCATTAGTTTCCTCCTCACCTTGCTCCTTAACAAACCAGTCGAGAAACTGCATGGTGCGAAAATCTCTTACATCATAAGCTGCGCCATAAATATCGTTGATGAGAGAGGTTACATATTCCTCATGCTCAAGTCCTGCTTTAAGTACAGTCATGTGGCTATCCAGCATCTTGTCAGGCTTGTCGATGGCTTTCAGGGTTACTTCTTGATTTTCATTCTGCAGGTAGGTGTAAAAGAGCATAGCATGATCTCTTTCTTCCTGAGCCTGAATCATGTACCAGTTAGCAAAGCCGTCTAGGCCTTGCGCCTTAAAATAGTTGGAAAAATCCAGATACAGATAGGCAGAGTAAAGCTCCTTGTTAATCTGGTCGTTCAGCAGTTCGTGTACTTTCTTATCCATATTTAATATTACCTCCTAAGGGTTAAATATTATTTTATTTCTTCAAAATCTGAGGCGCCGTGCTTACAAAGGGGGCAGATAAAATCCTCAGGCAGGGTGTCGCCCTCGTAAACATATCCGCAAATCTTACAAACAAAACCTTTTTTACCCTCGGTTTCAGGCTTAGGCTTTACATTATTCTGATAGTAGGTGTAGGTCATGGTTTCCTTGTCGGAAATAACCCTTGCTTCGGTTACAGAGCATACGAACATTCCATGGGTGTCAAGATCTACATACTGCTCAACCTTAAGTGACATAAATGAGTTGATATTACGGGGAAGGAATACCAGTCCATTGTCGGAACGAAGTGGCTCACAGTCTGCAAATTTGTCAACATTTCTACCACTCTGGAATCCAAACTTTTCGAACACTGCAAAGGGGGCGTCCTGGGTGAGACAGTTGATGTTCATGATGCCTGTCTGCTTGATAACATGGTGAGAATAGTTTTCTTTATTTATCGTGACAGCGATACGATTGGGGGTATTTGTAACCTGAGTGACGGTGTTTACAATAAGACCGTTGTCCTTTTTACCGTCGTTTGAGGTTATAACATAGAGTCCGTAGCCAATATTAAATAGGGCGGTTAAATCGTTTTTATTGGCGGTGGAATCCTGCTGGGCCAAATATTCTTTGCAAAGTTCTTCTGCAAGGCTTTCCAACTGGGCTGAGCTTTCTTCATTTAAAGCAGATAAAATTTTAACAGTTGTATCTGTGTAGGTGATATTTTTGCAGTTTTCCAGCATTCCCCTCATTACCTTTGCGGCAAGAGGAGCCCAGCTTCCGTTTTCAATCAGAGCCACTGTACGATTGCTGTAGTTGCGTTCGGTAAGGTGGGAGATGAATTCTCTCATAAAGGGGAAAATCTCAGCGTTGTAGGTGGTGGTGGCAAGGACGAGCTTACTGTATCTGAAAGCATCTTCCACAGCCTCTGCCATGTCGCAACGGGCAAGGTCGTTGACAACAACCTTGGGGCAACCCTTCTCCTTTAATTTTTCTGCCAACTGCATAACAGCCTTTTTGGTATTGCCGTAAACGGAAGTGTAGGCAATCATGATTCCCTCTTCCTCAGGCTGATAGCTGGACCAGATGTTATAGAGATTGATGTAGTAGCCAAGATTTTCTTTAAGCACAGGTCCGTGGAGAGGACATATAATTTCAATATCCAGTCCAGATGCTTTTTTGAGAAGATTCTGCACCTGAGCTCCATATTTTCCAACAATGCCGATGTAATAACGACGAGCCTCACAAGCCCAGTCTTCTTCTATATCAAGGGCTCCGAACTTGCCAAAGCCGTCGGCAGAAAACAACACCTTGTCTGTGGTGTCATAGGTAACAATAACCTCAGGCCAATGCACCATGGGAGCGGCAACAAACGAAAGGGTGTGGTTACCGAGAGAAAGAGTATCTCCTTCTGCAACTACCATCTGTTTATCGGCAAAATCTGTGCCGAAAAAGTTTTTCATCATGGCAAAAGCCTTCTGGGATGAAACAATTTTTGCTTCGGGGTACGCCTTAGTGAAATTCGCAATGTTTGCAGAGTGGTCGGGTTCCATGTGCTGAACTATCAGATAGTCGGGTTTTCTTCCGTCCAGAGCGTTCTGGATATTATCTAACCACTCATGGGTAAATGCGGCGTCTACTGTGTCCATAATTGCGATTTTCTCATCGAGTATCGCATAAGAATTATATGCCATTCCGTTTGGCACATCGTATTGACCCTCAAAAAGGTCGATATTATGGTCATTTACGCCAATGTATTTTATATCTTTAGTAATAGTCATTTTGCACCTCTCAGATGTTTTTAATTTATTTTACCACGAAACCGCCAGGAATTCAATCTGAATAATTAATTTCTTTCGCTGTAAACATTTCTCAATTTAATACAATAAGGTTGCGAAAGGGAAATGTAGTTGGTATAATACATATATAACATCGGAAGGAGGTGTCCCCAAGGTGATAGACCGAGATGAGATAAATCAACTTTGTAGTATCAGCGGATTTCGTGTAGAGCGGGAACAACAGGAAAAACTGTTCTCCGATATGGCTGAGATTATCGGCATTATGGATAAAATCAATGAGTTCCCAGAGAATTTGGATTGTGCCTTGGCTCCTCGTTCTCTTAATGAATTAAGAGAAGACAAGCCCATTCCCAGCACTATCACAAAGACCGAAGACATCTCTGTCGGACGGGTGGTGCAGAGGGATGATTAAAGAAATCAGAAAGGCTCTCACAAGCCGTGAGCTTTCGGTGAGTGAACTTATAAACCACTGCATGGAAAAAACAAAGAAAGCCGAGGAATGTAATGCCTTTATATCTCTCTGCTTTCAAGAGGCTTTTGAAAATGCAGAGGAGAGTCAGAAACTAATTAATAGCGGAAAGGCTCCATCTCTTTGCGGCATCCCCGTTGCTATTAAGGATAATTTTGCCTATCAGGACCATCGGCTCAGCTGTGGCTCGGATATATTGAAAGATTATATTTCTCCCTATTCTGCCACCTCAGTGGAAAAACTACAGTTAGCAGGTGCTCTCATAATAGGCAAAACCAATATGGATGAATTCGGAATGGGTAGCCACTCTAAGTATTCTTGCTATGGTGGGGTTAAAAACCCCATAAATCAGGAGATTTCCCCAGGTGGCTCATCGGGTGGCTCGGCTGTTGCTGTGAAAGTAGGAGCAGCTGTCGCGGCTTTGGGAAGTGATACAGGCGGAAGTGTGCGACTCCCAGCGGCTTATTGCGGAGTTTGCGGACTCCGTCCCACCTATGGCGCCGTGTCAAGATACGGCTTGGTGTCATTCTCCTCGTCCTTGGATACAATAGGTACCTTAGGCAATACCCCAGAGGACTGCTATGAGATTTTTTCTGCAATCAGCGAAGCCGATAATCGTGATTCTACCTCTCTATCCGGCGAACAGTTAAGTGTGGATTTCGGAAATTTAAAGGTTTGTTCTTTCTGCGAGGATTTGGCGGACGAGACCGACAAAGAGGTTTATTCCGTTATAAAAGAATTTTTGCGCTCAAATATAAAATCCTTTGGAGAACTCACTGAGGTGAAATTACCTCAGTCGTCATTTTTAGTTTCGGCTTATTATCTCATTTCTTCTGCCGAGGCGGCAAGTAATCTTGCGCGGTTTGACGGTATAAAATACGGCGGAAATACCGAAACATCTCAGGGGTTTCAAGAATTGCTTTCCTCCAACCGTACAAATTTGTTTGGCGATGAGGTCAAAAAGAGAATACTCCTTGGTAACTATTGTTTAAGCAAAGGAGCTTACGATCAATATTATCTTAAAGCGCTGTCATTTCGCGAAGACTTGCGAAGAAATATTGATGAAATTTTAACCCGTTTTGACACTATTGTTTTGCCCACTTCCTTGATAACCGTGCCAAGACTCAGCGAAACAGAAAGCATATCCAAAAAATATGGCAATGATAAATGCAATTCCATCGCATCTCTTTGCGGTCTGCCTGCAATCAGTTTCCCTGTTGGAGTGGATAGCAAGGGTATGCCGGTGAGCCTTAGCATAATCGGCAGAAAATTTGGTGAAAAGTATATATGCGAATTGGCTGATAGGCTGATAAGTGAGGTGGGGATTGATGTATGAAACCATTGTTGGCTTGGAAATCCATGCCGAGTTAATTAGCGAAGCCAAGGCGTTTTGTGCCTGTAAAACCACCTTTGGTGCCACTCCTAACACATTGGTCTGCCCTCAGTGTATGGGACTCCCGGGCGCTCTGCCAACCCTTAATAAAAAAGCTGTAGAGCAAGGGATAAAAGCTGGTATCTGCTTTGATTGTAAAATTAATAATCTCAGCTCATTCGACCGCAAAAACTATTTCTATCCAGACCTGCCAAAGGGCTATCAGATAACCCAGTTCTATAAACCTATTTGCGAAGACGGATATGTGAAAATAGGGGGAAAACGGGTGAAAATACAGCGCATCCATATCGAGGAGGATGCCTGTAAGCTCAATCATTGCGGGAATAAATCAATAATAGATTTTAACCGCTCAGGAATACCGCTTATTGAAATTGTCACAGCCCCCGACATGCGTTCGGGTGAGGAGGCGGCAAGGGTTGCCGAGGAGATAGCTCTAAGGTTAAAGCAGACACAGGTCTGCGATGTGAAAATGGAGCAGGGCAGCCTTAGAATCGATGTTAACGTTTCAGTAAAACCTAAAGGTTCAGATAAACTTGGCACCCGTACCGAAATTAAAAATCTTAATTCCTTCAGGAATGTTATAAGAGCGGTAAAAAGCGAAACCGCGCGTCAGATTTCCATATTGGAAAAGGGCGGTAAAATCGCTGAGGAAACCATGCATTTTAATGAGGTCAGCGGTGAAACCTCGCCAATGCGCCGAAAGGAAAGCTATAGCGAATACAGATATTTCCCCGAGCCCGATTTGCCACCAATATATGTTACCGATAGAGAGATTAAGGAAATTAAGAATTCCATGCCCGAACTCCCCCATAAGCGTAGGATGAGGCTGGGGGAGAGCTATGGTATAAACGAGTCGGAAATTGAAAGACTAACGAGGGAAACGGAGCTTTGCGCCTATTTTGAAACCGCGGCAACATATACTCGTCATCATAGCACATTGATAAAATTCTTGCTGGGTGAGGTTTTAGGAATCCTTAACGAACGAAATGAAGATATCCGAAGCCTTAGGATTTCTCCTCTGGATTTAGCTGAATTAATAAACATGACAGTGTCGGGGGAAATACAACGCGCATCGGCGAAAAAGGCATTTCAATCGGCTGTGATGCAGGGAGGTATACCAAAGGAAAACGCCCAGCGGTTGGGTCTTCTTTCCAACAATAATATTGAGGAAATAACCGCGGTTGTTGAGAAAAACCTTTTTGATAACCCAAAAGCAGTATCCCAATACCAACAGGGCGAAGAAAAGGTGTTCGGCTTTTTGCTGGGACGGTCTATGAAAGCTTTGGGCGGTACAGCAAACCCAAATACAGTAAGGGATATTTTGCTGGAAAAATTGAAATTAGAGTAATATATTTCATATTTTGCAGAAATTTGCGAAATAATTCTGAATTTACCACACCCCATAAGGTTGAAAAAAGCCGTAGGGTGTGGTAAAATCTACTGGAAAAGAGGTGATATCGGTGAAAGAAAACACAAAGCAGATAGCCTCGAACCGTAAGGCATTTCACGACTATTTCATTGTGGAATCCATAGAAGCCGGTATCGAGCTCTGCGGAACTGAGGTCAAATCAATCAGGGCAGGGGCAGTCAATCTCAAGGACTCTTGGTGCGCCATTGAAGAGGGCGAAATGATTTTAAAGGGTATGCACATAAGCCCTTATGAATTTGGCAACATCTTCAACCGCGACCCCCGTCGTGAGCGCAGACTTCTTTTGCATAAAAGGGAAATACTGAGACTGTTTGGTCTTATAAAGCAACAGGGACTCACCTTAATCCCTCTGTCTCTTTATTACAAAGGCTCAAGGGTAAAGGTCCAGCTTGGCGTCTGCAAGGGAAAGAAACTCTACGATAAACGTGCAGATATTGCTAAAAAGGACGCCCAGCGCACAATTCAACGAACCTTAAAGGAGCAGAATCAGTAGTTTTATCACATTAAAATCTTCACACTTATTCACCATTACATTTTACTTCTTACTTCAAAACATGGGGATGTAAAGGTTTCGACAGGAGCGTTGAAGAAAGGGAAGCGAGTAGCGGTGCGGAACCGCTTTAAAATCCGTACTTTTAAAAAATAAACGACAACAATAAAGTTGCTCTTGCTGCTTAATTAAGCAGCCGTCCGACCCCCGAGTACCGCGGCGGGGCGAGGGCGTTGATTAGCGGTGAACGTGAGCATTGGGCTGTGCCACCCATTGCCACGGATTCGGCACTACCGTAGCTGTTAGCCTGATATTCGGCGAACAGCGAGGGGAATCTTAAAAGAATATCTGCACTCGGAGAAGCCTTTTGGAAATACTTTTGGACGCGGGTTCGACTCCCGCCATCTCCACCAAAAAACGAAAGACCTGCCCTTGGGGGTAGGTCTTTTGATTTTAATAGAAAGGCGGGAGTCGAACAAGGAGGGAGCAAATCTTTGATTTGCGGAAGAAAACAACCTAAACGGTTGTTTTTGCCGACGGGGCACCGAGCGGAAGCGAGGCGATAGGTGCGGGAGCGCCGAGACAAACTCCCGCCATCTCCACCAAAAAATCGACAAGTTTTACTTGTCGGTTTTTTATCCATTGCGAAAGCAATGGTATATCATCAATGGCGTCAAAGACGCCATTGTATCTCATCACACCTAAGGTGTGTATCAAAAAATGCTTTTGCAATGATGATATACAATTCCTGTGGAATCGATGATATGCAAGACTTCGTCTTGATGATATACACGGTTTCACCGTGATTAAGTAAGCAGGAGTCGAACGATGAGGGAGCAAATCTATGATTTGCGGAAGGAAACAGTCTGATTGATTGTTTTCAGTGATTAAATCCATTGTATAAATATAGAAAATCCGCAGAGATTATTAGTAGAAATAAATGGAGGTATAGTATGGATAAAAAGCACGGAATCAATATCAGCATAAGAGACAGAGTCTTTCTTATGTGGCAGGCTTCAATGGCGCTGGTACAGGCTTATGAAATGTATGTGGACGAAACCGATGACAAGGACATTGTGGGACTGTTCGCCGACTTTGCCGAGGAGGAAGGAGTTCACGCCTCGAAGCTTCTGGAGATTCTTCGCAGATACGAGGAAGCAAAATAAAAAATTCTTTGCTGTCAATTCTTGATTTTGAGTTGACAGCGTTTTTTGTTGAAACTGATTGCGGAATGTGATAGACTAAAGAAAAGACAATAAAAGGTTGGAGTGTATTATGAAAAAATACATAGTAGCTTTAGACGAGGGAACCACCAGCGCTCGTACTGTCATATTCGATAAGCAGGGCAACACGGTGTCTATGGCACAGCGTGAGTTTACCCAGATATACCCGCAGTCGGGATATGTGGAGCACGATGCCACCGAAATCTATGCCTGTCAGTATTCTACCCTTACCGAGGCAATTTTAGGCGGTGGAATCGACCCCAAGGAGATTGCAGGTATTGGAATCACTAACCAGCGTGAAACCACAGTTGTCTGGGAAAAGGCAACGGGTAAGCCTGTGTGCAACGCCATAGTCTGGCAATGCCGTCGCACGGCGGATATATGCGAGGAGTTAAAGGCAAAGGGCTTGTCTGACTACATAAAAAACACTACAGGACTTATTATCGATGCATATTTTTCAGCCACAAAAATCAAGTGGATATTGGATAATATAGAGGGTGCCCGAGAAAAAGCCGACAGGGGAGAGCTGCTTTTCGGCACAATCGACACATGGCTCCTTTGGAAACTTACAGGCGGTAAAACCCATGTGACCGATTATACCAACGCCTCCCGCACCATGCTTTATGATATACACAATCTTTGCTGGGACAAGCGGTTGCTGGAAATTCTCCACATCACCGAAAGTATGTTACCTGAGGTACGTTCTTCATCGGAGATTTATGCTACCGTCAATCTGCTTGGAGCAGATATTCCCGTATGCGGTATAGCGGGTGACCAACAGGCGGCGCTGTTCGGTCAGTGCTGTTTCTCTGAGGGTGATGTTAAAAACACCTACGGCACAGGCTGTTTTATGCTTATGAACACAGGAGACAAGCCTTTTAGTAGTTCTAACGGACTTGTTACTACCATGGCGGCAAGTCTCCAGAATGAGAGTCCCTCCTATGCCCTTGAGGGTAGTGTGTTTGTTGGCGGAGCAGTAATTCAATGGCTTAGAGATGAGTTAGGGCTTATAAGAGAGGCCGCCGACAGCGAGTACTTTGCCGCAAAGGTAAAAAACAGCGGCGGAGTTTATGTTGTACCCGCTTTTGCGGGACTTGGCGCACCCCACTGGGATATGTATGCCAGAGGTACAATTTCGGGTCTTACCCGAGGTAGCGGCAGAAATCATATAATTCGAGCCGCGCTGGAGTCTATTGCATATCAGGCCAACGATATTCTAAGGGCAATGGAGAACGACACAGGTATGCCATTTTCCGCCCTTTATGCCGACGGCGGAGCCAGTGCCAACCGACTGCTTATGCAGTTCCAGTCGGATATCTCGGCGCTGCCTGTTATCTGCCCCGATTCCCCCGAAGCCACCGCTCGTGGCGCAGCAAATTTAGCAGGACTCGCCTGTGGCTTCTATTCATCAAAAGAGGAGCTGATATCCACTAAAGGTGGCACCACCACTTTCAGCCCCAAAATGGATAAAATTCAAAGAGATGAGCTCCTTGAAGGATGGAGCAAGGCAGTTTCAAGAACTAAGGAAATGTAGTAAATAAAAAGACCAAGTTGATTTTTATAAACCAACTTGGTCTTTTTTCATTCGACTGTGCCCGAGGGATTGGCAGAGGTGCCACCCGTTAAAGAGGAGCTGTTTGTGGAAGATGTACTGCTGTCATGTGATGAGTTGATGCTATTCGCAGAGGAGTTTTGTGGCTCTATCCTTGAACTTGTATTTTTGGAAGAAACGCTATTCACCGATTCCACTGAGCTTACCTGTGGGGTAGAACTGCTTTTAGAAGCAACCACTTTGGAGGCGGTAGAGCTCACTATGGTTATTGGCCTTTGGGGAGTATTGCCGGTTGTGGATTGCACTCGGGACGCACCTAAAACTGCTTGGTTTTCTGTTTTTGAAGTGACCGCTGAATTGACCCCCGGTGTGTTAGTTTGGTAGCTCACAGCATAACCGCTGTTTTCGGCAAAGTAGTTAACAATACCCTGCACCATGCCCTCAATATACGCAATTCTGAATTGAGAAGTTTTAATTTTTTTATAGTCACTAACCCCCGTGAGATATCCGTTTTCAGTTAGCACAACAGGACAGGACGAAACTCGGCTCAGGTTGAAATAATGCCAGTCCAGTCCGCCGTTCTCTGCCGAGATAAGACCTGTTGAGGCAATGCTTTTGCTTATGGATTTTGCAACATCATAGGTGTAGGGGTTGAAGTAGCTTGTAAAATAACCTGTTGCACTTCCGTTTGACGAGCCGTTGAAATGCACCGAAATTGCAAGGTCGCAGTTTGTGGCGGTGATGAAATCGTATCTTTTTGCTAACGATACGGTTTTATCCTCAGTTCTCGGCATGTAGACCGTCGCCCCTAATCTCAACAGCTCATTCGCCAGAGTTTTGGCATATAGCAGATTATAGTCCTTTTCGTAATAGGCTGTGTTAGCCGCGTTGTAGGTACCGCTGTCCTTACCGCCGTGACCTGCATCAATCGTTATCTTTATGCCCTTTAGAGAATAGCCGTATTTATTGTCAGCTTTTTGGATTTCGCTTGGACACAAGAAAGAAAACTGCAGTTCTCCAGATTTGGTGTAGTTTGCTTTCCAACCCCAGAAGTTTCCTGTGGTTTTAAGGTAAAGCCTGAGGGTGTAGTCCTTGGAGTTTTTGATTATTTTGTACCCTTTGAATATAGGATTTTCGGGGAGCTGGAAGTTTTCCAGAGAGGCGCTGTAGCAAAAGGTGATATCAACGTATGAATAGGTAGGAGAGGAGATGCTGTAATCCTGTCCTTTTTCGCTTCTATACCCCTGTTCACCCAGCACAAATCTAAAGGGAGCTTTCCAATCTACCTTGAAATTCATAAGCAGATGCTTGTTGGAAATCTCTCCGCCTGTATATTCCACATTGTTTTCTGCAGGAAGTTGAGCCTTATAAACCTTTACATTGCTTTTTTTAGAGTAAACCCGAACATTATTTCTGAGCAGATAATATTTTTTGCCCGACTCAGAATCGTAGATTTTGGAGCCTGTGCAGTAGTCCACTGTACCCTTGGGAAGATAGTTCACAGTTGGTCTTGAGTAGTCGTCGACAGTACCGCCTAAGAAACCCTCGGCTGTGGTGGCAACCACCTGGGCAACGTATTTATTTCCCACGTCTACATAGCCCTTATTTTGCAGGGATTTCACGGCTGACGGACTATAGCTTATTAGGCTTTCTCCGCTTATGACGATTTTAGATGCTGTAACTGTCTGGGTATCTGTGCCTTTTGTGGCGGTAATTTTAATTGTACTGCTTCCGCTTTTAGCGGTGGTAACTATGCCCTTGTAGGTTGAATAGACAGCAGTTTGGTCGTCAGCGGTGAGGGTTACTGTTTTGCCGTTGTAACTGGCTTTGACCGTCGCTTCCGATTTTGCCACGGCTGTTACCGAAAGGGGAGAGCCTCCGTCAAGGGTGAGTTTGCTGTCGGAGGGAGTGTAGCTTTTTATAAGAGGTTGGGAGTAGATGATTGTGAACACCTTTTCATATTCTCCATTAAGAAAGGTGATTTTGTTTTTGCCAAGCTGTAAATCACACTTTAAGGTGAAATAGCCATCCTTACCCACGCTCTGCTCACTTCCGTTCATGTAGAGGGGATAGTTCGTGTTGCATATACCGCCGAAATATAAAGAGCTTTCATATACCTTGAGGGTTGTTTTCTGGGGAGAGGAGAAGAGAATTTTACCTGTGTTATTGTTGATGTTATCCTCTACATCATCGGGCATTTTATCTGCATTCAGTTCTTCCGAAAGCAATCCCGAGGGGGAACTATTGGAAGTTGAGCGTATACCGCAACCGAAAAAAGTTAGCAGAGTGGATATAATAAGTATGTAGGAAACAACTTTTAAGATTGCTTTCAAATTCATTAATAAATCCCCCTCTGATTAAGTATGCTATTATTTTAACCCGAAAGCCTTTAAAGGTCAATAATTTCTCTTGATAAATTCCTGAAATATGATAATATATTAATGAAAGAGGTGAGCCTTGTGTCTGTATTAAAGTCCAATATCAACGGAATAGGTGAACGCATGATAAAATGTCCCAAATGCGGTGGGGCTCATACCTTTAAGATTTTCTATACCAATGTATCCCTGTCTTGTCGCGGTATTTCGGTTTTACCCTTTAATCGTAAGTATACCGCCATTTGTTTAGGTTGCCAGGGTGTCTTTACTCTCGATGCTGAAAAAGGAAATAAATACCTGCAAAATCGTGATATAGCACTCACCACGGATGATTTAAAATTAAGGACTGATAAAGATGCCTGAACTTTTTAGAACTTTGCTATGTGTCATTGTAGCCGTGTCCCTTATTGGAGGATTTATGGTTGCTATTGACAAATATAACGCTATACATAACCTTTATAGAATAAGCGAAGCCACGTTGATGCTTTTCGGCGTGTGTGGCGGAGCCCTTACGATGTTTGCGATAATGAAGCTGATTCGCCACAAAACCCGAAAACCTAAATTTATGATAAGCTTTCCGTTGCTTTCTGTCTTACATGTTATTATATTATTTTTATGCTACAGATAAAAATATAACCCCACACAACTTATTGCGCTGTGTGGGGTTCGCTTGTTTTTTTGACTATTAAATTATCTCTGTGAACGACCTATTTTCCTAACTTGCTATAGTTAGGTATAACCCTTTGCACAAGATGATTTATACCGTTCGTGGAAGTTTTGTTGATGTGATTATTTGAAATAGAGGGTCTTTTATTTTATATGATTATGTGTTAAAATTAAGATGAAAATAAAATCTGGAGGCATAATTATGTGGAACGGAAAAATGAAGGCATTAACTTTCAGCTATGACGACGGAGTGACTCAAGACCAGCGTTTGATTAAACTTTTTAATAAATATGACTTAAAGGCGACCTTTAATCTGAATTCCGAGCTTTTGGGAAAGGGCGGATATCTTGTCTGCGAGGATGTGACAGTGTCTCACGTAAAGCCAAGACCTTGCGAGATAAAGGATATATATGCAGGGCATGAGGTAGCAGCACATACCCTTACTCATCCATTTCTACCTAATTTAGATGACCAAGAAGTTATCCGTCAGGTTGAGGAAGACCGCAAAAACCTCTCGGAAATTTTGGGTTATGAGGTTGTGGGTATGGCATACCCATGTGGCGGTGAAAACTATAACCAACATGTGGCAGAGCTTATAAAAAACAACACGGGCATAAAATACTGCCGTACCATCCAGTCCAATCACAGCTTCGATTTACAGGAGGATTTACATATTTTCAAGCCCACCGTCTATCATCATGCGGAGTGGGAAAAAATGTTCGAGTTAGCAGAGCAGTTCATTGCACTTAAACCCGACAAGCCTCAGCTTTTCTACATTTGGGGTCATGCCTACGAATTCGATATCCACGGCACCTGGGAGAGGATGGAAGAACTATGTCGGCTTATCTCGGGTCACGATGACATTTTCTACGGCACAAACAAAGAAACATTGTTGGGATAACTAAGTAATTAATGGTATCGAATCAATAAAATCCGCCTTGCTCATATCGGGCAAGGCGGATTTAGTAGTGCCATAAATTATTTTATAAGGGATTCGCCGTTCATTTCGGCGGGTTTGTCGAGACCTAAAATTTTAAGCATGGACGGGGCGATGTCGGCAAGTCTGCCGCCCTCACGAAGCTCGCAGGGATAGCCAACGACACAGAAAGGAACAGGGTTGGTGGTGTGAGGTGTGAAAGGATTGCCCTCGTCGTCGAACATAAAGTCGGCATTGCCGTGGTCAGCGGTGATAAGCACAGCGCCACCCATTTTGGTTGTGGCATCCACAACCTTGCCAACACATTCGTCCACCGCCTCAACAGCCTTTACAGCGGCATCAAAAATGCCTGTGTGACCAACCATGTCGCAGTTGGCGAAGTTGAGGATAACGGCGTCGTATTTTCCGGAAAGAATCTGTTCGCAAACCGCGTCGCATACGGGATATGCGCTCATCTCAGGTTGCAAATCAAAGGTGGGAACGTCGGGGGATTGAATAAGAATTCTGTCCTCTCCCTCGAAGGTCTTTTCCTCACCGCCGTTAAAGAAGAAGGTTACGTGGGCATATTTTTGGGTTTCGGCAATTCTAAGCTGGGTCATACCCTTTGAGGAGAGATATTCACCCAGAGTCATTTTAAGCTCCTCAGGAGGGAATGCAACCGATACGTTTGGCATGGTCTCGTCGTACTGGGTCATACAAACGTAGGTTACAGGCAAGAAGCCTAACTTTCTCTCGAAGCCATCAAAATCCTCGTCAACAAAGGTACGGGTGAACTGACGGGCGCGGTCGGGACGGAAGTTAAAGGAAACAACGCTGTCTCCAGCCTTTATCATCCCGTTCTTATTAACAACTGTAGGCACGATAAACTCGTCGGTAACATCCTTAGAATAAGATTCTTCCATAGCCTTAACAGGATCGGAAGCCTCAATGCCCTCGCCATAAACCATAGCAGCATAGGCTTTTTCAACGCGGTCCCAGGCAAAGTCGCGGTCCATGGCGTAGTAACGGCCCATAACACTGGCAATTTCACCAACACCAAGTTCTGTCATTTTAGCCTGTAAATCCTTGATAAAGCCAACACCCGAGGTGGTGGAAACATCGCGTCCGTCCATAAGACAGTGTACGTAAACCTTTTTAAGTCCGTTCTTTTTAGCTAATTCCAGAAGTCCGTAAAGATGCTCAATGTGGCTATGAACACCGCCGTCGGAAAGCAGACCGATAAAGTGAAGCGCTGAGTCGTTCTTCTTGCAGTTTTCAACTGCGTTTTTCAGAGCGTCGATATCGAAGAAGTCGCCGTCTGTGATAGACTTGGAAATCTTAACCAGCATCTGGTATACAACCCTACCCGCGCCGATGTTTGTGTGACCAACCTCGCTGTTGCCCATCTGACCGTCGGGAAGGCCAACGTCGAGACCTGAAGCACCAATAGTGGTAAAAGGATTTTCGGCAAAGAGCTTTGTAAGGTTAGGGGTGTTGGCAGCCTTGATTGCGTTACCCTTAGCAACATCACGGATACCAAAACCGTCCATGATACATAAAACAACAGGTTTTTTCATTATTTTAAAATTCCTTTCTCAAAAAAGGTGGGCTGTGTTTTTGTAACCACAGCCCCTTAAACTACTTACTTACTAGCAGCCTTTACGATAACTGAGAAGTCCTCAGCCTTAAGGGAAGCGCCACCGATAAGACCGCCGTCAACGTGGTATTTTGCAACCAACTCATCAGCGTTCTTAGCGTTCATAGAGCCACCGTACTGAATTGTAACAGTTTCAGCAACATCCTTGCCATAAACTTCTGCGATAGCCTCACGAACGAAACCGTTACCCTCGTCAGCCTGCTCAGCAGTGGCGGTAACTCCTGTGCCGATAGCCCAAACAGGCTCGTAAGCGATGATGATATTTTTGAGCTGGTCAGCGGATACGTTTGTAAGAGCCATCTTGGTCTGATATTTTAAAAGAGTCTCGGTGTAGCCAAGTTCTCTCTGCTCTAACGTTTCACCAACGCAAACGATGGCGGTGAGACCTGCGTTTACAGCGGCTAAGGTGCGAAGATTAACGGTCTGGTCGGTTTCACCGAAGTACTGTCTTCTCTCACTGTGACCGATAACAACGTATTCAACACCTGCGGCGGTGAGCATTTCGGCAGAGATTTCACCTGTGTATGCGCCGCTTGCCTTAAAGTGTACGTTTTCAGCGCCAATTTTGATGTTAGAGCCTTTTGCTGCCTCAATAGCTGCGGCAATGTCGATGAAAGGAACGCAGAGAACTACATCACAGTCAGCACCCGCTACGAGGGGTTTCATTTCGTTTATAAGTGCAGTTGTTTCTGCGGGGGTTTTGTTCATTTTCCAGTTACCAGCGATAACTGCTTTGCGAAGCTGTTTATTCATTATTATTCCTCCAAATTTATGTTTTATTAACATGCCAAGACACGGCAGGAACGCTACCGTGTCTGTGAGTTTATTAGTTTATTTCTCGTTGAGACAAGCAATACCGGGGAGAACCTTACCCTCGAGGTATTCGAGAGAAGCGCCGCCGCCTGTAGAGATGTGGGACATTTTGTCGGCAAAGCCAAGCTTTTGAACAGCTGCTGCGCTGTCGCCACCGCCGATGATGGAGATGGAGCCGGACTCGGCAACTGCATTGGCAACACCAACGGTACCATTAGCGAAGTTTGCCCATTCAGAAACGCCCATTGGTCCGTTCCAGATAACAGTACCTGCGCCCTTTATAGCATTTGCAAAAAGTTCGGTGGTCTTAGGACCGATGTCAAGACCCATCCAACCGTCGGGAATAGAGTCAGAAGAAACGGTCTTATGCTCGGTGTCCTTATCGTATTCGAGACCGATTTCATTGTCGAGGGGGAGAAGGAAGTTAACACCCTTTTCTTTTGCCTTAGCCATCATGGCTTTAGCATCCTCAAGTCTGTCTTCTTCGCAGATGGAAGTACCAATATTGTAACCCATAGCGCGGAAGAAGGTATAAGCCATACCGCCGCCGATGATGATGGTGTCGCACTTATCGATGAGATTGTTGATAACGCCAATCTTGTCGGAAACCTTAGCACCGCCGAGGATTGCAACCAAGGGACGCTTGGGATCTTCAAGAGCGCCACCGATGAAGTTGATTTCTTTCTGAATGAGGTAGCCACATACTGCGGGGAGATGGTCGGCTACACCTGCGGTAGAGGAGTGAGCTCTGTGGGCAGAACCGAAAGCATCGTTAACATAGATTTCAGCAAGTTCAGCAAACTTGCGGCTGAGTTCGGGGTCGTTCTTGGTTTCTCCTGCTTCAAAACGAACGTTCTCAAGGAGAAGAACTTCGCCCTCTTTAAGGTCAGCGGCAAGAGTCTTAGCGCTTTCGCCAACAACATCCTCTGCCATTTTAACCTCAATTCCGAGAAGCTCAGAAAGACGAGCGGCAACAGGTTTCATAGAAAACTCAGGATTAACCTGACCCTTAGGTCTGCCTAAGTGGGAACAGAGGATAACCTTTGCACCGTTTTCCAGCAAATACTTGATTGTGGGGAGGGAAGCAACGATACGCTTATCGCTGGTGATAACACCGTCTTCCATCTTTACGTTGAAGTCGCAACGAACAAGAACTTTCTTGCCTTTAACTTCAATGTCTTCAATAGACTTCTTGTTGAGAGCTGCCATAGTTAAAACATCCTTTCGGTTTAATTGATAAATTTCTAACAATCATATTTTATACTAAAAGTTACCAATTTGCAAGTTTTTTGAGGCAACTTTTAAAATAAAAGCAAACTGAACAAAAATACCTTTAACACTATAGTGTTAATAAGTGATTTTATACATCCTCCCAACGGTAGTTGTGAAGCTGTCCGAAATTCTGAAGCTCAGGGAAATCCCATTGTCTCAATACCTCGTAGGTAGCAATGGCAACCGTGTTGGAAAGATTGAGACTTCGGGCGTTTCCCATCATAGGGAGCCGCACACAGCGGTCGGGGTTTTGGAGCAGCAGTTCCTCAGGCAGACCCTTGGTTTCTTTACCAAAGAAAAGATAACAGTTGTCGGGGTATTCCACATTGCTGTATACTTTACGAGCCTTTGTGGTGAAGTAGAAAAATTCACCCTTATTTTTAGATAGAAAATCCTCGAAATTATCGTAGTATGTGATATCGAGAAAATTCCAATAATCAAGCCCTGCCCGTTTTAGTTTTTTATCATCGATTTTAAAACCCATGGGTCCCACAAGATGAAGTCTCGCGCCTGTTGCGGCGCAGGTTCTTGCCACGTTACCCGTGTTCTGGGGGATTTCGGGCTCAACCATAACTATGTTTATTATTGCCATTTTTACACTCCACTAACAATAAATTCTGCATTTCCCGTGATTTTGATTTCTCCTATATTTGCAGGTAGGAAAATGCTTTCACCTGCTTTAACGCTGACTCCATCTATTTCGGCATTACCCCGCTTAAGCATAAAAGGGACTTAAAGCTTTCTCGGTCAACCATAACCGCTCCCTCACCCGATACTTTCAATCGGTCGCAGGTGAATTCCGTAGTCGCGCTTTAACTCTGTCGTCACCCCAGAGATAATCCTTAAGAGCGAGTTTTGGTTTTATAGGGTACATAACTCCACCTCTAAAATACTCTTGTATAATTATACAGCTAACCTCACAAATTTTCAATATTAAAATAAAAATGAGTAGTAAATACCGAAATGTGATGTTTACTGCTCATTTTATTTCTAATTTATACATTTGGCGCAAGGTTCGAATGTTTTTTCAGCGCTAACTAAGTTAATTACTGTGGCATTTTTACCCGCACATGTCCTGCGGTTGTGATATTTTAATCCGTAAGGGGTGATATATACTGTTTTTTCGGAAATTTCTGTGGATACAGCATCGGTATAGGAAACATACGGCTCAGAGCTTACTATACCTACATCGGTATTACTTACAGTATATGATGTTGTAGCACCCTGGGAGGTAGGTTTAGTTTCTACCGTGACATTAATGTTGGGGGAATATTCGGTTGCAAACAACTTTACAGTGATAGCGGTAATACCGCAAAGCATAAAAATTAAAGTGATAGTAATGGTTATTAGATATTTTTTCATAAAGTTTGCAACCCCCTAAAAATAAAAAAGTGCGCCCCGAGAGACGCACCGAAAAAGTGTTTCTCTAAGTCGCCAAACTTATTACTTTCTGTCCCATATACGGAAAAAAGCAGAGAAAACACTTTTTACCAAAAGTATTTTTCCGCACGGGGGGACAGAAATATTAAAATTAGAAAGTTAAAGTTTGGCAAGGCTATTATATCACAGTCTTTTATATTTATCAAGCAAATAAAAAGAGTATGAGTAACCCTTGCAACAAATTGCACAAAATGCTATAATAATCTAACAATAAAACAAGAGGAGTAATCTATGAACTCAACAAAAAAGATTCTGATAGCATTCGTTTTAAATCTGTTTTTTTCCTTATTTGAATTTGTTGGCGGTGCCATCACGGGAAGTGTTGCAATTCTTTCCGACGCTCTTCACGACTTAGGGGACGCGGCCGCAATAGGTGTTTCCTGTTTTTTGGAAAAGAGAAGCACCAAAAAGCCTGATAAGACTCACACCTACGGTTACGCTCGATATTCTGTGCTTGGCAGTTTAATCAGCACTTTTATCTTGATTTTCGGCTCGGCGGTTGTTGTTTATAATGCCGTAATGAGAATCATAAACCCTGTGGAAATCAATAAAAACGGAATGATAATCTTTGCTGTAGTGGGCTTGATTGTCAACTCCTGCGCGGCGTTTTTCACAAGCCATGGAGAATCACTCAACCAAAAGGCGGTAAATCTCCACATGCTTGAGGATGTCCTGGGTTGGGCAGTGGTGCTTATAGGCGCTGTTATGATTAAATTCACAAATTTCTATATAATCGACCCGATTATGTCCATCGGTGTTGCAGTGTTTATTCTTGTTAGTGCGCTGATTCATCTCAAAGAAGCCTTTGATTTATTTATGGAAAAGGCTCCCCACGGCATCAACTCAGATGAACTTACTCAACATATTTTAAGTATTGAGGGTGTCGAGGGTGTCCACCATCTTCATCTTTGGAGTATGGATGGCATAAACAACTATGCCACAATGCATATCGTCACCGATTCTAAGACAAGTGAAATCAAGAAAAAGGTAAAAGAGGAACTGAGAGAGCATAATATATGCCACGCCACTCTGGAACTTGAAAAAAGCGGTGAGAAGTGCTCTGAGGAATGTTGCCAGCCTTCACACGAGCACCATTCACATCACCATCATCACCATCATCATTAAAACATAAAAAGCAGATGAGACTGGCTCATCTGCTTTTTTGTGTGTTTAAAGCGCCTAAATCCTGATTATTTGTCAAAACCGGGGTTGATTGCATAGAAGTTCTTTTCGTTGAGCTTATCTTGTACGAGGCGTAAGCCTTCTGAAAATCTCTGATAATGCACAACTTCACGAGCTCTTAGGAATTTAATTACATCGTTAACATCGGGGTCATCGCTGAGACGGAGAATGTTATCATAGGTGGTGCGAGCCTTTTGTTCTGCCGCTAAGTTTTCGTGCAGGTCGGTGATAATGTCACCCTTTGACTGCAAATAGGCTGCAGTAAAGGGTACACCCGAAGCAGATGCGGGATACACGCCGTTGGTGTGGTCCACAAAGTAGGCATCAAAGCCACCCTCCTTAACCTGTTCGGGGGTAAGGTTGCGAGTGAGCTGATGCACGATTGTACCTACCATCTCAAGGTGGGCCAACTCTTCCGTTCCGATGTCCGTGAATAAAGCCCGAATTTCGGGGTAGGGGGCGGCAAAGCGTTGGCTTAAATACCTTAGACTTGCGCCCAGTTCGCCATCTGGACCGCCGTACTGTGAAGCCACTATCTGAGCGAGTCGGGGATTAGGATTTTTGATGTTAATCGGGTATTGCAATTTTTTCTGATATTGCCACATTATTTGTCCCTCCTATTGAATTCGGGGTCCCAAGGCCAGGGCGCGTTGTTCCATTGCCAACATTCGCCGTCTTCCATACCTGCGGTGACATCACCGTAGCGTGAGGTGTATTCCTTTAGCAACTCCTTGTAGCGTTTATAATAGGTGTTGTAGGCTTCGATAGCGGCGGTGTCGCAGGGGTGGGTATCAAGATAAAGATGCATTTCCCAAACCGCAAACTGTGCCGCAGAGAGCCTACGCAAAAGCATTTCTTTGTTGTTCATTTATCTCACTCTCTTTCCGCAAAACGGTTTGTTTAATTCTCTGAATATTGTACCTACCTGTAAGCCCTCGTCGGGGTCACAAGCGCCTGTGAATTTTTGCATAGGTCCGTAAACCATAGCAAGGGGCAAATTGTCAACAGCTGTGTTTCCCCATTTGTTTTTGGGGCAGTCACAGTTGCAGTCTTTGCGGTCACGGTCGCAGTCGCGATCTTTGTGGTCGTGGTGGTGCATGTGGTGCTCGTGTTCGCAGTTATCCTGTTCCCACATGCGTCCGTCACCAAACATATCAAAGCTGATTATTTGTCTATCCATTTTTAAAACCTCCCATCAATTCATACTATTAGAAAGACAGGTTGGCAGTAACAAAAAACAAAACAACCCGCAAAATGCGAGTTGTTTTATGAATTATTGATGGAAAACTACAAAATATATTTCGGGTGATGAAAATGAGTTTTATACAGTGCGCAAAGCCTTGCGTATATCAGAGCGACGGCTATTGCGGTATGGATGTGATTGGAAAAATCACAAACACCGAGGGCGGATGCCCTCACTATATATCAAAAGACAGCAAGGATAGCCTCTCTGAGATTTCTCACGGGGAGAAGTTGGATACCGAAGCTTAATCCCTCTAACTGCTTTTTGCAGCTTTGGGGGAATACGCATTTTTTGAAGCCTAAACGCTCGGCTTCTCGAATTCGGTCGGCAACATGTGGAACAGAGCGAATTTCCCCTGAGAGACCAACCTCGCCAAAAGCGGCTAAATCATCGGGAATGGCAATATCTTTAAGTCCCGAAACTAACGACAGGGCAACAGGCAGGTCGGTGGCGGGCTCGTCCAGTCTTAAACCGCCTACAATGTTGAGATATACGTCGAGATTAGAGAAGAAGAATCCCATGCGCTTTTCCAACACAGCCAGAATTAAATTCATTCGGTTGTAGTCGAAGCCTGTGGACATGCGGCGAGGAGTACCGAAACCTGTGGTACAGACAAGACCCTGAATTTCGGCAAGAATGGGGCGGGTGCCCTCAAGAGTACAGGCAATGCATGTACCTGAAACATCAGCGCTTCTGCCCGAAAGTAGCATCTGGGAAGGGTTGGGGACTTCGTGGAGTCCATCCTCACGCATTTCAAAAACGCCAATTTCGTTGGTGGAGCCGAAACGGTTTTTGGTAGCGCGAAGCAGTCGGTAGGAATAGTTGCGGTCACCCTCGAAATACAGTACCGCATCAACAATGTGCTCCATTACTTTTGGACCGGCGATACCACCGTCTTTATTAACGTGACCTATTATGAACATAGGGATATCCAAAGCCTTTGCTGTGCGCATAAAGAGATTGGTGCATTCTCTTACCTGAGAGATACTTCCCGCCGAGGTGTTGAGTTCACTTATGCACATGGTCTGAATCGAGTCTATCATAACTATATCGGGTTTGGTGTTTCGTATGTATTCGCAGATTGCCTCGGCATCGTTTTCCGCCATTATCAACAGATTGTTGTTTGTAACCTGTAGACGCTGTGCACGAAGCTTTAATTGACGGGAGGATTCCTCTCCCGATACATAAAGTATTTTATAGTTGAAGGCGATTTTTCCGCAAATTTGCAGAAGAATTGTGGATTTACCAATGCCGGGTTCACCGCTTAAAAGATTAACAGAGCCCTTAACGATGCCGCCACCCATAACTCGGTCAAGCTCACCGATACGGCTTTTGTAACGATGCTCGTTTTCTATATCAATTTCGGTGACGGGTGAGGCGGTGAGGTGACGGGTGGATATCGCCGCCCTTGCGCTCCCCAGCACAGGCTGTGGAGTCTCCTCGTTCATGGTGTTCCAACTTCCGCATTCGGGACATTTTCCCGACCATTTTGGGTTTTCATAACCGCATTCGCTGCATACAAACATCGTCTTAATCTTAGGTGACATTTTTTTCTCCTTGCATATAATTTAATATTCCGTTTGCTATACAAAAGGAAAGGGTATAGCAATAATCTTCATTCTTTAGGTTTTCCAAATCTATAGGATTGCTTATGAATCCACATTCCACAATGACCGTTGGGTTGGTGGATTTTTCGAGAATTTTAACCTTGCGGGTATCACTCTTTGCATATCGAGGCTTTTCACTTTGCAGGTTTTCGTTTACATACCCTTGTATGGCTTCGCCCAGAGCTTTTGCACCCTCTGTATTTTGGTTGTAAAAGACCTGTAAGCCCTTGACCGACTGTTGCTCGAATTTGTTCTGGTGCACACTAATGACTATGGCATCCTTTTGGGAATTCATAATTTCTACCCGCTCAATCAGGTCGTTTTGCTTGGTGGTGCCACTGTCTTTACCTCCGCCTAAAGCAATATCAGAGGTGCGGGTCATAATTGTATCAAAACCGTAAAGCTCCAAAATTTTTTGTAATTTAAGAGAAATATTGAGGTTGAGGTCTTTTTCTTCTGTTCCGTCGGGAGCCACAGCACCGCCGTCAAAACCACCGTGGGCTGAGTTAGCTAATACTATACTTTTTTGTTAATCTTGTATATTTTGTCGTTTTTTGACTGTGGAAAACGCCTAAATTTTCCACTCAATCTTGATTTCCCTCTTGCCATCCTTTTTGAGCTTTCCAATAAATATTTTGCTTATAAATTCATTGGCAATTTCAAAGGTCAGCGCGTCTATATGTTTATATTTATCGAGTATAAATTTTGTGTCTGCCGCGTTTTTACTTCCGCTTAATTCATTTAATTGTGCAGTTAAAATATTTATGCGATTTTGATAGTCTGTGGTTTCTTGCCTATACCTTTCGCGGTAGGTTGAAAACTCGTCCGCTGTTATAATGCCGTCCAACTTATCTGTATACATTTGTGCCATTCGGGCATCGTTACGCTTGATTTTGTCCTCAAGCTCTTTGATTTCTGCAACCATAGACTTTTGAACTTTGCTATCCTTTTTAGGCGCTTTAATTTTACCGATTGCCTTTTCGTCATAATAGTTGTCCAAAAGCTTGTTAATCTCTTGGAGAATTATTTGCTCTAATTCGTCAAGGCGCATACTGTGCTCATTGTTGCAAACACCATTTGAAGATTTTCGAGTTCTGCAACATAAATAATTGTACCGTCCGTCACGAAGCTTGTAGCTCATCTTCCACATCGTGTTGCCACACTCACCGCAAAAAACCTTTTTTGCCAACGAGTAACAACTACCGCTCGGTATTTTCTGTCCCTTACCTCGTTGAAGTCGTATGTTGTGTGCCTTGTAAAAGGTTTCCTTTGATATAATCGGCTCGTGCATATCTTCTATTATATCCCACTGGTCTTGTGGCTTTGTGCGACGTTTTTTGGTCTTGTAATTAACAATTTCCTGTCGCCCTTGAACAAGCGCACCTGTGTAGGTATATCGGCGAAGAATAGCATATACAGCCGAGTCGGTCCAAACAGTTGTCGGCGAATGGCTTTTCTCATAGTTACCGTTATAGTATTTAGAGCCTAACTGCTTTTTTCTGACACATGGCGGCGGTATTTTATCCTCATTAAGCGCTTTTGCAATTGCAATATATCCGCTGCCCATTATGTACATATCAAAAATTCTTTGCACCACAGGAGCTGCAATTTCATCAACAATAAGGTGATTTTTATTGTTGGGGTCAACTAAGTAGCCATACGGCGCAAATGAGCCGACAAACTCACCGTTTTTTCTTTTTGCACTTAATGTAGATTTTATGTTTTCAGAAAGGTCTTCAAGATACCATTCGTTTACAAGACCGTTTATCTGCCTTGCTTTTTTATTGCCCTTAACATTGGTATCGGCATTGTCAACCACACCGACAAAGCGTATGCCCCATTCAAGAAATTTTCCGTGAATATACTTTTCAATCATTTCCATATCACGCGAAAATCTTGACTGAGTTTTACAAACAACTATCGAGCATCTGCCTTCTTCGCAGTCTTTTAAAACCTGATTCCATGCAGGGCGTTTGCTATCGGCACCGCTGTAATCTTCATCGCAATAAATATCGTTAATCTGCCACCCTCTTTCAATGCAATATTTAATAAGCATTGTTTTTTGGTTTTGGATACTTTCGCTTTCATCGGACTTATCTTTTTTATCTCTATCCTGATCTGAAAGCCTGACGTAAATATCCGCAATTTCAGTTAACATTGTTCGATGCCCCCTCTTTTCAAATCCAGAGCATCGCCAAGCAATGTTGTATCTTCATTATATTCCAAACCGGCTATAATTTCAAGTTCGGTAACGCAAAGATTTCTAATAATTTCATTAATCTTTGCTTTCATTTCTATATTGTTGCTACCGGAGAAAATGTTAATGACATTATACTGTGTTTTTCTATCGGTCATTTTTATTTCCTCCTTAAAATATAATCATACTATTTTTATTCTAAACTACAAAAATATATGTCCTTTTCTGCACCACCTCCAAATCAAAAACGACTACCACACACAAATTTCCAACAAAATCAAAGCAACTTTTTCTGCACCGCGGCGACTTAACAGTCGCCGCAAAATCCCCCTTTTTTCAGTTAAACCACACCACCCAACGTAAGCCTGTTAGATTTTTAAAATTTATATTGTTAATTAAAGTTTTGAAATCTGCATAAACACAGGGTTTGTAACACTTTTACCCTATGTTAGATTGAAACAATTTTTAAACTTAATTATTTTTGCTAATTTTTGCAACAATCTAACATAGGGCAAAAACTAAGAAAGAGCCGCAAAACAATCGTTAAGACTGTTTTACGGCTTACGTAATTCCAGATGGGATTTATTTTAATTATCTACCCTTGCGGATATAAAAAAGGCGGACTCCTCCTATAAGAGAAATCCGACCTAGTGCATCAAACCTATATCTTCATAAAGAAGACTCAATCAAACCTGTTTCCATATTTATTATACAAATTATTAAATTTATTGTCAATAAAATTTCTTAAAATTTTCCGAACAAAAATATTTATGTAAAAACCGCTTCTAATATTTGACGAACTATTTTTGCATTGCTATACTTATCATAGTCCTTTTTTATGAGGGGTGTGCTAAGTGGTTGGCGCACCTCTCTTTTTGTTTTTGCACTGCGGCGACTTTACAGTCGCCGCAACACTTTTTTGCATAAAACTGCTCTACCCAACGTAGATATGCCAGTTTTAGCAATTATTTATCATACAAAAAACAGCCCCCAAGCCCCATAAACACTTGATTTTTGGTGTATGCAATTTTAATAAAATTCCAGCAATATATGATTATTCAAAAGATAGTTAAAAACAGCACTTGTTCATATTTAAACAAATGCTGTTTTTCAATTTAAGTTTTATTCTCCTATATTTACAAATTAACCATCACTAATAATACTTGTCCACATTAAAAACTTTTTACAAAAATAAATCAATGACCTAAAGACTATTTCTTTGCGACCAAAGGAATAAATCGAATTTCCGCTTTCTTCCCGGTATTTTGATTTCAGCTTTATCCAAAACAATGTCTACTGCATCGTTAAAAGCCTTGTAGTCACCAATGTTTTTCCACCGTTCTATTTGTGTTCCGGTAAGTTTTTCGCCCACCTGCTTTGCATATTTAGGTAAAAGCTTATGTACTGCCGAATCGTAAATACTATAATCATCTCTACCATAAATAATTGTGTTATGTAAGCAACAGTACTTTGTTGCAAAAGAAAACATTTTAGTTTTAAAGCCACGATAAATCTCGCACACAACAGTAGGATCACCGTTTTTTACACGCTCATCAAAATCAGTGATAGTGCGGATATTTTCAACAACTTCACTTAAAAACTCTATTTTCTTATAATTGAAAATTTGTGTAGAATATAAGCGGTCAATAAGCAAAACCTTTGCGGCAATTTCTTCGGGCTCTTTATTTTCGGGAAATTTCTTGAATAGAGACCAAAGCAACGTCTCGGTTTTTTGAATAATTACATCGTTGTTAAACGAGTATGCACTAATCTCTAACTCCTTTTCTTTTATTTCTAATAAAGCTGTCATTAATAACATCTCCTTAATTAAAGAAATTTGTATCTTTTGATATATTCAATTTTTTATGAATATGTCCAATTACCTTCATACATATAGCCAGTAAATGAGCGGCTATTTACTCCTAACATATAATCCTCGGTGAATTTTCCTGTAAGCATTACTGGAACTTTTTTACTAGTAAAAGTTGTAGAATAATCAACAGTACTAGTACTGCCATTTCGGCAAAACCTAATTCTATATTCGCTATCATATATGAGTGTGTTTGCTGTGTAATTGTAAGAGGAACCTTTAAATGTCGAAATTTTCCAATTCTTTTCCATAGGAAAATCAACACTAGTCAATCCTGCTTGATAAAAAGCGTGATTACCTATATAAGTTATAGAATCTGGAATGACAATCGTTTCAAGAGATTGACAACCATAAAAGGCATATGGTTCTATTCTCAATAGATTATCAGATTGAGATACAGTATCTAAACCGATGCAGTTATAAAAAGCATTTATGCCAATAACCGTTATACTATCTGGAATTATTACTTTTTGTAATGTTGTTAGATTTTTAAAACCGTCATCTAAAATTTGAGTAACCGCAATTTCATTATATGTTTCGGGAATTTCAATAACAGCCTCGTATTTTGCCATTCCACCTGCCATAACACCGTAAGTACCATCTTCAAGTTCGCTGAAAACTAAAATTTCTTTTTCGTTAGGGTCACTAATAATTTCACTCAAATCGTGTGTTTCGGTAGTATTATCGGTATAGTAAATAATAAGATTTGTGCCTGAAATTTCGGTTTTAACAATACCTCTGCCGGCAAGCGAGGCAAGCCATTCGGTTTCAGAACCTTCAAACCCATTTTTAACTGCGATATCATAGGTGGAATCACCATCAACGCCATCGTTACCAGCCGGGCCTTGGGGGCCTTGGGGGCCGGTAGCACCAGTGTCGCCCTTTTCGCCCTTGACTTTTCCAAGTTCAACAAAGGTATCGGAATTGGTGTATTTGATTTTCAAAATACCATCTTCGATTTTAACTTCTTCTACGCCAACGCCGTCTGCACCTTTAAGAGAGCCGGTAACAGTATGGGCAGTGTTAGCCTCGTCATCCATCGTAAAGACAAGCTCAAAGTTATCATTCAATGCGATAGATTTGATTCCTGTACCCTTTTCGCCCTTTTCTCCGCGAATGGAATCTAACGTGGTGGTGCCGGTATCCGTTTCAATAACAAGCTTATAATCGTCAGTAAGGGTTATGGATTTAATACCATTTCCGTTCTTACCGTCAGCACCATTTTTGCCGTCTTTACCTGCCGGACCAACAATGGATTTTTCGATAACGATGTCCTCGCCGTATTTCATATCGATAACGAGGTAATTGTTTTCGTTGACGGTGATACCTACGATACCATCGCCGTCTTTACCATCAGTCGCAATAGCAGTTTTACCGGTATCCGCACCATCAATCCACCAGTTACCGTTCGAGCCGATCTCAGGCGTTTTACCGTTTTCGCCATTAGCACCGTTTTGACCGGTGACTGGTACTTCGGTATCAACGCCATCGATCCACCAAGTACCATCTTGGATATAAGGTGTTTTGCCATTAACACCATCCACTCCTTCGGCTCTTACACCTGTGGACTTGCCATCAACATACCAATAACCTTCGATAATTTCGGGAGTTTTACCGTCCGCTCCGTTTTTACCGTCTGCACCTGTCGCTTTAACATTAAGTGAAGAATAACTATTACCCTTATCGTAAGATACGTACCAATAATTATCTTCACCAATTTTAAGCATAGGTGTAGTTCCATCCGCACCATTTTGACCGTTACTACCATTGGTTCCATTAGCGCCTGTAGCTTTTACATTTAGAGAAGAATAATTCTCACCGTCATCATAAGAAACATACCAGTAATTATCTTCACCGATTTTAAGTAAGGGTGTAATACCTTTATCGCCCTTTTGACCGTCTTCACCTACAGCCTTAGTATTAAACGAGGTGTAATTATTACCGTTATCATAAGAAACATACCAATAGTCATTCTCAATCTTCAGAATAGGCGTAATACCGTTAGTACCATTTGTACCGTCTATGCCTTGCGCTCTTACGTTGGTATTTTGGTCGCCGATATACCAATATCCCTCTTTAATGGTGGGGCTGATTCCGTTATCACCGTCATCTCCCTTATCTCCCTTGGCAGCACCAAGTTCAGTATAACTTGTACCTTTATCATAAGATACATACCATTTATCATTTTCAATTTTAAGTTGCGGGGTAATACCATTTTTACCGTCAACGGCAACTGCTTTGTAGGGCGTTACAGTGTCGCCGAATTTCCAATATCCATCTTCGGTGATAGAGGGTGTTATACCATCGGCACCTGTAGCATTGCCAAGCTCAGTATAAGATGTTCCGTTATCATAAGATACTTTCCATTTACCATCCTCAATAATAAGCTGAGGTGTTATTCCGTCTGCACCCTTTAAGTTTTCAAACTTATAAACCTTTTCGCTGTTGGTAAGGGTGATGGTCATCACGCCGTCAGAAAGCGTGATGTTATCAATGCCAACACCGTCAGCACCTTTTTCACCCTGTGCTTTTTGGGTGGTTTTCTCGGTGCCGATATACCAATAACCGTCATCACTGATGTGCGGTGTGGTACCGTTTATACCCTTCGCTTTAACAGTAGTGGTCTGATCACCTATCACCCAGAAACCATCTGCATTGATATACGGAGTATCTCCATCGTTGCCGTTTGTACCGGCAGCTTTAAATGTTGTAACTGTTTCGCTGATGCACCAGAAGCCCTCATTGTTGATGTAGGGCGTATCGCCGTCTTCACCTTTTTCGCCCATAGCTTTAACACCGGTGTCAGTCGTGCCAATCCACCAGTTGCCGTTCTCACCAATTTCGGGAGAGATGCCGTTTTCGCCTTTCAAGCTTTCAATAAATGTCGTTTCGCTATCGGCGTTGGTAAGACCTAACCGTTTTGCCATCTCATAAGCAGATTCACCGTCTTGACCTTTGGCACCTGTTGCGCCCTTATCACCAGTAGCCTTTACATTAGTCGTGGTGAAAGTTTTGCCGCCATCGCTAGAAATTTCCCACATATTTGTAGCCGCATCAATGCGGATTTGCGGAGTAACAGCGTCTTTACCGTTTTCTCCTTTTATACCTTCAGCTATGATACCGGTATTTCTTTCACCTATCCACCAAACACCGTCTTTAATTTCGGGGGTGAGACCATCATCGCCATCTACACCATCTTTACCGTTTGCACCTGTGGCTTTAACGCCTGTAGAAGTATATGTTTCGCCGTTATCGATAGAAACTTCCCATTCATTATCACTGTTTATTCTGATTTTAGGAGAGATGCCATCGGCACCTTTTTCGCCTTTGGCGCCATTTTGTCCGTCAGCACCTTTTTCACCGGTAGCCTTAACGCCGGTAGAAGTGTAATTGACACCGCCGTCAATGGAGATCTCCCATTCGTTTGTTGTAGAGTTAATACGAACGACAGGCGAAATGCCATCTTCACCATTAGCACCCTTTAAAGAGGCAAGCCAATTTTCAACGGTTACCGTGGAGGAAACAAGGCCTGTTTCAACTGCCAGTTCATAAGCAGATTTACCATTCGCCCCGGTAGCACCTTTCAAGGATTCCGTCCACTGTTCATAGGTTAAATTGGGGTTGTTTTCAAGGGCTACTTCGTACGCCGATTTGCCATTTGCACGAATACCGGTGTCAGTTGTACCGATCCACCAGTTTCCGTTTGTGTCAATATGAGGAGTGAGACCCGCAGCACCAGTGGAACCGGCATCACCTTTATCGCCTTTATCTCCCTTGTCGCCTTGGTTACCTTTATCTCCCTTTTCACCTTTATCTCCTTTGTCGCCGGCTTGACCTTGCGGACCTTGGGCGGCAATGCCTGTATCAGTTGTACCAATCCACCAATTGCCATCTTTTATGTAAGGGGTATCGCCGGCAGAACCAGTATCACCCTTGTCACCTTTGTCACCTTTCGCGCCTTTAAGGTTTTCGATCCATTCAGCTTCGCTGGTTGCCGTAGTTTTGCCGGTCAGTACGGCGATTTCATAGGCAGAAAGGCCGTTCAATCCGCTTGTCCCAACAACCTTGCCGAGATTAACAGTCTTTTCGTCAGAAAAGGACAGCACAAGTTCGCCGGAATCGTTGATGTCAACATTCGAAATGCCGATACCATTCTTGCCATTTACGCCATCTTTGCCGTTGGGACCGTCTTTACCATCAGCACCGTCTTGTCCATCAGCACCATCTTTGCCATTGGTGCCATCTTTACCGTCGGCACCGGTCTTACCGTCTTGACCGTTGATTCCGTCTTTTCCGTTTACGCCATCAACGCCAACTGCTTTGCCAAGATTTATCGTTGTTTCATCGGAAAGAGTCAAAACAAGTTCGCCTTTGGAGTTGAAGGATGCTGTTTTAATTCCAACCGCATCACTGTTCGCCAGTTTTGTGAGTGCAGTAGTCCATTCGGCTTCTGTTCCCTTATAGCCGCCATCTACTGCAATCTCATAGGCGGATTTACCGGACAGGGATTCAAGCCACTCCTGCACAGTACCTTTATAGCCATTTTCAACCGCCAATTCGTAGGCCGATAAGCCATTTGTAATAGTAGTTGAAGCAGGGATACTGCCTTTTTTGCGGATGATCGTTGCTGTGCCGAAAGAAATGCCAATCATAAGCACGATGGCAACGATCACTGAGAGTGTTTTTTTGAGTAATGATCCTTTCATTTTTTATACCTCCGTAACGTAAATACAAGTTAGTTATATATCACTAATTATACATCATTCGACAGGATAAGTCAACGGCTATTAGTGATAAATAACTAACAAAGAATTTTATAGTGATTTATCATCTATATATAGAAATACTAACTATGTAGGTGATATGTATGGGTATTTGCGAATTTACAGTTAACAGAATTTATGAGCTTTGTCGTGAGCGTAAAATTACACCGAATGCTCTTAGTTATATGTGCGGTATTCCGCAAGCTACCATTAAAAGCATTTTGAATGGTGAGAGCAAGAATCCCGGTATAGTAACCCTTAAAAAGATTTGTGATGGTCTCGAGATCACAGTAATGGAGTTTTTTGATACGCCCGAATATAAAGAACTCGAACAAGAACTTAAGTAATAAATTCTTTTGAGGCCTTTGCGCCTAGTTTGCATGCATTAAAAAAAGCATCTTTAACTTCTAAAAAGTGTATCTGGGAGGTAAGTTCAAATAACTCCTCAAAACTTTTTGTTTGGTCTTCGTTTAACTTGTTTCTGAGTTCTTTCTCTTTTTGAAGTGCACTTTTAGCGAGGGCAGAATACTCGGGATTTGATGCAATGTTATGCTCGGAAAGATAGTCAGAAAACAGTTTGTTAATGATTTTTTCCATTTAGTTACCTCCGTTCTTATCTTAAATGTAATTCATTAACACTAAAAAGTCTTATGCTGACAGCATAGAAAAAGAAAAAATGCCGTACTTTGTCGTAAGTTGACAAAGCACGGCTTGTTTATTATAATGATATTAACGATATATAACTAATTTATAAAGAATTAAATTTGGTGTTGCTTATGGTAAAAGATACTTCAAAAATCGTAGAAGAACTCGGCCTTAGTCCCGATTTCAAGACCTTTTATAGTGAAAATAAAGACTATATGGTTAAAGAGGATTTGTCACAGCTTTTAGATGAATTAATCGCAAAATATGACCTAAAAAAATCACAGGTTATTCGTGCGGCAGAGATGAGTGAAGTTTACGCTTATCAG